>NZ_CP039691.1:2370000-2670000 GCF_005145045.1 Agrobacterium larrymoorei
CCTGCTTGCCGGAGCCGCCATGCGACTGCTGGATTGCGACATCTTCGCCCGTATCGGCCTTCCACTTCTTGGCAAAGGCTTCGTTGAAATCCTTGTAGAGTTCACGGGTCGGATCATAAGAAACATTAAGAAGCTTTGTTTCCGCAGAGGCCGTTCCCACAGCACCCAAAGTTACAGACAGGCTGAGCGCAACTGCGCTGAGGCTGGAAAGAAATTTCGACATCACTACCCTCCTGGATGCGTTGAGCCTCAAACTAACCGTTGCGAAAAACTAATCAATTGGTGCAATCGCAATCGCAAAAGTGTTTCCCCTCGGCTTACTCCGACGATAACAAAAGCACCGTCTGGCCCCGGAAATACGCAACAAGTTGCGCACCATTTTTCTTTCGAACGCAAAAACTGTTCTCGTTTTTCGCATATTTTTCTTCGTTACGCACATAAAATTCGCTTGAAGAGAATAGCGTTTCACTCACTTGCCACTCACGCCGCGCCAAGGCTGAGAAGAGAAATCTATAAAAATTACAGAAAATATAATCTTACCTCTTGCAATTTCGAACCACATGCTCTTAAGGTCGCGGCGGCTAAGTGTATCAATTTGCCCTTACTGGGAGTCTTTTGCGCGTAAGGTCGCCAGAAGAGAGATATTTGCTCATCACCGCGATGTAGAAGAATAGCCATTCCTGTCATCTGTTGCGCGTTTCTGGGATTATCGGGACAGTAAAGTTTCGGAAATCGAGAAATGACGATCAATACGCCTTCGCATACCGTTTCCAGCCACGATGTCGCCTCTCTGGATGATGCCTTGAAAGCATTGAGCCTTGCCGAAAGGCTGGCGCTGGTTGCGGGTCTCGGTGCCCGCGCCGTGTTTACCACCAGCCTCGGCATCGAGGATCAGGTGATTACGGCAGCCATCGGCACGCATCGTCTGCCGATCGAAGTCGCGACACTCGAAACCGGTCGCCTGTTTCCCGAAACGCTCCGCCTGATTGACGAGACGGAAGATCGCTATGATCTCACCATCACCCGCTTTTATCCGCAGAAGGACGATATCGACGCCTACGCGGAGAAATACGGCCTGAACGGCTTTTATGAGAGCGTCGAGGCCCGCCATGCCTGCTGCCATGTCCGCAAGTTGATTCCGCTGGCCAAGGCGCTGGAGGGTGCCGGTTTCTGGATCACCGGCCTGCGTCGTGGCCAGTCCGGCAACCGCGCCACGACGCCGTTTGCGGAGTTCGATGCGGATCGCAATCTCATCAAGATCAACCCGCTGGCAGACTGGGATATCGATACGATCAAGGCCCATGTTTTGGCGGAAAACATTCCCGTCAATCCACTTCATGCGCGTGGGTATCCCTCCATCGGCTGCGAGCCGTGTACCCGCGCCATCAAGCCCGGCGAGCCTGAGCGCGCCGGTCGATGGTGGTGGGAAAATGACGAGAAGCGCGAATGCGGCCTGCATGTTGCCGAAGCAGCGCAAAGCTCAGCCATACCCACCGCCCCACAGAACTAATTCTCATTCAGTACATTGCCCGGAGTTTAAAATGTCCAATGCAGTTCCGGAAACGGAAGGCAACAGCGTAAGCAGCCCCAAGCAGCCGCTCGATCCTCATCTGAAAGCCCTCGAAAACGAAGCCATCCATATTTTCCGCGAAGTTGCAGCCGAGTTCGACCGACCGGTGATGCTCTATTCCATCGGCAAGGATTCGTCCGTGCTGCTGCACCTTGCGCGCAAGGCGTTTTTTCCGGGCCGCATCCCCTTCCCGCTTCTGCACGTCAACACCGGCTGGAAGTTCAAGGAGATGATCGAATTCCGCGATAATATCGTCAAGGAATATGATCTCGATCTCATCTCCTACACCAATCCTCGCGGTGCCTCTGAGAATGTAACGCCATTCACCCATGGTTCGGCGCTCTACACCGACATTATGAAGACGGAAGCGCTTCGTCAGGCTCTCGATGCCGGCAAGTTCGACGCCGCATTCGGTGGCGCGCGCCGTGACGAGGAGGCCAGCCGCGCCAAGGAGCGCATCTATTCCTTCCGCACGCCTGACCACAAATGGGACCCGCGCAACCAGCGCCCGGAACTGTGGAACATCTATAATGGCATGGTCCGTCAGGGAGAAAGCGTTCGCGCCTTCCCGCTCTCCAACTGGACCGAGGTCGATATCTGGCGTTACATTCAGGCGGAAAACATTCCGCTCGTGCCACTCTATTATGCTGCGGAACGCCCCTATATCGAGCGTGACGGCATGATGATCCTTGCCGAAGACGAGCGTCTGGAGCTGCAGCCGGGCGAAGAGATCAAGTATGATTCGATCCGCTTCCGCACGCTGGGCTGCTTCCCGCTCACGGGTGCCATCCGCTCCGAAGCGACGACGCTGGACGAAGTGATTTCCGAGCTCGAGATTGCCACCGTCTCCGAACGCCAAGGTCGCGCGATTGACCGCGACCAGTCCGGCTCCATGGAAAAGAAAAAGCGCGAGGGCTATTTCTGATGACACAGAACTCTACGGCGCAATCCGCGACCATTCTGCCATTTGTCGAGCCTGCGAAATCAGTCAAGGACACGCGTCCGCTTCGCCTCATCACCTGCGGCAGCGTCGATGACGGCAAGTCCACCCTGATCGGCCGTCTGCTTTGGGACACCAAGGCGGTGAAGGAAGATCAGGCCGCGACGTTGAAGCGGGATAGCGGCAAGCAGAACGATCTTGGCCTGCCCGATTTCGCGCTGCTGCTGGATGGTCTTCAGGCGGAGCGCGAACAGGGCATCACCATCGATGTTGCCTATCGTTATTTCGCCACAGACAAGCGCGCCTTCATCGTTGCCGACACGCCCGGCCATGAACAATATACCCGCAACATGGCAACCGGCGCTTCAACCGCCGATCTCGCCGTGCTGCTGGTGGATGCCCGCACCGGCATTCTGGAACAGACCCGCCGCCACGCCACCATTGCGGCACTGATGGGCATCCGTCAGTTTGTGCTGGCCGTCAACAAGATCGACCTGACCAATTATGACAAGGCCGGTTTCGAGCTGATCGCGCATGAATTCAAGGAATTTGCGCTGTCGCTCGGCATCAAGCAGATCACCTCCATCCCCATGTCGGCGCTGAAGGGCGAGAATGTCGTTCTTTCGGCGAAGGCTTCGATGCCGTGGTATGAGGGTCCGACGCTGGCCGAAACGCTGGAACTGGCCACCGTTCGCTCCACCCAGACTGGCGGCTTCCGCCTGCCCGTGCAGCGCGTTTCGCGTCCGGGCGAAAGCTTCCGTGGCTATCAGGGTACGGTTGCCGGTGGTGCGGTGAAGCCGGGCGACTCGGTCGTCATTCTTCCCTCCGGCATGGTCGCCAATGTGAAGCAGATCGTGACCTTCGATCTGGTGCGCAATGCAGCCGTTGCGGGCGATGCCGTGACGCTGGTGCTGGATCGCCAGGTCGACGTTTCGCGCGGCGACATGATCGTCTCCATAGATTCGCAGCCTCAGACCGGCCTTGCCTTCGATGCGCAGATCGTGGCGCTGCAGCCGGGCGGCATCGAGCCGAACAAGCGCTACTGGCTAAAAAGCGGCAGCCGCCGCCAGCGCGTCAGCGTTCAGCCTGTAACCCAGCTGGACCTGAAGAACGGCCAGTGGCAGCCGCACGCCGAAACGCTTCAGATGAATGCCATCGGCAAGGTACGTCTGGCTTTCGATGAAACCGCGATCTTCGACCCTTATGAGCAAAACCGCTCCACCGGCTCCTTCATCCTGATCGACCCCGACACCAACAACACGGTCGCGGGTGGGATGATTCTCAGCAAGCGCAGCGATACGGGCAAGATTTCCGAGGGCGAACGCGTCATCCTTTCACTACCGGCGGATATGGCCGAAGCGCTGCTCGCCAGCGAACTCCTCTCCAGCCGCCGCGACGAAATCGAACTCCGGCGCACCAGCGCGGCAACCGCTTCCAGAATATTGGAAGACCTGGACTAACCGAAAAGGCGCCGAACAAATCGGCGCCTTTTTTGATCCGACAGCGGTAAGATGGTGCAGCGGAACGTTTCCATTTAAAAAGGAAAAGCTCTAGCCTCGCGACAGGGAAAAATACCGCTGTGCCGTTTCTGCCCGGTTTTGCAACGAAGGTGGAAATGCGTAATCTCCACAGACCTTGTAGGTGAAGCCGCCCGAGACCAGCGTCTGATCCAGCACGGCTTTCATTTCGTCTGGCGTCCTGTAGATGGCGTTATAGACGTCATCCAGCTCTTCCGAGAAATGCTGCTTCAACGTCATGCGTTTGGCGATATCGGAGAGCGGCTCGCGAACATAGACTTCCGCTACCGGTGCTGCGAGTTTACCGATCAATTCAAAAGTCTGCAACACAGCCTCATCGTTCAGATAAAGCAGGAGCGCCGTGACGATGATAAGGTCGAAGGGCGGCTGAAGCCTAAGATCTTCCACCTCTATCGATGGGACTTGCCCCACCTGAAAGTGAATTCTGTCTGGAATAGCCACATCCGCATTTGCGCGCGCTATGAGCTCGTCGGAAAAATCGATTCCGAGATAGGCGTGACCTTCGTCGCGATATGCCAAAGCCAGCCGTCCTGCACCACATCCAAGCTCCAGAATCTTGGAGCGCGAGGCTGGTCTTGGAAGAAGATGAGAACGCTCGTGAATGTCACGATCCGTCGCAAGAGACGAGCCTGCAGACTGCAACATCACCGCGTTCACCGCATCGGTCTCTTTTTTCGCCCGTGCGTTGAAGAAGTTCTGAATTTGCAGGCTATCGATGTTTTCGTGCGTATCGTAAATCCGAGCCATGATCAGCCTTACTTCGCCAGGTTTCTGGAGCCAGCGGCCATTGCGATGCAGACATCTGCAAGAACCTCGATCGTATCGATGCAGGGTACGGCGACTTCAACCTCTGCAAAGTCCAACGGGATTTCGGTGCATCCCAAAACGATGGCATCCACCTCTTTTTCCACCAGATTTGCAGCAGCCAGAGCATATAGATGCGCAGGTCTCTCTGCATCGCTAACCGGCAGTGTTCGATGGTAGCCCTTCTTGATGTTGCAAATGCCGCGTGTCAGCATTTCCTGAAAGGCTGCATCGGGATAGACAATCTCCACCGCAAGACCCAGTTTTGCGGCTTCCACGCCATAAAGGTCAATCGACCTCGTGCCATCCGCACATAGCACTCCAATTCTTCGGGCGTCCGGAGCAGCGGCAAGTGCTGCCGTGAGGCTCTCCGCCAGAAGGTTGATGATCGTAACATCCGCCTCGTCGGCAATCTGCTGCCGGGCATAGTGAGCTGTGTTGCAGCACATGGCGACAAAGGAAGCGCCTGCGTTTTTCAGTTTCTCCGCAGCCTTCACATAACCCGGAACGAAACTTTCCCCGCGTCCTTCCAGATACATGCTGCGGCTTGGAACCTGCGTCGCATTATAAAGGAGGAGTTCGGGGTGTTGCGAATCCCGGAAAGCGCCGAAAGCCGTGATCTTCTCCTCGATGCGCCGAACAAGCTCGGCAGACGCCGCAACGCCTGCTCCACCAATGATTCCAATCGTCCTGTTCGCGTCCGTAAAATCCAGCATGATATCAGGCGAGCTCGTTCAGGGAAAAAAGATGGAGGTTTTCGCGGGCAAGTGCGAGATCATCCTCGTTGTCGATCTCATAGGCAGTCAATTCCTGGGCGCTGATGGGAAGAAATTGCCGGAGATGCTCATAGACTGGCGTGTTGCCGATATCTGCGAAAAACTCGTTGGGCAGCCAGGAAATGTTCGCCCACTCGAATTCGGTCGGATCCTCACGTCGAAAAGATGTGACCTGATCTCCATCGATCGTGATGAAAACCGCATCGCGGGTTTTTGTTTTCGTGATTGCCAGGCGCGGCACATTCGGCATGCATGATTTGAGGAAAGCTTTGAAGCTTGCTTCTTCGATCAGCATATCGCCATCCATGAAAAGGCAGTCGCCCTTGATATGGCGTGCGCCGAGTTCGTAGCTATGAAGGGTCGTCGTGGTGCGAAAACCCGGATTGCGCACGACAAGAACGTCGGGCCGGATTTTGCGAAGCTCGGAGATGACCTCCCTCTCTTCAAAGCCGACGACCACCCTCACATCTTCTACCTCCGTGAGAAGGCTGAGCAAGTGCTTGAGGATTTTGACACCCTCGATTTCGACCAGGCATTTGGGCTTTCCGTGGCCAAGACGCGACCCAAGTCCGGCAGCCGCTATTACAGCGTGTTTAACAGTCGACATAAGGATTTTCCGTTCAGCGCGACATAATTGGATACGGACACAAGCGCATCAGGAGCATTGTGAAGTCCGGTGAAAGCAACGCCGATATCGGCAACATCGAAAATCGGAATGTCGTTGAATCCATCACCGATGGACACAAGGCGCCCGAAGCGCTCTTTCAACTCCAGGCCAGCGACATTCTTGCGCATGACGACGTCAAGTCCGGTAATCCGTCCTTCGTCATCCGTTGTGGCTGTGGACGTATAGAATTTGCAGCCTAGCCGCTCGATGAGAGGCTGAATCCACAAGTCGAGATTGCCGGTGACGACAAAACATCTGTCTATGTTGTTCCTGATGAAGTCCTCGATATCGGGATCGAATTCCACCTCCGAGACAATCGACCGGATACGATCGATCCCCGCGCTTCGCAAAATGGCAAAACGCAATCGGAAGGAATCCTCGAATGGGATCGAACCAGCCATGGTCAGTTCTGTCAAAAGACGCATTTCTGACTCGAGCCCCAGTTCCGAGGCAATCATGGGAAGCAGTTCGGCCTTGGTAATGGTTCCGTCCAGATCAAAGGCGAAAGCGGTGCCGGATGAACGCGGATAAGGATGAAGAGGAGACTGCTCCGCAGCTGTATTCCGCACATCGATTGCGTGTCTGTACATGTTAAGACCTTGAGAGATGGATGCCGTCATAAATGGAATTCAGGATGACCTGAGACGCGGGCGTTTCCGATGGCAAAAGGACATTGAGGAGCGCTCTACGCTCTTGCTCAAGCGGCCATGATTTTCCGCTTTTATAATCGAGGACTGCCTGCTTCATGCCATCGAAATCTTCAACACGATGTGCAGCCTGCTCACCTAGACGTCCAAGCGCATTGAATGGCGCATGAATGCCAGAGTCGAAGAAAATAATCGGTTTTTCAAAGAGATGGTATTCGGTCAGGAAGGCAACGCCATCGGTTACCATCAGGTCCGAGGCATCGAACAGCTTCGCATAGTCACCCTCGCATACTGCGCAATTCGGCAGAGCGGACCATTTTGCCACGAAGGCATCGTAACCCTCAGGAGCCATCGCGCCGGTCCGCGTTGCGGTAAAAGCGAGTGCAGGATGTGGCTTTAGGACGAATTGAATATCGGGACTGCTTTGAGCCCACTCGTACATCTGCTTGCAGATGAGATGGAAGACGCCGAAGCCCGCGCCCTGAATGACGAGAGAATGGTGAGGAGCCCAGATAACGCGATAACCGCGGCCATCACCGCTCTCAACCGGCCACACTCCGTGCCCCCGCGCTTCCAGCAACCTGTCGAGCTTGGGATAACCCGATAGAACGAATTTCTCCGGGTCGGAATGCTGGAAAGACTGATAATAGGACTGCGTCTTTTCCGTCTCGCAGAACACCTTCCAGGCCAGTCGATGATAGACCTGATCGTAATTCAGATGATAGGCCTCATCGGCCTCATCCTTCCCATCCGGATTGGCAAGCACACCCATTCCATAAGGCACAACACAAATGCGCGCATAGGTGATCTCATGGGTTCGCAACCCCGGCGGCACCGGCATGTCCCATTGCTGCTGCCGAAACACCACATCGGGCCGCAGATTGCGCAGAACATCGGACGCATCGATAGAGGACAAATCCAGCCGGATATGAGGCACGCCCATCGCGTTCAGGGCAAGATGAACATCCGTCTCGCCTTCAAAATCGCCGCGCCCGAGATGACTGTGATTGATCGAGACGACCAGAGGGTGGAAGCGGGGATCTTCGATCATCGCCTCATAGACACCCACCAGAGCATCCCACATGGCAATGGACTGCACGACAAATACGGCGCGCACGACGCGCGCGTTTGCACGCAACTCTCGCAGAGCAAGATTGGACGTCTGTTTTACCGCGTGAACGCCCGTCAGAAGCTGCGTCAAACGCGTATCAAGCTGCACAAGAACCTCTTTCGTGACAGCGATCTTATCCCGATCCCTCTGCTCTACGCGCAAATCGATGCCGTCGATGAGCTGCTCCGGGATAGACTGCAGACCACCATGAAGAGACTGAAGAAGCTTTGCGATCTCAAGCTGGATTTCGCCCTGCATTTCGACCTGCTGACCGATAGCTTCTATCCGCGTCTGCAAAACCTCCAATCCAAGCGCGAGCTCGGAAAGCGCAGGCGCCCGCGTCGAAAGTTCAGCCTCGGACATTCTCTCGCTCCTTTGGTCGGCCAGCATCCCGCGACAATGGGCAAGATGTGATGAACGAGACCTAGAGCGACAAGCTTTCCTCAAGCTGACGTAAGCGCACCATAGAAAGCGTGGACGAGGAGCAATATAATGGAGAAACAAGGGATTTTTTCAATCTGGTCGGAGTGAGAGGATTCGAACCTCCGACCCCGTCGTCCCGAACGACGTGCGCTACCAGACTGCGCTACACTCCGTGACCAGCGGCGTTTCTATAGACCAGCCTCCTGCTTTGGACAAGCATCGATCACGAATTTTTTGTGACAGGGGGACGCCGGAGTTCAGGTGCCAATTCAGTGTGGTGAAAATCGTTACAAAAAAGCAATTGTGGCAGGAAATTTTCAACGGATGTGCACTTCCTACTCCCCGTCTTTCGTAAATCTGTTAGGGGAACATCATCTCCGGCGAAAGAGCCGGATCGGCACAAAAGGACGTTTCATCATGCGATTTCGCAGCGTAATGCTTGCAGGGCTTGCCATTGCCCTGTCCGCTTGCACGACAACCCCATCCATCTCTGCCAAGAGCCCGGTCGAAACCCGCTGGGTTGGCCAGTCCGCTGGCGTCTTCTTCGCCAAGTTCGGCCCGCCGCTGAGCGACGTCGATTCCGGCAGCACCACGACCTATACATGGCGCGGTGGCTACAAGACGGCCAAGATTCCGGCGAAGTATGAAGAGAAGGATGGCAAGCGCGGCCGCCAGATTTCGTCTGCCCGCACGTCCTACCTGTCCTGCACGGTTCAGCTGACTGTTGGCGAAGACTACAAGATTCGCTCGATCCGCACCGTTTCCGACCGCCCGGGCGTGAACGGCCCGAGCTACTGCGCGGAATTCCTCGCTGCGGAATAATCTCCGCCTTTTCGGCAATCAAAGTAACCCGCTTCAGCTCGAGGCGGGTTTTTCTTTGTCGCGGCGCAAAACCTATCGGAATTATGTGCCAAAATGCGGCGCGCAGATCAGCCATGCGTATTAAACATGGCTACCACTTAAACCGATTAGATTTATGCAAAGCTAAATTTCGGCATTTGCATGTAGCCGTTTTATCAATGCGCTATCTGTTGGAAAAACATGGCAAAATGCCTCAGCTGCATTTTGTCGCAGGCATTTGCTAACCGTTTGAAGCGACCCGCTATCGCTAAGTGAAGTGCCGTGTTGGCACATGTTGCAAGAGTTGTCCCCCATTGATGTTTGGTTTATTGCGCCGCACAAAAATTGAAATTCCTCAAGACATGCAGGTAGCGACGTGATCAAAGACAACAAGGGCAATGGCTTGCCGACCGCAATCTCGAAAGACGCCTTCACCATGAACCGTCGTCAGGTTCTTGGAACGGCGTTTGCGGGCCTTGCTGCCGCAGCTCTTCCGGGCGCACCGGCGATTGCGCAGTCTGCCGATAAAAAGGTGGACGTGCTTCTGATCGGTGGCGGCATCATGAGCGCCACGCTCGGCATCTGGCTGCGCGAGCTGGAGCCCAACTGGTCGATCCAGATGCTGGAGCGTCTCGATGCCGTGGCCATGGAAAGCTCCAATGGCTGGAACAATGCAGGTACCGGCCACTCTGCGCTGGCCGAACTGAACTACACGCCGGAAACCGCCAATGGCGGTATCGATATTTCCAAGGCGGTCGAAATCAACGAATCCTTCCAGATTTCGCGTCAGTTCTGGGCGTGGCAGGTGCGCAACGGCGTTCTGAAGAACCCGCGCTCGTTCATCAACCACACGCCGCATATGAGCTTCGTCTGGGGCGATGAAAACATTGCCTATCTTGAAAAGCGTTACGAGGCGCTGAAGGCGAGCCCGCTTTTTGCTGGCATGCAGTATTCCAGCGACCCGGAGCAGATCAAGAAATGGGTTCCGCTGATGATGGAAGGCCGTGATCCTTCCCAGAAGATCGGCGCGACATGGTCTCCCCTCGGCACCGACATGGAGTTCGGCGAAATCACCCGCCAGTTCGTGTCGCACCTCAAGAGCACGCCGAATTTCGATCTTCAGGTTTCGAGCGAAGTCGACGCCATCGAGCGCAATGCGGATGGTTCATGGCGCGTCAGCTACAGCAATCTTGCAAATGGAGGCTCGCACACGGTGGATGCGAAGTTCGTCTTCATCGGCGCGGGCGGCGGTGCGCTGCACCTGTTGCAGATGTCCGGCATCCCGGAAGGTGAAGACTATGCTGGTTTCCCGGTTGGCGGCTCGTTCCTCGTCAACGAAAACCCGGATGTCAGCATGCTGCATCTGGCCAAGGCATACGGCAAGGCATCGACCGGTTCTCCGCCCATGTCCGTTCCGCATCTGGACACACGGGTTATCGGCGGCAAGCGGATCGTGCTGTTCGGACCTTTCGCAACCTTCTCCACGAAGTTCCTCAAGGACGGCTCCTATTTCGACCTCTTGACCTCGACCACGATGAGCAACATCTGGCCGATGATGAAGGTGGGCATGGATGAATATCCGCTGGTCGAATATCTCGCAGGCCAGCTGATGCTCTCCGACGAAGACCGCATCGCAGCGCTTCGCGAATACTTCCCGCAGGCAAAGGCCGAAGAATGGCGCCTGTGGCAGGCCGGTCAGCGCGTGCAGATCATCAAGCGCGACGCCAACAAGGGCGGCGTCCTGAAGCTCGGCACGGAAATCGTCGCAGCAAAGGACGGCAGCATCGCCGGTCTCCTCGGCGCTTCCCCGGGTGCTTCGACTGCAGCCCCGATCATGCTCAGCGTGCTCGAGAAGGTGTTCAAGGACAAGGTCGCAACGCCGGAATGGCAAGCAAAGCTGCACCAGATCGTCCCCAGCTACGGCACCAAGCTGAATGACGACCCAGAAAAGGTTCAGCAGGAATGGGCTTACACCGCCGAACACCTGCAACTGCCAACCCCGCCGCAGATCGATATGGCTGTAATCAATGCCAGTGGCGCGGCCCCTGCCGATGCGCCAGTTAAGAAGACGCCGGATATGGCGCTATAATATACACCAGGCCGCGTTTGAACGCGCTTGCATCATCAACTAAAAAGGCACGGCTACGGCTGTGCCTTTTGGTTTCTGGGTCGATGACATTGGGTTCGTCGGCGCAGCCGTAGCGGTACGGCTTTCAACAATCCAAGCTTGAATCCGTTACCAACCAGTGGCAAAAATTGAAAATGTTTGCCGTGTAGTTCGGCAAAACGTCGGCGTTCAGCTTTGTGGACAGAATTTAGTCCAATCTTGTCACAGGAGGATCAAATGGCCAAATCTATGATCCCGTCTGTGTGGCGAACATCGTCGCCCTCATCTTTCACAAAACAATTCGAGCTCAGTGTGGAAGATCATCTCGCGGTCCGTTACGCTCGCAGGGAACCGCTGCCATTTGGCCGCTTCGCCGGTTTTGTCACGATCTGCTCACTGTTTGTCGGATTGATAATTGCACATGGATGGTGGAAAAGCGGAGACACTTGGACGGCCGTATGTATTGCTGCTGTCTCTTTGATCGCGGGCCTTCTTCTGGCGAAACTTCTCTATGGCTTCATCAGGGCACAGGTCTGGGGCTTCTGGATTGGCTTCCTCAATGCACGCGAGGCAATCAATATTCCACTCGAGATGACCATAGATGTAAAAGGCGTCCATATCCTCGTCCGTCAGCAAACATGGTTTTGCCCGTGGGAAAGCCTCGATACGGTTGAGGAAGACGCAGAGCGTTACTATTTCTGGACCTCGGGAACACAGACCCATATTTTACCCAAGCGTTTGTTCGAAGATGAGACTAAGGCTGAGAATTTCGCTGAAGCATTACGGACATGGTGGCGTCAAGAGCCGGTTTCCCCTCCACGCCGTGTAGGCACAAAACATCTTGATTGGGGACAAAAATCGTAAGCAAGATTGTGGCTGGGGCGCCAGGATTCGAACCTGGGAATGCCGGTACCAAAAACCGGTGCCTTACCGCTTGGCGACGCCCCAACGAAGCAGGTGGGCGAAGCGCCACTGCCTGAACGGCGCCTGATTAGCAAAGCAGAGCGGCACCGGCAATCATTATGTTTGCGTGGTTGCAAGTTTTCTTGTGGGTAGAGACACATGTTCATGCTAGGCCGGAGGGCGTAATTTTAAGAGCTTTTGGACGACCATGGCAGAACCCGTATTCGACCTTGAATTTCAACCGGCTTATGGCACCGCTGTTCCAGTTGCGGAAAATGTGCAGCGATTGACCGTCAACAATCCATCGGCTTTCACTTTTCACGGCACGAACAGCTATATTGTCGGCACGAAATCGGTTGCGGTGATCGATCCGGGGCCGGAAGATCAGGCGCATTTTCAGGCGTTGATGGACGCGCTCAAAGGCCGCGAGGTCACGCATATATTCGTCAGCCATACGCATCGCGACCACTCGCCTTTGGCAAGGCGATTGAAGGAAGCGACCGGGGCTTTGACTGTCGCGGAAGGGCCGCATCGCGCTGCGCGACCGCTGCATGTGGGTGAGAAAAATCCGTTTGCGGAAAGCGCCGATACGGATTTTCTGCCGGATATCGTGCTTGGCGACAACGATACCGTTGCGGGCGATGGCTGGGCACTCACCGGCCTTCACACGCCCGGCCACACCGCCAACCATTGCGCCTTCGCTCTTGATGGCAGCGGCATCGTGTTTTCCGCCGACCATGTGATGGCATGGGCAACGACGATTGTTGCCCCGCCCGATGGCGCAATGAGCGATTACATGTCCTCATTGGAAAAGCTACTGAAGCGCAAGGACCGCCTGTTTTTGCCCGGCCATGGCGGCCCGGTCAACGATCCTACCGCCTTCATGCGTGGTCTTCGCGCCCACCGCCGGATGCGCGAAAAGGCGGTCCTGACGCGTATCAAGGCGGGAGACCGAACCATCGCGGATATGGTGAAAGTGATCTACCGCCGCACCGACCCGCGCCTGCACGGGGCTGCCGCACTTTCCGTGCTGGCGCATATCGAAGACCTCATCGAAAAAGGCCTGGTCCAGACGGACGGCCCGCCTTCGCTTACCGGCATTTATGATCCGGCCTGAAAATCAAACTCATGCCCATGGGTTGATGACGTGGAGTGGAAGTTCTTCAAAGTCGCTGACATTGCGCGTGGCGAGCGAAGCGCCATGGGATATGGCGATTGCTGCAATCTGGGCATCGAATTGGCTGATCGGCTTGCCAATCTTGCGACGAGCAACAGCAATCCGGGCGTAAATGTCAGCCGCTTCCCGATCAAAGGGCAATACCCGTCCCGCCAGATCCTGTGAGAAGACTGGCTGAATAGTATCTTCCAACTGCTGACGACGACGGCCTTCGGGCAACAATCTCAGACCATAAAGGATTTCTGCTTCCGTAACTGTGGTCGTAAATACGGAATGGACTGGAAGATGTCTGACCCATTCTACAACTACAGTAGAGGGGTCTTTAGCGAAGAGCTCCGAGATGACATTCGTATCCAGAATGATCATTTCGTGCCGAAGTCTGGATTTTCTCTGATGGGTTCTCTCGCCGGGATGTCGAGTGTCACGCCCTCACCGGTCAACCGGGTGCGGATGGCATCAGCCAGATTGGCCGGTTCGGCCCCATGGAGAGACAGTGCAGCTCTCAAGATATCACGCGCTTCATCTTCCATCGAGCGCCCATGATGAGCGGCGCGAACGCGCAGGCGGCGCTTCAATGCCTCATCGATGTTGCGGATCGTCATGCTTGCCATCACGCCCTCCATTCATCATTGATTGCATATACAGCATCGCTGCGTCGTTCTCAATGAGGTGGAATTAGTTGTCGTTCAAACCCTGCATCTCCGCATCCAGCGCATCGAGATAGCCTTCGGCGATCTCCGCGCCCATGCCGAGATCGTGGGGGCCGAAGCGGGAGGCGACGCGGACGTCTACGAGGGTGGTTTCGGTGTCTTCGCGCAGGCGGATCAGCACATCGAAGCGGGCACCCCAGATCAGCGTGCGCATCTCCCCCTGCATCAGCACCGTGCCGCTGCCATTGAAGAAGGTTGGGGCCGGGGCCTCTGCCGGGCGGGCCAGCGGCACGGGCACGATGGCTGGCAAATCCTCGATAGGCGGCGTGTCCGTCGTTTCCGGCTGTCGGTCCTGTCTGGGTACGCCGGGCTGAACATCCGGCAAGGCACCGATCAGGCCATCCGTGTGGGCAATGCGGATGTGCTGTGCCTTCGCCACCTTGCGGGCTGCGGTATAGACGCGGTCGATGGCGCCTTCATAGCGGTGTCCCGCAAGGCTGGGATAGGCCGCCAGTTGCAAATCCCGCTCCGCTTTTGCCACGACAGCCGGGCGCGGCAGCCATTGCTGGTTGGCGGTGGGGATGGAAAGCCAGTTCGGCACATCCGCAACATCCGTCGTGACATCGTAAATTTGGGGCTTCTGCCAATAGAGAAAGCCCGCATAACCGACGACGCCGAGCGGAATAGCCGAGAGCATTAGAGCGTAAAGAGACCACATGCCGCCCTTTGCGCCCGCAGACCACAGGCGTTGCAAACCGATGACCGCAAGCAGCAATGCCGCCGCGCCGATGCCAGCGGAAATCAATGTCAGGGCGATGAAGTCCGGCGTCGTCAACGGCCCGAAGCGATGCAGCGGAGCAGCGATGACAAAAAGCAATAGCGCCGAAAGCCCGAGATAGCGGGAGAGATATGCCGCATGGGAAACGGGCCGAACGAAACGCACAGTCATGAAGCGGGCACCCGGAAGCACGTGCATTGGCAACAAAGCGCTCCGGACAGGCGTCTCCTGCCGGAATCACCGGTACGGGATTTTCATAAAGCCTTTTGGCCGCGAATGGAATCGCCTCACCTTTATTTGCTGGCCTGCCAGAGCAACCTTTACCGGGGATGGGACTTTTCTACACCGGTCAGAGCGTTTCCTTGTTAAATGGAAACATTCTGCCGGAGCAGATTTTCGTCAGGGCAAATGCGGTTGGCGAAGGGCATACCCATAGGTACGTCCGAGCCAATCGCCTTTGAGCCTGGCGGAAAGATGCCCGGCAGAATGTTTCCATTTAACAAGGAAACGCTCTAAAGGGCGTAGACACTCAGCTAGATATTTCAGGAGAGACGATCATGCGGGTTTCAATCGTTCTGGGTTCACTTGCGGCTCTGTTGGCGCTTTCATCGTGCCAGACGCTGACGCCCGAGGAGCGGCGAGCGCGGGATGAGGCGACCTGCCGCGGCTATGGCTTCCGCCCGAATACGGACCAGATGGCAGGCTGCCTCCTTGATCTGGACCTTGACCGTCGTGCGGATGCGCGCGCATGGCAGGCGCAGGTGAACCGAGACATGTTCTACCGGCCTGTGGTGGTGGAGCGCCGCATTGTCGTTCAAAATCGCTGATTTAGATCGCGACGACCTTCCTGACGGGCGCCGCATCATATTTATCGGCCATGGAAAGCGTGGCTTGTGCCGCCGCAAGCCGCGCAATTGGCACGCGGAAGGGTGAACAGGAAACGTAATCCAGCCCTGCATCCTCGCAGAAATGGATGGATGCCGGATCGCCACCATGCTCGCCGCAGATACCGAGTTTGAGTTCGGGCCGCGTCTGGCGTCCGCGATCTGCCGCAATGCGGATCAACTCCCCTACCCCGTCGAAATCCAGCGAAACGAAGGGATCACGCTCGATGATGCCCTTGCGCTGATAGGTGTTGATGAAGCGTGCGGCATCGTCACGCGAGATGCCGAAGGTCGTCTGCGTCAAGTCATTGGTGCCGAAAGAGAAGAACTCCGCCGCTTCTGCAATGACATGGGCGCGAAGGGCGGCACGCGGCAATTCGATCATGGTGCCGGAGAGATATTCCAGCGTCATGCCCGTTTCGGTGGCAACCTCAGCCGCGACGCGATCGATAACGGCGCGAACATAATCCAGCTCGGAGCGCAGGCCGACCAGCGGCACCATGATTTCCGGCACCACCGGCGCCCCGGTTCTGCGCGCCGCTTCAACCGCCGCCTCGAATATCGCGCGCGCCTGCATTTCGGCGATCTCGGGATAGGAGATGGCAAGACGGCAGCCGCGATGGCCAAGCATGGGGTTGAATTCATGCAGCGCATCCAGCCGCTGGCGGAATAGGGTCTGCGGCATGCCCATGGCGGCTGCCACTTCGACGATTTCACCATCCGTCTTCGGAAGGAACTCGTGCAAAGGCGGATCGAGAAGGCGGATAGTGACCGGCAGACCATGCATGATGGAGAAGAGTTCGGTGAAATCTTCCCGCTGCATGGGCAACAGCTGATCCAGCGCGTGACGCCTGCCGGCTTCGTCTTCGGCAAGGATCATTTCGCGCATCACCTGAATGCGCTCGCCTTCAAAGAACATATGCTCCGTGCGGCAAAGGCCAATGCCTTCCGCGCCGAAGGCACGGGCGGCGCGGGCATCGGCAGGCGTATCGGCATTGGTGCGCACGGTCATGCGGCGCGCGCCATCTGCCCATTCCATCAGCTTGCCGAAATCGCCGGACAATTCCGGCTGCGTCATCGGCACCTCGCCCTTCAGCACGCGACCGGAAGAGCCATCGATGGTGATGACATCACCCTTCTTCAACATGCAGCCCATGCCGATCAGCACGCCGTTGCGCAGATCCACACGCATGGAACCTGCACCGGCCACGCATGGAATGCCCATGCCGCGTGCGACGACCGCCGCATGGCTGGTCATGCCGCCGCGCGTGGTCAAAATGCCTTCGGCGGCGTGCATGCCGTGAATATCCTCAGGGCTCGTTTCCATACGCACCAGAATGACGCGTCTGCCTTCGGCCTCGGCAGCCACTGCTTCATCCGACGTAAAAACGATTTCGCCAGACGCCGCACCTGGCGAGGCAGGCAGGCCGGAACCGATAATTGGGCGCTCGATGGAGGGATCGATTGTCGGATGCAAAAGCTGATCGAGTGAGGACGGCTCTATCCGGCAGATTGCCTCATCGGCGGAGATCAGTCCTTCCTCGACCATATCGACGGCAATCTTCATTGCCGCGCGTGTCGTGCGCTTGCCGCACCGGGTCTGAAGCATCCACAGCGTGCCGCGCTCTATGGTGAACTCCATGTCCTGCATGTCGCGGTAGTGCGTTTCCAACCGCTGGCAGATGGCCATAAACTCGTGAAAAGCCTCCGGCATCAGCTTTTCCATCGAGGGCTTTTCGGAGCCGGAGGCGATGCGTGCCGCCTCGGTGATGGATTGCGGCGTGCGAATGCCCGCGACCACATCTTCGCCTTGCGCATTGACGAGAAACTCGCCGTAAAGCTCCTTCTCACCCGTGGAAGGATTGCGCGTGAAGGCAACGCCCGTTGCCGAGGATGAGCCAAGATTGCCGAAAACCATGGCCTGAACGTTGACCGCCGTTCCCCAGTCCCCCGGAATATTATGGAGATGCCGATAGGTAACCGCGCGCGTATTCATCCAGCTGGAAAAAACGGCCCCGATGGCGCCCCAGAGCTGGACCTGCGTATCCTGCGGAAAAGGCTCGTCCAGCTCTTCTTCCACCATCTGCTTGTAAAGCGAAACGACGTGCTTCCACTCATCGGCGGTAAGCTCGGTATCGTATTCGTGGCCGAGGCGACCCTTTTCATCCTCGAGAATTTCCTCGAAGACTTCGTGATCCAGCCCCATGACGACATCGGCATACATCTGGATGAAACGGCGGTAACTATCCCATGCAAAGCGGGCATCGCCGGAATCCTCGCACAGCGCCTGCACTGTCTCGTCATTGAGGCCGAGATTAAGAACCGTATCCATCATGCCCGGCATGGAGGCGCGGGCACCGGAGCGGATGGAGAGAAGCAGCGGCTGTGGACCGGCACCGAATTTGCGCCCCGTCATGGCCTCCATACCGGCAACGCCGCTGGAAACCTGCAGTTTCAGGTCTTCCGGCAGGTGCCGCCCACCCTGATGATAACGGGCGCAGGCTTCGCTGATGATGGTAAAACCGGGAGGAACGGGCAGGCCGAGGCTCGCCATTTCGGCAAGGTGTGCCCCCTTGCCTCCCAATATGGCGACGTCGCTCGCGCGGCCTTCGGCAGCACCGTTGCCAAAGGTATAGACCCATTTCTTCATTATACGCTCTCCACCCAGAAGCGTTCTTGTTTTTCAAACCTTTACAGTATTGTCACAGTGTTGGGAACGCCAGATGTGCCAAGTTTACATCGCAGTGCAGCATAATTACGGCGCAACGCGCGACAAGGCGCAAAAACCAGCTTGAAAACAGGCGACGAAGTGACGCATTCGTGAGATGCGTTCCGCAAAATCCGGGCGTAAAGACAGGCGATTGTCTGATTTGGATGTACTTTAAAATGAAGCTCACACGCCGCAATATCCTCAAACTTACCGGTCTTTCCTGCGCCTCGGCTGCCGTTGCCGGCGCGGTTCGGGCAGAGGGCGCGGGGGCACCCATGAGTACGCCACCCCTGCCCTTCGCATTGACGACCCCCATGCATGTCGATCAGGCTGCACTTCGCGTGCGGGATCTGGCGTCGATGACGGCTTATTACACCAAGGTTCTCGGCCTGAAGGAGATCGGCAGAGAAAACGGCAAGGTGATTTTGGGCGCAGGCAACGCACCGCTCCTGACCCTGGAGCATATGCCTTCCGCCGATTTCGAAAGCCAGACGGCGGCAGGCCTTTTCCACATCGCCTACCTCATGCCGATCCGCAAGGATCTGGCCCGCTGGCTGGTCCATGCCGCCATGAACCAGGTGCCCTTCACCGGCTTTGCCGACCATAATGTCAGTGAGGCAATCTATCTGAACGACCCGGAAGGCAACGGCATCGAAGTCTATAGCGACCGACCGAAGGATAGCTGGCTGTGGCTGGGCAACAGCGTGACCATGGGCACCGAGCAGCTGGATATCGACAATCTGGTTTCGCTGACCGACACCAGCCGGGACAACTATATGGTGGCACCCAGCACTCTCAGGATCGGCCACATGCATCTTCGCGTAGGCGATGTGGCAGAAGGGCGCAAATTCTACGAAACGACGATTGGCATGCAGTTGACGCGCGGCGAACGCGCGGATGCCGCCTTCCTCTCATCCGGCCGCTACCACCACCATGTGGCACTGAACACATGGAACAGCCGAGGCGCCGGAAAGAGAGACACAAGCCAAACCGGCCTCGACTGGTTTTCCCTGACGGTGAGCGACAAGGCAGAACTAAAGCGACAGCAAGAACGCCTCGGCGCGGGTGGGTACGCCGTTTCGCCCGTCAGCGGAGGGATAGAGGCTGTCGATCCATGGGGCACGAAGCTGCGTTTGATTGGGGCTTAGAGCGTTTAAGTTGGCAGGCTTTGGCTACGACGGTCGATTTTGTCTGTGCTTCAGTTTCTACCACCATCGTTCTACGAAATTGGTAGCAAACCGCCTTCGACGGGAGACGCCTTTACAATGGAGGTGTTTGTCGTTGCATGTTGCGCCACTTTCGAAAGAACGCCGTCTAATTCATCAATAGACCGCAAATACAGGCGGCATATGAACGCATCCTGACCGGTCACCTTGTCGCACTGCGTTATTTCCTTGATATTACAGATCAAATCCTCGACCTTCTTGAGCGCACCAGGCAAGGGGCTTATTCGGACTATAGCCGTGATGGGATAACCCAGAACTTTCGGATTCGTAGCTATTGTGAAGCGAATAGCGTCGGTCTCACAGAGCCGTTTGATGCGTTCCGCCACGCTTGGCTGAGAAAGCCCGACAAGCTCGCTCAGGGCTTTGACAGTGATACGCCCATCACTGTGCAGTGCTTTGATGATCTTTTGATCGATGCCGTCCATCGCCTTACCAAATAAAGATAAATCGTGAATTGGATATTTTTATAACGCATTTAAGCAAGCGTGCCTCATAAAAAATATACACAACTAAAAAGACACTCCGTATTTTTACAGAAAATCACGGTGTGGAAAAATGATCGATAAAGGCACTTTCGAAATGATTGCCGCGATGGCGATCTGCGGAACAATCGGAATAACCGTACTCGCGTCCGGCCAAACAGAGCTGGATCTGATATTTTATCGCTGTCTGTTCGGCGCAATATTCCTCGCAGGCATCGTCATTCCTCGTAAGTACATCCAGTCATACTTGAACACCAAAACGGCTATATGGGCTGCACTTGGTGGATTGGCCTTGCTGGCCAATTGGTATTTCCTTTTTTCAGCCTATCGAAATACGTCTGTCGGCGTTGCTACTACCGTTTACAACACTCAGCCACTCATGATGATCCTGTTCGGTGTCGTTCTTTTCGGCGAAAAGATCACGTCAAATACATTGGGCTGGATGGCAATTTCCATTTCTGGCTTGGCGCTCATCTCCAAAATCTTTGTAGACGGCGAGATCGTTGCGTCGGGCTCTTATCTTTGGGGGATATGTGAAGCACTTCTTGCCGCTCTTCTTTATGCGGTGGCCGCGATCATAGCGCGCAAGCTGAAGTCAACTCCTCCAGCGCTGATAGCACTTATACAATTCCTGATAGGTGCCATAATGCTCGCACCGTTCGCGAACCTGTCCATACTCACCCGTCCTGAAATGGATATTCCCACTCTGGCAACGCTCATGCTGGGCATTGTCCATACGGGCCTTATGTATGTGCTTCTTTACGGCGCAATCCAGAAAATCGAGGCTTGGCGCGTTGCCTCCATCTCTTTCCTCTATCCGGCCATTGCACTCGTGCTCGACGCCATCATGCTCGGCGTACAGCTCGATCACACACAATGGGCTGGCGTCGCACTTATTCTTATTGGCGCAGCAGGGATCAATCTCAAATGGCGATTGCCAATACCTAATGCTATATTCATTGGAGTAAATAAAAAATGATACGTTCTAAGGAAATTCATTACGATTGCAATCAACCGCATCATTTTGCGGAAGCAATCGGACAAATTATTAATGACGAACTGGATGTTCTTTGGCTTCGGGGATTCGTCCCGGTAGAGAAATGTGACTTAGTGGCACGTAACTTTTACGGTTCTGAAGCGGCGAAGCCACGAGCAGATAATGTGCCTGGGATTATGATAGGAGAATCTCATTATTTCAAAGATCCTGAGTATTACTACCAGCGGTGCCAAGACACTTTGGAAGACGTCGAAAATCTTTTCCACGGACAGCGGAGCCCAGTGAGACAATTTTACAGCCATATCGCCGAAGGCCTCAATATAGAGGTAAGACCTGCTACGTATAAAAGCAAAGAAGCTCTTCATACTCGTGCAATCGAGTGGCAAGACAAAGCGGACGGCGACTTCCTCCTCCAACCTCACGACGACGTGTCTCAAGTATTTTGTGAGCGAAACCAAGACTGGGAAATAACCGAAATCAAAACGCTTGTGGCCATTAATTACTACGCCAAATGCGAAGCTGGTCAGGGCATTCTAAGAGTTTTCGATCTAAAGCACTCATCGGATGTTGCTGAAGAGATTGGACTAGAATGCAAAGGTTATCCCTATCCACCCCATCTGCTAGAAAACGCACAAGTTCTAGACGTTCCAGTCAAAACCGGTGATATAGTAGTGATAAACGGGGCTCTCATCCACGGTGTTCTAAAAAGCAAGAGCGGTCGTATCGTTCTTAATTCTTTCCTTGGAGATTTAGACGCAAAAGAATTCATTTATTGGACGTAAGGCATACTAAATTATCGTAGACGCGGCTGTTCCCGATAACAAGAAGCAGTTTCGCTAGATAATAGAAGGCTATAAAATTACTGCGCCCGCGCTTCGCGCGGGCGCAGTAATTTAAAACTTACAAACTATCAAAACTCTTCCCAATCCTGCTTCACCGCTGCATTGCCGTTGAAGGCGGAGGCGATTTTGCGGCCAAGTGCGCGGGCTGGTGATGGGGCCGGGCGTTCGGCCTGCGTTGCTGCGCGAACCGGTGCTTCGTAGGAACCGGCAAGCTTGAACTGACCGAGCAACTGGTTGAGAGACGCCGCTTCCCGCGCAAGGCTGTGGCTGGCGGCGGTCGATTCTTCCACCATCGCCGCGTTCTTCTGCGTGTCCTGATCCATCTGGTTTACAGCCGTGTTGATCTGCTGAAGACCGGAAGACTGTTCCTGTGCCGATTCCACGATGGCCATGACGTGCCGGTTGATCTCCTGCACTTCCGCCACGATGGTTTCCAGCGCACGACCGGTTTCACCGACGAGTTCGACGCCCTGCTGAACCTGCGTGTTTGAGGTGGTGATCAGCGCCTTGATGTCCTTGGCGGCATTGGCCGAACGCTGGGCAAGCTCACGCACTTCCTGAGCCACCACCGCAAAGCCCTTGCCCGCCTCACCCGCACGCGCGGCTTCGACACCGGCATTGAGCGCCAGAAGGTTGGTCTGGAAGGCGATCTCATCGATAACGCTGATGATGTTGGAGATTTCAGACGAGGACTTTTCGATCTGCTCCATGGCAACGACGGCCTTGCGAACGACATTGCCCGACTGCTCGGCACCTGTGCGGGCACGGGCAACGAGGTGGCCTGCCTCCTGCGCACGCTTGGTCGAATCCTTCACCGTGGTCGTGATCTCTTCCAGAGCCGCGGCTGTCTCTTCGACAGAGGCTGCCTGCTGTTCGGTACGCTTTGCCAGATCGTCTGCGGCAGCACGGATTTCATTGGCACCGGCATCGATACCGCGGGCATTTTCGGCCACGCGGGAAAGAGCCGACTGAAGCTTTTCGGCGGAAGCGTTGAAGTTGTTACGCACGACATCGAGATGGTCTACGAAGGGCTGGCCGATGCGGTAGGACACATCGCCTTCCGACAGGCGCGACAGGCCGTTTGCCAGATTATCGACGGCAAACTGCGTATCGGCTGCTTCGCGTGCCTTCTGCTCTTCGCGCGCAATCCGCTCCTTCTCAGACAGGCTGCGATTGGCATCGGCTTCCTGTTCAAGACGGGCGCGCTCGATGGCGTTGTTGCGGAAAACGGAGACGGCGGCGGACATTGCGCCGATTTCGTCTTTCCTTTCACCATGCGGCACTTCGGCAGACGTATCGTTGGCGGCGAGCCTATTCATGGACGTCGTGATTTCGTCTATGGGGCGGGCGATTTTTCGGAAGCTGAAGACGGCAGCCAGCGTGCCGATGACGCTGACGATGGCGACAAGCAGAATGGTGGCATTGAGTGAGAACTGCGCGATGCCTGTGGCTTCTTCCAGCGCGCTTTCTCCGCCGGATTTATTCAGCGCAGTCATTTCAGAGAAACGTGCGACAGCTTCGGTGCCGCGTGCGGTGAGTTCGGTGATCGTGGCTTTCGCCTCATCATCCTGACCGGCTTTCTTTTGCTGGATCAGCTTGGCTCCTGCTTTCTCATACTCGCCGATAGCAGCTTCCGTTTCACGCGCTTTCGCCTTCATGGCCTCGGTAGTCAAGCTGGCGATATATGCGTTGAACGCACGCTCCCGCGCATCGCTTGCCTTGCGAAGATTGGCCTCTGTCTCGGCAATTTCCGTTGCATTTCGAGCACCGAGCATAAAGGCGTATTGACGGCGGACATCGCCGAGCAGGCGATCCAGATCAGCCATTTGCGCAGAGCGCGACAGGCGAAATCCCATGCTCGCCAATTCTGTCTGAAGCTGGTTGACCGAATAAATGGAAAACGCGCCTTGCGCTGCGCCAAGGAAAACGACGACTGCGAACATGAATGGCAAAAGCGTTTTAATGCGGAAATTGTTGAGCACGAGATAACCCTCTGGTTTTAATGCGCCATTCCTCCCAAGGACGCATGTTGAACTTATGTGGCGTAGAAGAATCTTCGATCAGGCATAGCTGTGCGGGCTTGTTTGATCTTGCCGCGCACCGGACGCCTGAACTTTGAGCTGACGAATTTTGGATGTTGATGAATACGAAAACCGAACAAGCGCGATTGTCGTAATGTGCCAGAGCTTGAAACCCCTCGAATAAACGCTTCAGACAATCCGGCTGAACACATTATGGCGCCGACAGGGGTCGGCGACTGGCATCGTGCCACCAGAAATGGAATGACTTCTTCATGAAGCGGATATCAATCGGACGTTAGCGTGAACTCATTTCCGCAAGGTTAATCGAGCCGATGATCAGGCGATAAGGCAATATATTCAATATTCTAAAATTCAAATATGATGGCTGGATAGCGACGCTCCGGCTTTCCGCACAAGAATTTATGCATGAATGCATTGCAATTTACGCTCGTATTCCATGCGAAACGACCTTCCCGATCAAACGGTCACACCGCCTCAGCAAGCTTCTCCGCCATTTGCAAATCCACGGAGACAAGTTGCGACACGCCCTGCTCCGCCATGGTCACGCCGAAGAGGCGGTTCATGCGGGCCATGGTGATGGGGTTGTGGGTGATGATGACGAAGCGGGTTTGGGTGGAGGCCACCATTTCGTCCATCAGGTTGCAGTAACGCTCCACATTGTGGTCGTCCAGCGGAGCGTCCACTTCGTCCAGCACGCAGATGGGGGCCGGGTTGGTGAGGAAAACGGCAAAGATCAGCGCCATGGCCGTCAGCGCCTGTTCGCCGCCGGAAAGCAGCGTCATGGTCTGCGGCTTCTTGCCCGGCGGGCGGGCAAGGATTTCGAGGCCAGCTTCCAGCGGGTCGTCGGATTCGATCAGTTGCAGTTCCGCCGTGCCACCGCCGAAAAGATGGGTGAACAGGCGCTGAAACTGTGTGTTGACCACATCGAAAGCGGCGACCAGACGCTCGCGGCCTTCGCGGTTGAGGTTCTGGATACCGGCGCGCAGTTTGCGCACGGCATCGATAATATCGTCGCGCTCCTTTATCAGCGCGGCAAGCTTGGCCGAAAGCTCCGCCTGCTCCTCATCGGCGCGCAGATTGACGGCGCCCAGACGTTCGCGCTCGATCTTCAGGCGATCCAGATCGCGCTCTACATCGCGCACTTCCGGCAAAGCAGCCTCTGCGGCAAGCCCGGTGAGGCGGAACGCCATATGCGGCTCGACATTCAGTGTCTCGCGGATACGGTGTTCGCTTTCCTGCCGCTTCTCTCGGGCCGAAACCAGACGCTCTTCGGCGCGACCGCGCTTCTCGCGCGCTTCCGCCAGTTCGGAAAGCGCGGTGGCCGCACTTTTATCAGCTTCGCGCTGAAGATTTTCCGCTTCCACCAGTCGGTCGGCGGCGGCGCGGCGAGCCTCTTCCATCTTCTGCAATTCGTTCAAGAGATTGCGACGCTTCTCATCGAATTCTTCCGGCGCGATATCCAGTTCCGCCAACTCATCGCGCGCTTCCTCTTCGCGCTCGCGCAGCGTGGAAATGTGGTCGGCGGCGCTGGCGACGCGCGCGGCCCATGTGGAGCGCTCCTGCGCGATGGCGTTGATGCGGCGCTGGCGCGTCTCCGCTTCGCGGTTCAGCCCCTCATGGCGGGCACGCGCCTCTGCCAGAAGGCTGCGATCCGTTGCGACCTCAAGCTGGCTGTCGCGCAGTCGCTCATCCAGCCTTGAAAGATCGGCGGCATCCTCCAGCTCGATGCGGGCATTTTCTTCCTGAACGGCGATCTCTTCGATCTGGCTGCCGATCTGGTTCAGCGCTTCCGAAACGACATCGCGACGGCGCAGCAGATCGCCCGACGCGCGCTCGGCCATGGAAAGCGCGTCGCGCGCTTCAGTCAGTTGACGTGCTGCAAGACGGCTGCGTTCGCGCGCCTCATTCAGGCCTGTATCCGCCAGACGAATGTCCTCGGCGCTTGCGGAGAGCTGCTCTTCCGCCGCCTCCAAAGCAAAGCGCGCCTCCTCGACTTCACTTTCCAGCTCGGCAAGGCGGTTTTTCTGCGCAAGCCGTAGCGCGGCACTGCCGGGTGCATCGGCACTGGTAATGTGGCCATCCCAGCGAAACAGCGCGCCGTCTTTCGTGACGAGGCGCTGGCCCGGCTTCAGGGATGGCATCAGGCGCTGCGCCTCTGCCGCGCTGGCGACTATTCCGATCTGGCGGAGATTGCGCTTGAGCGCGTCCGGGCCAGAGACGTGAGAAGAGAGGGATGTAGTGCCTTGCGGCAGCTCCGGATCATCCACGCCATCGCCATTCTGCGTCCAGTAAGCGGGAGCAGCGCTATCGAGCGGGCTTTCCAGATCGTCACCAAGGGCGGCACCAAGCGCTGCCTCAAAGCCGCGATCCACCTTCAACTGTTCCGCGACAGGTGTGAAGGAACCGGATGCGGCGCCCGCTGCCAGCATTTTCGAGATGGTGCGGGCCTCGGTTTCCAGCGCATTCAAACGGTTGCGGGCAAGATCGACAGGTCCGCGCGCCAGAGCTTCGGCAGAGCGGGCCTGCGCAACCGCCGTCTCCGCTTCCTCGACCGCGATCAGCGCATCCTCGACGGCCATTTCCGCCGCCTCGACGCTTTCCCGTTTTTCGGCGGGATCGGGCAGTTCGCCCAGCTTCTCATCGATGGACTCGATCTCGGAGGTCGCGTCAGCCGATTGCCGTTCGAGCCGCATCTTGCGGTCGGAAAGCTCGCGGATGGCGCGCTCCAGCTGGGCGCGGGAAGCTGCGGCTTCCGCGCGCTCCGCCGTCAGCGCGGTAAACAGGCGTTCGCTTTCCGCGAGCTTGGCGGTGGCTTCCTCGAAGGCCTCGTGCGTTTCTTCGGAATAGCGGCCCGAATCCGACAAGATTTCCAGAAGCTCGGCTTCTTCAGAATCGAGGCGAGCGAGAATTTCGGCATTGTCCGAAACCATCCGCTCTTCGCGCTGAATATCCTCGCCAAGCTGCGACAGGCGGCGGGCGAGCTCATCGCGGCGGCGCGACAGACGGTTTGCCTCGTCATCCAGCTGTGTGCGGGCAATTTGCAGACGTTGCAGAGCGGCGGCAACCTTCGCTTCATTCTCGCGCAGTTCGGGCAGCTTGAAGCTGGCAACGCCTTGCTCCTTTGCAGCTTCCATCTGCCGCTGCGCCTTTTCGGCAACGAGATTGGTGGCCTGGTTCAGCGCGCTATCCGCCTCGCGCTCGGCCTGGCTCGATTCGACCCAGCGAATATGAAGAAGCGTGGCTTCGCGTGCGCGGATATCCGCAGACAGCATCTTGAAGCGGTTGGCCTGCCGTGCCTGCCGTTTCAGGCTTTCGATCTGGCTTTCCAGCTGTGCCGTGACATCTTCCAGCCGTTCAAGATTGGTTTCGGCAGCACGCAGGCGCAATTCCGCTTCGTGGCGGCGCGAATGAAGACCGGAAATGCCTGCGGCCTCTTCCAGCAGTTGCCTCCGCGCCTGCGGCTTGGCATTGATCAGTTCACCGATACGCCCCTGCCCCACCATGGAAGGCGAACGTGCGCCGGTGGAGGCATCTGCAAACAGAAGCTGCACATCCTTGGCACGAGCTTCCTTGCCATTGATGCGGTAGACGGAGCCGTTCTCACGTTCGATGCGGCGCGTGACCTGAATTTCGTCGGCATCGTTGAAGGCGGCGGGGGCCGTGCGGTCGGAATTGTCGAGGTAAAGCCCGACTTCAGCGGTGTTGCGGGCGGGGCGATTGCCGGAACCGGAAAAGATCACGTCATCCATGCCGGATGCGCGCATGTTCTTGTAGGAATTCTCGCCCATCACCCAGCGAAGCGCTTCGACCAGATTGGACTTGCCGCAGCCATTGGGGCCGACGACGCCGGTCAGGCCCGGCTCGATGATGAATTCGGAAGGTTCGACAAAGGATTTGAAGCCCAGCAGGCGCAGCTTGTTGAACTTCATGCTGCTGCCTCGGTTTGTCTTGTCCAGAAGAATACAGAGACGAAGGCGAGGATAGCGATCTCCACCGCCCTCATTCCTGTGCTTGTCACAGGAATCCAGCCACGGCGCGTCTGCGCCGTGGATGACTCTCCCGCGCCCAAAAACTTGGGCGCATTGGATTCCCGTGACATCCTCGGACTTGATCCGGGGAACAGGAATGAGGGCAGCCGATTAGGGCCGCCCGTCACATCAAGACGATACGGTTCAGAGAAGGCTGTCGATAAGAGCCGACATGGATTCAACCGACATGTCTCCAGAATACTTCTTGCCGTTGATGATGAAGGTCGGCGTGGAATTGACACCGAATTCCGTGGCGCCGCGCTGCATCGTTGCGTTCACATCATCCAGAAGCTTCTGGTTCGTCAAGCAGGCCTCGAAGCTCTCCTGTGAAAAACCGGCCATTTTCGACATTTGCAGCAGGGCTGCACGGGCATCCTGCGCGGTTGCCCAGCTTTGCTGCTGCTTGAACAGCATGGAAACGAACGGGAAATACTGCTGCTCCGGTGCGCAACGGGCCAGCATGAAGGCGGCTGCGGCGCGCGGATCGAACGGGAACTCGCGGATGACGAAGTAGGCCTTGCCCGTATCGATGTACTTCTTCTTGATCTCTTCAAACGTGGTGTTGTGGAAATGCGCGCAGTGCGGGCAGGTCATCGACATATATTCGACGATCTTGACGGGTGCGTTCGCATCACCCAGCGCGCGCTCGGGCAGAGGGCCCGGCTTCAGCACTTCGGCCATATCCACATTGCCGGAAGATTCCGGAAGGTCCACCGCGAAAGCGGTGCCGGCTGCAACAGGCAGCGTTGCGGCAGCGGACGCCATTGCGACAGAGCCAAGAAGGCCACGGCGGGTCATGTTCAGTTCTGGAAAATGCATGAAAGCACCTGTTTGTGAAAGACGAGAAATGTCTACGATTCCGATATAGCGCGGCATTGTTTCTAACAAGGCGCCATTGCAGTTGTTCTTGTCAAAGAATTGTGACCAGTCAAGGACTGTTGAAACATTAAGCCTTTTTCAGATAGTGCGGCCTTTTTGTCGCTTCTGCAAAACCGCCGTTCCCAGCCGCTCCACCGCCTTGCGCAAGGCATCGCTTTCAATGCCTTCCATCATGTCGTCCAGCCGCTTTGCCGCGTCTCCGCGCAGGGGCTGCGGCTTGCGGCGGCGGGTGGAGGCCGTCGATACCGGCTTCTGCACGATCCTGATCTGGCGCACGGCGGGAAAGCCGAAAAAGCCGTTTATTCGGGCAATCAGCTCACCCTGAGCATGCGTAAGAAACAGCGCGCGCGCGCCCTCGCATGCAATGGTCAGGACGCCCGGCTGGTAACCACCGCGATCCGGCCCCTCATCGCGGCGCGGCCATGTGATCTTTTCCGGCCTCGTGCAATCGGCAAAATCCTCGCCTGCAATTTCATCCCACGAACCGAGCAGAGATGTGCTGATTCCAGCTCTCTTTGCGAGAACCGGATCGATGATGCCGTTTGCGACTTCGGCAATCTGAATGACACCTTTGCGGGGCTGACTTTTTTTCAACTCTGAACTCGTGGCTTGATCGGGCGAAACGGATAGACCAAGTATAGGACGAACCGGAGACAGACCGCAAACTATGCTTCATAAAATCGATCAGCCGCCTTATGCGCAGATGCTGCTGGCATGGTACGACCGCCACCACCGCGACCTGCCCTGGCGGACGTCTCCACCGATGGCGGCGAAAGGTTTGCGGGCCAATCCGTACCATGTGTGGCTGTCTGAAGTTATGCTGCAACAGACGACCGTTCAGGCGGTGAAGCCTTATTTTGCGAAGTTTCTGGCCCTTTGGCCGACCGTGAAAGATCTGGCTGCCGCACCGACGGACGATGTGATGGCGGCATGGGCAGGGCTTGGTTACTATGCCCGCGCGCGCAACCTGAAAAAATGTGCCGAAGCGGTGGCGGCAGATTATGACGGGGTCTTCCCGGACACGGAAGAAGGGCTGAAAAAGCTGCCCGGCATCGGCGATTATACGGCGGCGGCGGTTGCGGCGATTGCGTTCAACCGTCAGGCAGCGGTTATGGATGGCAATGTCGAGCGCGTGATTTCGCGCCTGTTTCTGATCGGCGAACCCCTGCCCGGCTCCAAACCTCTGATGAAGGCGAAGGTCGCGGAGATTACGCCTGCGGACAGGCCGGGTGATTTTGCCCAGGCCATGATGGACCTCGGCGCCACCATCTGCACGCCGAAGCGCCCCGCCTGCGCGCTCTGTCCCTATAACAGCCACTGTCTGGCGCTTGCCAAGGATGAGCCAGAGCGATTTCCCGTCAAGGCCAAGAAAAAGGACAAGCCGGTGCGACTTGGTGCGGCCTTCGTCGCGGTCAATGCCGATGGCGAAATTCTGCTGCGGCGGCGTATCGAGAGCGGCCTGCTCGGAGGCATGACGGAGGTGCCGACCACGGCGTGGACAGCACGGATCGATGGCGGCACGGGCAAGGAGCACGCCCCATTTGCGGCTGATTGGGAGGCGGCAGGCAGCATCGTGCATGTCTTCACCCATTTCGAACTGAGGCTTTCGGTTTTCCGGGCACAGGTTGGAAATGATGTGAAAACGGATGACGGATGGTGGGAGCCGGTCACAAATCTTGATGCGCAAGCGCTGCCAACGGTGATGAAAAAGGCGATTTCGCAGGCTATTCCATTGGCATTCGAGAAAAGCAGGAAGAATTAATGAGCCAGATCAATCACATCGTTTTCGACATCGGTAAGGTTCTTATCCATTACGATCCGCATATTCCCTACAGCCGCCTCATTCCAGATGAGACCGAACGCGCGTGGTTCTTTCAAAACGTCTGCACGCATGACTGGAATTTGGAGCAGGACCGCGGTCGCACATGGGAAGATGCGGAAGCCCTGCTTCTTTCCAGCCACCCGGACAGAGAAAAGCATATCCGCGCCTTCCGGCTGCACTGGCATGAAATGGTGTCTCACGCTTATGACGATTCAGTCTCCATCCTGACCGGGCTGATCGACAGCGGGCACGACGTGACGATGCTGACCAACTTCGCCTCCGATACGTTCCGCGAAGCGCAGAAAATGTATCCCTTCCTCACCCTTTCCCGCGGCGTGACGGTTTCCGGCGATGTCGGCCTCATCAAGCCGGACGTGGCGATCTATAAGCTGCATGCCGAGACGTTCGGTCTCGACCCGGAAACCAGCATATTCATCGATGACTCGCTTCCCAATGTGGAGGGCGCGAAAGCGGCTGGCTGGCAGTCCGTTCATTTCACCGGCGCTGAGAGGCTGGCGGCGGATCTTGCAGGATATGGTATCCGGGTTTGAGACATGGCTGAGCAGAAGATTTACCTGAACGGCCATATCGATGTGCCGGAGGACCGCCGCTCCGCAGTGGCGGAGGCCCTTCCCACACATATCGAACTGACCCGAGCGGAGCCCGGGTGCCTCTCCTTCGACGTCATCGCTGACGAGGAAAACGAGGGGCGCTATCTGGTCTCGGAAGTGTTTTCGGATCAGGCGTCCTTCGATGCTCACCAGCAGCGCATGAAGAACTCGCACTGGTTCACCGTCACGCAGGGCATTCCGCGAGATTATACGATCCGTAAGGGTGAGTGAGTAAGGAAACGTGTCTCTGAGAATTCCTGGCGCAGGCGGGAATGGCGGTCCCCTTCCTGCGCCAGTCCAGCCGCAAGCGGCCAGATCTTTGAATTTTCAGCACCGGGTAAGCATCCGTCTTTTTCTATTCCCGCATCGTCTACCGGCAAAGCCATTCAGGCTTATCGGAGCAATGCATCGGCGGCTTGCTATGTTTCCCTTGGGAAAACTTGTTAAACAGCCTTACTTGCTCGAAACTTGTCATGCAATTGAAATATTTCGCTAAAATTAATGCATTGCCTTTTGAAACAGAATCGTTTTGCCGGTTTTAGTTTCGACCGGAATAAGGCAAATGGCGGCGGGCAGGCAGATACACCAAGACCCGGCGTCCAGGGAACGCCGGGTCTTGGTTACTCCTCATCCGGGACTGAAGGTACTAAAACCGGATAAGGCATCTGGCAAACAGCACGAGGCGGTGGATCGCAGACTATTCGGCCTTTGCCAGCTCCGAGCGGATGACGGTTCTCAGATCATCGATGGGCTTGAGAGTTTCCCCATCTTCGTAGTGCCAGAACGTCCAGCCGTTACATGCATCGAGACCCTGCACTTTCGCGCCGAGGCGATGAATGGAACCGGCATCTCCGCCGGAAGCGATGGTACCATCGGCACGAATGATGGCGCTATAACGACGCTTCGCATCCGTCAGAACCTGGCCCGGGCGCACCAGCCCGCTTTCCAGCAGCACGTTGAACGCAACGCGCGGCTCGGCCTTCTTGCCGGTCATGACGGTCAGTTCCGCCTTGCCCAGCGGCTCGACGGCGGCGATACGGGCGGACGCCGCATCGATATAATCCTGCTCGCGCTCGATGCCGACAAAGTGGCGGCCAAGACGCTTTGCCACCGCACCCGTGGTGCCGGAGCCGAAGAACGGGTCGAGCACGACATCGCCCGGCTTGGTGGATGCCATGATGACGCGGGCCAGCAGTGCTTCCGGCTTCTGCGTCGGGTGAACCTTCTTGCCATCCTCGCCCTTCAGCCGCTCATGGCCGCTGCAAATCGGGAACAGCCAGTCGGAGCGCATCTGCACGTCGTCGTTAGACGCCTTCATCGCTTCGTAATTGAAGGTGTAGCTCTTGGCCTTCGCATCGCGGCTCGCCCAGATCATCGTCTCATGTGCATTCTGAAAACGGCGACCCTTGAAGTTCGGCATCGGGTTGGTCTTGCGCCAGACGATATCGTTCAGAATCCAGAAATTCATGTCCTGAAGAATGGAACCTACCCGATAAATGTTGTGATAGGAGCCGATGACCCAGATCGTGCCATTCGGCTTCAGCACGCGGCGGCAGGCCAGTAACCATGCACGGGTAAAGGCATCATAGGCTTCGAAAGAGGCGAACTGATCCCACTCATCATCCACCGCATCCACCAGCGACTGGTCCGGGCGATGCAACGTACCGCCGAGTTGAAGATTGTACGGCGGATCGGCAAAGATTGCATCGACAGACTGGCTTGGAAGCGCTTCGAGAGCAGCAACGCAGTCACCCTTGATGATGCTGTCCTTCCAGGCATCGCTCTCACCTGCAAGATCAAAACCGGCACGCCGAAAATCGGCCAGCGGAAACACTGATGCCATAGGTACTCGCTCCATACGCTTACTCAACTGAACTGCCCTTATGGTTACCGAAGATGGTTATCAAAGGCTGAACAAGTGTATGAAAAAACCGAAAAAACATGAGAGTGGAACCGGATATTGTTTTTAACGTTTTGATTTAGGAATTTTCCGCACTGGGGTATTATGGTGCCAGTGAAGGGTGCAGGGGTTAAAACAAAATGCGCATTGCCTTGATGATCGTAACGACGCTCTATGCCAGCGCCGCTTTTTCTCAGCAGCCTGCTCCACAGGCGCCAAAACCGCAGGTCAACGTGCGGACAGATGCCGTTCTGTTCAAAGGCGGGCCATCTCTCGGAGACAGCGACAAGGTTCGCTGGGATTTCTACAAGGCCGACAGCACCGGCGGGCGGAGCGATGATAATGTGGGCGGCGCTTATGATGCGACGTTCGAGGAAAAGATAGCGCCCGGCAAATATGTTGCCGTGGCCGCACTTGGCAACATCACTCGCGAGATGCCCTTCGAGGTGAAAGATGGCGCTGTTGCCGAGTTGAAAGCGGATTTCGAGGCGGCGCTGTTGACGATTATTCCCAAGCGCAGTGCTGACAGCCCGGAGCCGGAGCCGCAGTCTCGCGTTACGGTTACGCAAGGCAGCTTCAGCGACAGCGTCTATGGTCCAAAGGACATTTACGTGCCAGCCGGGGAGCTGAAGCTCGAAGGCCGCATCGGCCCTGCGCGGGCGGAAGAGACGATCAGCGTGAAGGCTGGCGATACGATTAGCCACGATCTCATCATTCCGAGTGGCGTCGTTGTGACGAATGCGGTCTATAAGGAAGGCGGTCGCAAGGTCGAGACCGACAATATCCGCTTCGAAGCGCTTTCCACCGAGGAAACGCTGGACGGCTCACGCGAGACGATTACCGGCACCTATGGCCCCGGCAAGATCATGCAGATGCCAGCAGGCGATTTCATCATGCGCGCTCGCCTTGGAAAAGTAACTGTCGAGAAGCCTTTCAGCGTCAAGGCGGGGCAACGCACCGATCTGACCATCGATCTCGATGCAGGCGTTCTGGCCGTCAACGCGCCGGATGCGGACCGTATCGACATTATGGAAATTACCAAGGATCTGCAGGGAACGCAGAAGGAAATTTCCGGGCGCTACGGCACCTCGCATCAGGAAACACTGCATCCCGGAAACTACTCCGTGAAGGTGACTTACGACAAGAAGTCGCAACGCGACCCGAAGGAAGTCAATGCCGTGGTGACGGCATCGGAGCGAACCGAATTGAACGTCACTGAGTAACACCGAGGCTCAATGATAGGAGCCTTGGTATGAGTTCTGCCCGGTTTTCTCCGACGATTTTCGCGCCACGAAAGCCGGAACCCGCGACTTTATCGCAGAGGCTGCTCCATTCGCAGCCGCTGCATGCCATGCGCAACGTACCCGTACCGAATGCGTGCCGCTGTTTGGCGAGGTAAGCGAGGTCCGGTTTTATGCGGCTGCCGGGAACGAGGTCACGTCCGAGCAAACGCCCGACCGAGGCAAGTGCGGCGGCATCTCGCTCGTTTACGCTCTCGCCATGGCAATGGGGACTCTTCTCCGTCAGCAAAGGCGCACAGATATCGTCCGGGCCTGAGACGATTTCGATCTCCTCTCCGCTATTCAGCCGCTCGGCCACACGATCGTAATTGATCGTGAAGCCGGGCGTGTAGCCTTTGCCGATATAGGTCAGCATGCAGAGCAGATGGTGGCCCCTCAGGCGGATCGTCATTTGCTTTCGGTTTTGGCAAAAAGCGCCTTGAGAACCGCCGCTGCCAGCGCCGACTTCAGTACCGCACCGAGAATGAAGGGGGCGACGCCAGCGATCCAGGCCTTCTCCCCACCGATGAGGCCCGCGAGCCATGCCCAGCCCAAGGCAAGGCCCACAACATTCGCAGCAAAGTGAAGGCTGAAGCAGGCAACGATGTTGCTCTTGCCGAAGCCCTTTTCCATGGTAAAGCCGACCATGGCCGCCATGATGGGGAAGGAAACCAGATATCCTGCAGTCGGTCCCACAAAGGGCGCAAGACCGGACGACGCTCCGGCCAGAACGGGCAAACCGATCATTGCCTCACCCAGCCATGCCAGCACCGTCAGCGTGCCGAGACGCCAGCCGTAAAGCGCGCCGATCATGGTCACGGCAAAGGTTTGCATGGTGATCGGCACCGGCACCATCGGCACCGAGATTTTCGATGCCAGCGCAAGAACGAGTGTGCCCACCACGACGAAGATCGCCTGCTGGATGTGAGATTTCGCCGCCATATCGAAGAAGCCGGGCTGGGACGTAGTTTGAGTCTGAACCGTCATTTTACGCGATCTCCAAATTATAGATAATTTTTGCAAGACAGCGATATTGATAAAGCGAATTTGGAGGGAGTCCAGACTTTAGGGAGAATTTTAAATCGCTAAAGCGCACGCGATGTGGACAGAAGAATCAATATCGCAATCGATTCAACTATTTAATATCCAATAAAATTATCTATAATTTATCCGACAATGGCAAAAGCATCGCGGGTCGCTCCCGCTGGGGTGCGAATAGCGGTTCGCCCGATCCACTGCACATGGCCGTCCAGTATTCGGATCGCTTCTTCTGTCCGCCCCGCGCGCAGCGCATCTATGATTGCCCGGTGGTCGGTATCGGTGCGCCGTTCCCAACCGGCACGCCAGGCGGAAAAGAGAAAGCGCGCGCTAGCGGAATGCAGGCCGTCTATGGCCTCCATCAGACGCGGCATGTTGCAGGGCGCGGTAATCAGACGGTGGAAACGACGGTTGGCCTCCTCCCAATGGCGCACATCGAGCGCGCGATCCCCCTCATGCGTCGCCGCTTCGGCCTCATCGAGAATGGCGCCCGTCATGTTGGGAATGGCGTGGCGCAGGGCCAGAACTTCCAGCGCTGCACGCATTTCCGCCACCTCGCGCACATCCGCCAGCCCGAAATCGGCAACCCGAACGCCCCGGCGTGGAATGTTGACCGCCAGCCCCTGCGCCTCCAGACGCCTGAATGCCTCACGAACAGGGACATGGGAGGCGCCGAATTCATCCGCAATATGGTCCTGCCGCAACCTCTCCCCGGGACCGAGCTCTCCGCGCACGATGCGCTCTGCAAGCGCCTTGCTGATCCGGGCGGCAATGGTGTCGTCGGGCTTTGTTTTCGGATTTTTGGCCATGACCTGACATAGGACGAGGCCGCCGAATTGTCGAGCGATAGCGTCGCTCATCAGGTCTGCCCTGCATATCAGCCGGTTGAGCTTGCGGCTCACATGAGCTAAAAGCGCCCGACCTCAAATTCTCCCATCGACATCAAGGAGCGCCCATGAGCGGCTTCGACCTCATCATTTTCGACTGCGACGGCGTTCTGGTCGATTCCGAAATCATCGCCGCGCAGGTCGAATCCCGCCTGCTGACGGATGCGGGCTACCCGATTTCCGTCGAGGAAATGGGTGAGCGCTTCTCCGGCATGACGTGGAAGAACATTCTGCTGGAAGTCGAGCGCGAAGCCAGCATTCCGCTTTCCGCGACGCTGCTTGAAAAATCCGAAAAGCTGCTCGATGCGCGGCTGGAGCGTGACGTTAAGGTCATTGAAGGCGTCAAATTCGCCCTCTCCCGCCTCACCACGCAGCGCTGCATCTGCTCCAATTCCTCCAGCCACCGCCTGGACATGATGCTGACCAAGGTCGGCCTGAAGCCCTATTTCGACAGCCATATCTATTCCGCCAAAGACCTCGGCCCCGACCGCGTCAAGCCGAAGCCGGACGTGTTCCTGCATGGCGCCAAGCAGTTCAACGTCTCGCCCGAGCGGGTCGTCGTGGTGGAGGATTCCGTCCACGGCATCACCGGCGCAAGAGCCGCCGGAATGCGCGTCATCGGCTTCACCGGCGCCTCCCACACCTACCCCAGCCATGCCGACAAGCTGACGGATGCAGGCGCAGAAACCGTGATTTCCCGCATGCAAGACCTGCCCGCAACGATCGCCGCATTGGCGGATTGGGGCAGCCTCGTCTGAGTTGCGCTCCGTCCCGCCACGAACAGAGAAAGTCTTCCATGGCCAAGACCGAAAAGCTGACTGAGTTCGAGGTCGGACATGGTTACGATAAGGCAGATTGGGACGCCGTCGATTTTCCGGAGATGACCGACGAAGAACTCGATCGCCTGCGACCTGCTGTCGATGTTCTACCGCCTGAGTTTTTCGAAGCGATGCGCAAGGCGGCTGATCTATAAAACAGCCGCCCTCATTCGACAAAAATCAGCCGCGACGGCCCCTCTTGCCCGCAGCTTTCGCGCCGCTTTCATCGAACGAGATGAAAACATTGGTCTGGCGGGAAGCGCCGCCCGGGGCGTTGGGGATGGCGACGTTGGGGTTGTTGAAGATGAATTGTGTGCCGGCAGAGCCCGCCGGAACATCGACTGCGAAATTCGTTACCTGCGAGAAAAGTTCGCCGTCGCCGTCCTTCACCGTCACGCGGATTGGCAGCGTAACGCGACCGGGCTTGGAAAGCGGGCCGGGAACGATGCGGCCCTGTGCCAGCACGTTCACGGTCAGCGTAGATTCGCTCATGCTGCAGGAGCGCGTGGTGTCTGACAGGGAGGCCTGATAGACGAGCTTGCTCGGATCGCCATTGCCGCCAGCATAGACGCGGTGGACGGCATTGGCGTCCAGAATGGTGATGGTCGGGCAATTGGCCTGAACGACGGGGGCGATCGCATTGGCTTGCGCCGCTGGAGGATTGACCGCCAGACTGTCCGATGGATTGGAAGAATTGCAACCCGCAAGCACGGCCAGCAGCGATGCTGCGACGGATAAACGCAAAATATTCCCTGTCACTCTATTCCACCCTTTAAAACTATCCCGCGACAGGACCGGAGATGCCATTTATTGGCCTTTCATGCCTGTCGGCGATGGTCTATAGCAGCGACGCTGGAAAAAATCGATTGGTTGCGTTCGTATTTGCCTGAATTTTGCAAATTGGCTGCGAACACGGCTTTTTCAGCAATAGCTGCTGACGACGAAGGACTGTTTCCGTGAAGTATGTATCGACCAGGGGCAGCGCCCCATCGCTGGGTTTTTGCGACGCGCTTCTGGCGGGTCTGGCGCGTGACGGTGGACTTTATGTTCCCCGCGAATGGCCGACCATGAAGAAAAAGGAAATCCGTGCGCTTCGCGGCAAGACCTATCAGGAAATCGCCTTCGAGGTTCTCTACCGTTTCACGGGCGGCGAAATTCCCGCTGATGCCTTCCGCTCGATGATCGATGATGCCTATGCCACCTTCCGCCATCCGGCAGTGGTGCCGCTGGTGCAGACTGGCCCGAACGCCTTCATTCTGGAGCTTTTCCACGGCACGACGCTGGCCTTCAAAGATGTTGCGATGCAGCTTCTGGCCCGCCTGATGGACTACTCGCTGGCTGAGCGCGGCGAGCGCGCCACCATCGTCGGCGCGACATCGGGCGATACGGGTGGCGCTGCCATCGACGCTTTTGCCGGGCGCGACCGCACCGACATCTTCATTCTTTTTCCGCACGGCAAGGTTTCGCCGGTCCAGCAGCGCCAGATGACGAGTTCGACCGCCTCGAACGTTCACGCGCTTGCCATCAACGGCAATTTCGATGACTGCCAGAACCTCGTCAAGGATATGTTCAACGATGGCAAGTTCCGCGATGGCGTGAAGCTTTCCGGTGTCAACTCAATCAACTGGGCCCGTATCATGGCTCAGGTGGTCTATTATTTCACCGCCGCCATTTCTCTGGGCGCGCCGGATCGCAAGGTGTCGTTTACCGTACCGACGGGCAATTTCGGCGATATTTTTGCCGGTTACGTGGCCAAGCAGATGGGCCTGCCTATCGACAAGCTGGTGATTGCGACCAATGACAACGATATTCTGGCGCGCACGCTGAAGACGGGCCGTTACGAGATGCGTGGCGTCCACGCCACCACCTCGCCTTCCATGGACATCCAGATTTCCTCCAACTTCGAACGCCTTCTGTTCGAAGCCTATGGGCGCGATTCGGATGCCGTGAAGCGTTCGATGGACGGGCTCAAGCAATCTGGTGCTTTCGATATTCCGGAAGCGGCGATGAAGTTCATCAAGCGCGATTTCCGCGCGGGCCGCGCGACCGAAAAACAGGTTGCCGCAACCATCCGCGATACGCTGGCTGAGACCGGTTATCTTCTCGATCCGCACACGGCGACAGCCCTGTTTGTGGCGAAAAAGCATGAAAAAACAAATACGCCGATGGTGACATTGTCCACCGCCCACCCGGCGAAATTCCCGGATGCTGTAAAATCCGCTTGCGCAATCGATCCTGCCCTACCAGTATGGCTTGCTGATCTCATGAACCGGGAGGAGCGTTTCGACGTTCTGGAAGCAGAGCTGGACGCCGTGGAAACATTCATCGGCAACCATGCTCGCGCCAAGAACTAAGCAACGCGGAAAGACGTGAAAATGAATGTAAACGTAACTCGGCTTGCATCCGGGTTGACGGTTGTCACCGAAAGAATGCCCCACCTCGAAAGTGTCGCTCTCGGGGTGTGGATCAAGTCAGGTTCACGCAACGAGACGGATGACGAGCACGGCATCGCGCATCTTCTCGAACACATGGCCTTCAAGGGCACGGCGCGGCGCACGGCCCGCCAGATTGCCGAGGAAATCGAGAATGTCGGCGGCGAAGTCAACGCTGCGACATCCACCGAGACGACATCCTATTACGCCCGCGTGCTGAAGGACCACGTGCCGCTGGCCGTGGATATCCTTGCCGATATCCTCACCGAATCCGCCTTCGACGAGGGCGAGCTGGAGCGGGAAAAGAACGTCATTCTTCAGGAAATCGGTGCCGCCACCGATACGCCGGACGACGTTATCTTCGACAATTTCTCAGGCGTCGCCTATCGCGACCAGACGATTGGCCGTCCTATCCTCGGCACGCCGGAGACGGTGCAATCCTTCACCACGAACCAGATTCGCCACTATCTCGGCCGCAACTATACGACGGACCGTATTTTTGTGGTTGCCGCAGGTGCAGTGGATCACGAAACCTTCGTCAAACAGGTGGAAGAGCGTTTCTCCAGTCTTCCGCAAAAGCCGGCATCTACGCCGGTTCTGGAAAAAGCGATCTATACCGGCGGTGAAATTCGCGAGACGCGCGACCTGATGGATGCGCAGGTTCTGCTCGGCTTCGAGGGCAAGGCCTACCACGCGCGCGATTTCTACTGTTCGCAAATCCTCGCCAACATTCTGGGCGGCGGCATGTCTTCGCGCCTCTTCCAGGAAGTGCGCGAGTATCGCGGCCTCTGCTACTCGGTCTATGCCTTCCATTGGGGCTTTTCCGACACCGGCATTTTCGGCATTCATGCCGCAACCGGCAGCAACGATCTGCCGGAACTCGTTCCGGTCATCATCGATGAATTGCGCAAGTCTTCGCAAGAGATCCATCAGGAAGAAATCGACCGTGCGCGGGCGCAAATCCGGGCGCAATTGCTGATGGGTCAGGAAAGCCCGGCGGCGCGTGCCGGACAGATCGCGCGGCAGATGATGCTCTATGGACGCCCCATCCCGAATGACGAGATGATGACACGTCTTGGCGACATTACCCGCGAACGTTTGACCGATCTTGCAGGCCGCCTGTTTTTCGATAAAGTTCCGACATTGTCGGCAATCGGCCCGCTGGAAAACCTCGCGCCGCTTTCCGATATCACGGCGGAGCTTTCTGTGACGCCATCCATAAAAATAACGGCAAACGGCTGACGGCAGGCACAGATCCGCAGCATGGTGTTGGACGACTAGATGCTGCGTTTTCTCTCCCGCAACAGCGATACGCCTGAACTTAGAAACGCGGATTATCTTTTGAGATTGCCGCGTTACTCCGATTACAAGCAGTGGCAGAGGTTGCGCTCGGAAAGCCGCAGCTTTCTTCAGCCATGGGAACCGACCTGGCGTGCTGATGAGCTGACGGAAAGCGCGTTTCGCGTTCGCGTAACGCGCAACGGGCAGGAATTTTCCTCCGGCACCGCCGTCTCACTGCTACTCTTCCTATCCGACGGCACTCTGATCGGCGGCATCACCATCGGCTATATTCGCCGAGGTGCTGCGCAGAGCTGCATGATCGGATACTGGATGGGCGAGGCTCACGCCGGTCACGGCCATATGTCTGCCGCATTAAAACTGGTAATACCCTACATCTTCAACGGACTTCAGTTGCACCGCATTGAGGCAGCCTGTATTCCAGAAAACTTCAAAAGCATCCGGCTGCTCGAAAATGCCGGATTTCAGCGGGAAGGTCTCTTGCGGGAATATCTGAAAATAAACGGCGAGTGGCGGGATCATGTGATGTTCTCCCTTATCGGCGACAGACAAATTTCCGGCGGGATACAGTAGGATAGATGACATATATTAGCCTCGTGTCGCGCCTTTTCGGACATATTTCAGCGGCGGCACGCTTCACGGTCCTGTTTTTCGTCTGCGTGCTATTCGTCGGGCAGGCTCAGGCCTTCGAGCCGGTGAAGATTTCGCGCGACGACAATGCGCTGGACCTGACGGCCACGACCGATATCTACGCCAATCAGGGTGAAGCCTTTCAGGTTTCCACTGCCCCCGGCCCGGATGGTATTCGCCGACGCATCGAAGTGCGGGCGAGTTCGCCTACTCACCAGGGAGACTGGGCTGTTTTTGCGCTCGCCAACGTTTCGGAAGAGCAGCTCGAGCGCGTTATCGTCGCCCCGCATTTCCGTCTAGTCAATTCGAAGCTTTTCTGGCCGGATCTCGGCTCGCAGCGCATCATTGCGATTACGCCCAGCGAAGGCTTTGCGCTGGACCGTCAGCCGAGCCCGGATGCGGACGTTTTCCGCATCACGCTCAATCCGGGTGCCGTGATTACCTTCGTTGCGGAGCTTCAGACACCGCAGTTGCCGCAGCTCTATCTCTGGGAGCCGGAAGCCTACAAGGATACGATCAACGCGTTTACGCTCTATCGCGGCATCGTGCTGGGTATCGCCGGTCTTCTCGCGGTTCTTCTGACCATTCTTTTCGTCGTCAAGGGCACCTCGGTTCTGCCAGCTTCGGCAGCACTCGCTTGGGCGGTTCTTGCCTATATCTGCGTGGATTTCGGCTTCCTCGAGAAACTGATCACCGTCACGTCCAGTGACGAGCGAATGTGGAGGGCGGGCGCCGAAGTGGCGCTCGCCTCCAGCTTCGTGGTCTTCCTTTTCACCTATCTCAATCTGAACAGGTGGCACGCGCATCTGGGCTATGCGACATTTGCCTGGATCATCGGTCTCGGCGCGCTCTTCGGCGTGGCGATCTATGATCCCTCCATCGCATCGGGCATTGCGCGCGTCTCCTTCGCCCTGACCGCGACGGCTGGTATCGCGCTCATCGTCTATCTCGGCTTCAACCGTTATGACCGCGCCATTCTGCTTGTACCCTCCTGGGCGCTCATCCTCGTCTGGCTCTTCGGCGGCTGGCTGACGGTGACCGGGCAGCTGGACAACGACATCGTGCAACCGGCGCTGGGCGGTGGGCTCGTATTGATCGTGCTTTTGATTGGTTTCACTGTCATTCAGCACGCCTTTGCCGGAAGTGCCTATCAGCAGGGCCTGTTCTCGGATCTGGAGCGGCAGTCTCTGGCGCTGACCGGCAGCGGCGATACGGTTTGGGATTGGGACGTGACCCGCGACCGCATCGTCACGACACCCGATGTCTCCATCAAGCTCGGCCTTCACCCCGGCACCATGCATGGCGCGGCGCGCAACTGGCTGCCCCGTCTGCATCCCGACGACCGGGATCGTTTCAAGGCGACGCTCGATGTGCTGCTCGACCACCGCAAAGGCCGTTTGAACCACGAATTCCGCATTCGCGCCGAAGATGGGCATTTCCACTGGCTTCAAATCCGTGCGCGTCCGGTTCTCGGCTCGAACGGTGAAATCATCCGTTGCGTCGGCACCATAACCGATATCACGGAGCAAAAGAATTCCGTCGAGCGACTGTTGCAGGACGCGTTGAACGACAATCTGACCGGCCTTCCAAACCGTCAGGTCTTCCTCGACCGTCTGCAATCCATGCTGAACCTCGCGCCCGATGGCGAGAATGTTCGCCCGACGGTCATGGCCATCGATATCGACCGTTACAAGCTGGTCAACGATACGCTGGGCATTGCTGCGGGCGACAATATTCTGATCGCGCTGACGCGTCGTCTTCGCCGTCTGTTGAAGCCGCAGGATACGCTGGCGCGTCTGGGTGGTGACGAGTTCGGCCTGATCCTCGTTTCCGAGCGCGATCCGCAACGCGTTGCCGACTTCGCGGATGCCGTCAACAAGGCGATCATGGTGCCGATAAATTTCGCCAACCGCGAAATCATCCTCACCGCATCCATCGGCCTCGTCTCATGGATCGACCAGCAGGAAAGTGCTGCCGGGCTGCTCAGCGACGCGGAACTGGCCATGTACCGGGCGAAACGCGCGGGCGGCAACCGCGTCGAGCCGTTCCGCCCTGCCTTCCGCACCTCCGGCACCGACCGGCTGCAAATGGAGAGCGACCTGCGCCGCGCCATCGAGCGCAAGGAGCTTTCGCTTGCCTACCAGCCGATCATCAAGCTGGACAATGGCGATCTGGCGGGCTTCGAAGCCCTCATGCGCTGGGAGCACCCCAAGCGCGGCAATATTCCGCCAAGCGAATTCATTCCCGTGGCCGAAGCCTCCGGGCTCATCGAGCCGCTCGGCATGTTTGCGCTGGAGCGTGCGGCGACCGATCTGATGGATTGGCAGCACGCCATCGACAAGCTGCCGATCTTCATCTCCGTGAATATTTCGAGCGCGCAGTTGCTCAACAACGAACTCTATAACGACGTGCGCAGCATGTTGCAGCGAACGCGATGCAATCCGCAGCAATTGAAGCTGGAGCTGACCGAATCCATCGTGATGGAAAACCCGGAACAGGCCCGCCTCGTTCTGGCCAAGCTCAAGGATACGGGCTTGAGCCTCGCTCTGGATGACTTCGGCACCGGCTATTCGTCGCTTGCTTACCTCACCCGTTTCCCGTTCGACACGATCAAGCTGGACAAGGCGCTGGTGGCCAATACCAGCGACAAGCGCAATGTTCTGCTGCGCTCCATCATTGCCATGGCGCGTGCGCTTGAAATGCAGGTGGTAGCAGAAGGCATCGAGACGCCGGAGGACGCAACGGAGCTTGCCCGCATGAACTGCCATTACGGGCAAAGCTTCCTGTTCGGCACGCCGGACACAGGAGAAGCAGCACTTCGCCTGTTGCGGGAGCGTTTTCAGGTGGTCAAAAGAGCCTGATCCTGCTCGTTCTGCTGTTGTGGCGCGGGTTGCGGTATAGCGACACCCGCCTGCGCCGCGACGTTTCCATGAACCAGATCATGAATGAACTGCAGCTTGGTTACCACCGCAGGTGTCAGCACGAAGGGATAGAGATCCGCCTCCCCCATGCTGCGCTGCATGGAGTTCAGCGCTACGCTGAGCGGCACCCAGGCATTGACCAGACGCTGCGCACTGCGTGCGCGGTACGGGTCGAAAGCCACTTCCGTCGCCATTTCCTCATGGCCTTCCGGCTCGATGGCAATGCCGAAGGCATGGGCCGTTTCCAGCGTATCGACAATGTGAAGATAATGCGCGAAGCACTCGGCAAAATCTTCCCAAGGGTGCACGGAGGCATAGGAGCTGATGAAGGTTTCCTGCCAGCCGGGTAGCGGTCCCTGCTCGTAATTGCGCTTCAGCGCCTCGCCGTAATCTTCACGCTCATCGCCGAATACGGCGCGGAAGGGCTCGAAGAGGTTGGCATCGCGAACTAGCTTATTCCAGATGAAGTGCCCCACCTCATGGCGGAAATGGCCGAGCATGGTGCGGTATGGCTCGTTCATGTTGGCGCGAACCTGCTCGCGCGTCACATCATCGGCTTCGGCTGCGCGGATCGCGATCAGTCCTTCGTCGTGACCCGTCATCGCTGGAATGATGGAGCCATCCGGCGCAATCTCATCGACGAGGAAGTCGAATACCAGTCCGCCTTGAGGATCGGCATCCCGGTTGGGATGCGGCAGTTTCAGCCGCAGAATGGAATAGAACAGATGCCGCTGCGCCTGACTGATCTGCCGCCACTGCTCGATGCCTTCCTGCGTGTTCACATCAGGCACGAGACGGTTGTGGCTGCAAGCCGGGCAAAACGGGCTTTCGCTTTCCGCCGGAACGGCCCAGTTGCAGATATCATTCACCTCATTGGCGCAGAAACGAACCTTCCTGTCCGGCTTGGCCACAAGCTGCCATTCCGGCTCGCCCGCAGGATCGAGCGCTTCCATGGACAGCGTTTCCGGCAGGAAAGCGAGCCTGTGGCCGCAACGCACGCAGGAACGGTTATCAAAATGTACGGGCTGCCCGCAGGCAGCACACGAAAAGAGTTGCATGGGTTTCTCCGGGCATGAAGATGGTACGGGAACGGGCAGATACAGAAAGAGCGCATGTGCTGTTTATGAACACACGCGCTCCTCGAACCTCCAGCTGGGGTGGAGGTTGCCGGTCAATTACATACGGTCAACGGCGCCCTTTACGGCATCCTTGGCCTTGCCAACGCTGGACTGAACCTTGCCCTTGGTTTCCTGAGCGGCGCCTTCTGCGCGCATACGGTCGTTACCGGTGGCAGAACCAACGCTCTGCTTGACCTTGCCGGCGACTTCGTTGGCCTTACCAGCGATCTTGTCGGATGTGCTACCCATTGCATTTCTCCCTAGTTTCAGGCCAGTCTCGGTGCTGGCAACCGGCTAGAAAACGTAACGGGTAAATTTTTGTTCCGCTAAATTTGTGCGTTCTCACGCATGTCCCGCTTCGGCGGAAAGCATGCGAGGATCAACACCCATAAGCGCAAGCGCGCGCTCATATTTGTCATCCAGCGAGCGGTCGAAAATAAGCTCTTCGGATGCGGGGCAGTTTAGCCAGCCATTATTGGCAATCTCGTTTTCAAGCTGACCGGCGGACCATCCGGCATAACCCAGCAGCATGGTGGCGCGGTGCGGCATGCGGCCATTGGAGATGGCGCGCACGATGTCGAGCGTTGCCGTCAAGGAGATGTCATCGCTGACCGGGATGCTGGATTCGCTCGAATAATCATCCGAATGCAGCACGAAGCCCCTGCCCGCCTCAACCGGACCGCCGAACTGGATGGGAAATTCCCGCGTGCGGTTAGGCAGCATGATGGCGTCATTGCTGTCCATGATTTTCAGATGCAGAAGGACGTCGGTGAAGGTAATCTGCTGAGGGCGGTTGATGATGAAGCCCATCGCGCCTGCCTGCGAATGGGCGCAGATATAGATGACGGAACGTTCGAAGGCGCTATTGTCCAGCCCCGGCATGGCGATCAGAAACTGGCCATCCAGGAAGCCGCGTTCTTTCTTGTCCATAAGGGTCGAAAAAGTCACCAGCGCCTCCCGTTGCCGCGCGGCTTTTAGAAGCCGCCGCATCTGGTTTCGTCATTCGTTAAGGATGCGGCATAGTTGACGATCAATCAACCGAAAATGATGAATGAGACAAAATCGTAACTGGTCGGCCCCGGTCTGTTGCGCTAGACGAATAGTATGATAGCTCAGTTTTTCTCCGCAAGCCGCATCATTCCTGCAGCACTCGCCATGGTTCTGGCCGTCCTTTCCGGCACGCAGAGCGCCAAAGCAGATACCACCGAATGGGCCACCAGCGAGGGCGGGCGCATGCGCGTCATCAGCCTTCCGCCGGATGCCAGCGGACGGATCGACGCGGTTTTGCAGATCGACCTCAAGCCCGGCTGGATCACCTACTGGCGTGAACCGGGAGAAGCGGGCATTCCGCCGCAAATCAAACCCGATGCGGCTGGCATCAGCCTCTCCTCCATGTCGTTTCCGGTTCCCAAGCTGATCAAGAATGACGACATCACCGACATTGGATACGACCAGCCGGTGAACTTTCCCTTCACGCTTCAGGTGGACGCCGGGAACGGTGACGATGCAAAACTGAACGCCTTCATCGGCGTATGCCTCAACATCTGCATTCCATTCGAGGCGAGCTTCGATCTTCGCAGAAACGCAGCGGCGACGGACGAGGAAATGGCGTTCGTCAAGGCAAGCAGCGCCATACTGCCCGAACAGGCATCCGATGATTTCAGGGTTCAGAACTTCCACATCACGCCAGACAAGACCCTGCTCGGCGTGGAGCTGCGACTGCCCGAAGACGCCCCTAAGGACGTCGATATCTACGTCGCCGGACCATCTGGCTACGCCTATTTCGAACCGCAGAATCTGGTTCGCGACAAGCGGAAGCTCTCCTTCTACATGAACATCAAAGGCCTGCCGAAGAGCTACAATCCAAAGGGCCAAACCTGGCACATACTGGTTAAATCCGGCGAAAGGGCCATGGAAGCACCGCTCGATTTTCCGGCGCAATAACGGGGCGGAAGGGTCGGAAAACGGTCTTCCCGTTTTTTTCTCTTCACCCTCATTCTTTTTCTGGAAATGCACTATAGTCGCCCCGTCATTGCCACAGGAGCGATATTCATGACCATCAAAATCGGCGCCAAGCTGCCCTCCGCCACCTTCAAGGAAAAGACTGCGGACGGCCCTGTCGAAACGACGACCGACCAGCTTTTCAGCGGTAAGAAGGTTGTCGTCTTTGCGGTTCCGGGCGCGTTCACGCCCACCTGCTCTTTGAACCACCTTCCCGGCTATCTGGAAAACCGTGACGCCATTCTCTCGCGCGGTGTGGACGATATTGCCGTCGTCGCTGTCAATGACTGGCACGTCATGGGCGCTTGGGCGCAGTCTTCGGGCGGCCAGGGTAAAATCCACTTCCTCGCAGACTGGGACGCATCCTTCACCAAGGCGCTCGGCCTCGATGCCGACCTGTCCGCCGGTGGCCTCGGCGTGCGCTCCAAGCGTTACTCGATGCTGGTAGACGATGGCGTCGTCAAGTCGCTGAACATCGAAGAGAACCCAGGCCAGGCAACCGTTTCCTCGGCTGCGACGATGATCGAGCAACTCTGATACGCAGTTCACCGTCTCGCGTTCAACGCTATTTTAGAAAGGCCCGTTGTCATTGCAGCGGGCCTTTTCCGTTGCCGTCGCCCTATCGTTCAACGCATGGACGAAGCCAAATCCCTTGCCATTCTTCCGCCTTATTTGTTATATCATTACAGTAATTGTATAACATAAATGTGAGCGCGCCATGTTGCGTTTTTTCGGCCTTCCTCAGTTGCTAAGATACTCAGCGGCGCATCGTCTGGTTCTGACTATCCTCATTCTTCTGCCCCTTTGGCTGCTGATCCTCTGGGCGGTGACACTCTCATGACCGGTCAAACAATCCTGCGTTTTGAGAACCTAACCGTTGCCTATGATCGGCATCCTGCGGTGCATCACATCTCGGGCGAATTCCACAGCGGAAGCCTGACTGCGATTACGGGGCCGAATGGCGCGGGCAAATCGACGCTGCTGAAAACCATCATCGGGGAACTGCGCGCCACCGAGGGCCGGGTCGTTCACGGGCTTAAGCGCACCGACTTCGGTTATCTGCCGCAAGCAGCCGATATCAACCGCCGTTTCCCGATCTCCGTTCTCGACACGGTGCTTCTCGGTGCATGGAAGATTGCGGGCGCATTCGGTCGCATCGGTAAGGATGAGACTGTCAGCGCAAGACAGGCACTGGCTGCCGTCGGTCTCGAAGGGTTCGAAAAGCGGCCAATCGGTTCGCTTTCTGCTGGCCAGTTTCAGCGCGTGCTGTTCGCCCGGTTGCTGGTGCAGGATGCGAAGGTCATTCTGCTGGATGAACCTTTCACCGCCATTGATGCGAGAACGACGCGTGATCTGCTCGACATCGTAGCCCGCTGGCATGGCGAGGGACGAACTGTGGTGGCGGTGCTGCATGATTTCGATCAGGTGCGCGCGCACTTTCCCCAAACCCTGCTGATTGCCCGCGAACTGGTTGGCTGGGGCACGACGGAGCACATCATGTCGCCCGCCAACCTGCTGCGTGCCCGCGCCATGGCGGAGCGGTGGGATGAGATGAGCGAAATTTGCGAGCCTGCGGCATGACGGCCTATGATCTTTTCATCGCGCCGTTTCAGGATTACGGCTTCATGCGCCGCGCGCTGGTCGCGTGCCTGTGCCTTTCCGTCGGCGCAAGCCCTATCGGCGTTCTGCTTGCCCTGCGGCGGATGAGCCTGATGGGCGATGCGTTGAGCCACGCCATTCTTCCCGGTGCGGCCATCGGCTATCTGATCGCCGGTTCGCTCTCGCTCACCGCCATGGGTCTCGGCGGTCTCGTCGCAGGCCTGTCTGTCGCGCTTTTATCCGGCATCGTCAGCCGCATCACGCCACTTCAGGAGGATGCGAGCTTTGCGAGCTTCTATCTCGCTTCCCTTGCAATCGGCGTGTTGATCGTTTCCCTGCACGGTTCGAATGTCGATCTTCTGCATGTGCTTTTCGGCACCATTCTCGCCATCGATCCGCCAGCGCTTTACCAGATCGGCGCGATCACATCGCTGACCCTCATCGTTATGGCCTTCATCTACCGTCCGCTGGTCACGGAATGCTTCGATCCCGGCTTTCTGCGTGCCGTGGGCGGGCGCGGCCCGATCTACCATGTCGCCTTTCTGCTTCTCGTCGTCATCAACCTCGTTGCGAGCTTTCAGGCACTGGGCACTCTCATGGCCGTGGGCCTGATGATGCTGCCTGCCGCAATCGCGCAGCTTTGGGCGCGCAGCCTGCCTGCCATGCTGGTGCTGGCCTCGGTAAGTGCCGCTGCCTCTGGCTATATCGGGCTTGTCGCGTCCTACCATCTGGAAACTGCTTCCGGACCCACCATCATCATCGCCGCAACCTGCATTTATGGCTTCTCCATTCTGGTGGCGCCTGCGGGGCTTGCTGGCCGCTATTTCACCCGCCCTCACTTGAAGGCCTAATCAGGAGACTGCCGATGCCATATCGCTTTTTGCTTCTTTCCACCGCCCTCCCCGCCCTCATCGCATTTTCGGCAACCGCTTCGGCAGCCGAGTTGAAGGCGGTCGCATCCTTCACCGTGCTGGCCGATGTGGTGAAGCAGGTGGGCGGCAAGCATGTCAGCGTGTCCAGCCTGGTGAAACCCGATGGCGATCCGCACGAATTCGAGCCCTCGCCTGCCGATGCAAAAAGTCTGAAGGCGGCGGACGTGGTTTTCGTCAGCGGGCTTGGCCTTGAAGGCTGGATGGACCGCCTGATTTCCGCTTCCGGTTACAAGGGTACTCCCGTTACCGTTTCGGATGGCATCAAGACGCGCGAGATGGACGAAGACGGCAAGACCATCACTGACCCGCATGTGTGGAACAGCCCGCTCAACGTGAAGATTTGGGTAGAAAATATCGAGACGACACTCGCCGCTGCCGACCCGGCGGATAAGGACGAGTTCAAGGCCAATGCGACCGCTTACCTGAAGAAGCTGGACGAGCTGGACCGGTATGCCCACACGAAATTCGACCCGATCCCTGACGACCGCCGCAAGATCCTCACCAGCCACGATGCCTTCGGCTATTTCGGACGCGAATACAATGTGAAGTTCCTGTCGCCACTCGGCGTCTCGACGGAGACGGAAGCTTCAGCAGGCGATGTGGCAAAGCTGATCGAGCAGATCAAGGCCGAACATGTGAAGACTTATTTCTTCGAAAACTCCAACGACCCACGCTTGGTGAAACAGGTCGCCAAGGCAACCGGCGCTGAACCGGGTGGCGAGCTTTATGTGGAATCACTCTCCAAGGCCAAGGGCCCGGCTGCTACCTATGAGAAGATGTTCCGCTACAATGTGGATCAGATCGCGGCGGCTATTAGCAAGTCGAGTTGAGGGATTTTGGCGGACATTCATCCTAGGGCCCCTTGGGTTAAGCCAATAACCCACTGCCGTCATCCTCGGGCTTGACCCACTACTGTCCGGTTTAAATTTCAGTCCCACATCAGCACCATCTGGTTTGGGGATTTGGACGGTTGTGTGGGTGGTTTAAGGAGTTGGTCGGATCGCCTTTTGTGCATGAGGTTGAGGCGTACGAGGCGGGTGAAGGTGAGCGGTTGCGTGATGGCGCTCTGGCAGGCCTGCGCCATGCGCAGCACAAGATAGGCGATGAGGGCGACATAGGTCTGGATGCGCACGGCGTTTTCGGATGCTCCGAAGAAATGGCGTATCCTGAGGTTCTGCTTGACCCGCTGTTTGTAAAGCTCGGCAATCTCTTCGGCTGGCGCATCCAGATCGTTGGTGACGAGCCGGATGGTCCTGCCCGTGTCGATCCGCACCGCGATCTCGCGCAACGGTTCGGAAAAGGGATTGCGTCTCGAGCGCGCCATGCGTTGTGCCAACAGCCCGATCCTGTCGCACAGGATGTGATCGCTCTCGCTTGGAGGCTGTTCGGTGGCGGCCTGAAGATGCGTGTTGGTCTTAAGCCGTGTGACGAAGCGGCAGCCTGCCCGGTCCAGCGCTGCCCACCACGCGAAATCATAGTAAGCCAGATCAAAGACATAGGTCATGCCGGGTTCGATCGGCATGGCCTTTGCGGGCACGATGTCGTTGGTTCTCTGGCCTGTCATGGTCATCGCCATGGGGATGTCGCCATTCGGATCGTAGGCGACATGCAGCTTGGCGGCTCTGCGCCCGCTGACCATATCGGCCCAACCATTGCTCATGGAGGAGACGGCGACGCGGGTGGCGTCGAGCAGGCGCACCGCATCGCGGATATGGCGACGGGTTCTTCGGCTGGCGGCAGCCGCCATATGGGAAAACAGATCGGCAAAGACGTCCGCAGGCCTTGTGGCATTGGCATCGGCAAGGGTGGAGCGCGCCACGCCGTGGGCACCCAGATGATAAAGCTGGTTGCGGTGGCTCGACAGCCCTGCCTCGATCTCGCGCAGGCTTTGCGCGCCGGAAAGTTGAGCAAACAGAAGCGCCAGCAACTGGTCCTTCATCGAAAACCGCCGAACCCTGTGATCGCCCTTGTACTTATCCACAAGCCCTTCGAAGACCTGCCAGGGAACATGCTTCTGTATTTGATGAAAAACGCTATTCTGGTGGCGCATGACGTTGATCTCCTGTTCGTGTCCAGATCGCCGCGAAACGTCTGAAACCGAGTAGAATCAATGTCATGCGCCTTGTCCAGAAATTTAAACCGGACAGCAGTGGGCTTGTCCCGAGGATCTGCTACGTCCCATCCGCAGAAGCGTGATTAGATCCTAGGGACAAGCCCTAGGATGACGGCGGTGGTTTTGGCGCTGTTGCAACCCCACTGCATGAAGATGCAAATGACATCCAGACGAATTCAGGATGTGCGCCAATCCTCAAACCGCCATATCAAACACAAGTATACCCGCAAGCCCGCCATCGGTCAGCCCGATCAGCCTATCGCCAACCTCTACATGCTGGGGGTGGACGAGATATTCGTCGCGGGCTTCGAGGCTATCGAAGTTGACGATGAAGCCGTCCAGGAAGCCGCCGTTCAGGCCTTCCGGCGAGACGTTCTGGCCGTATTTGATATCCGTGATACCGGGGATTACGTCTTTGAGCGCGGCAATCGCTTCGTAGATCGCCGTTTTTTCGGATGGGGTGGTAGCGGATTTGAACCGCAGGAAAACGCAGTGCTGTATCATTGAGTGTCCCTCTTCTGCTATTTCCGAACATAGGTTACGAGACCCGCCAAACAAGACCCGCCCCGGTTGAGCGGTAAACGGTGCCGTCGCCCCACCACGCCCATCATCTAACTAAGCAAGCGCCGATCCGTTCTTCACGGTTCGGAATCGTTCCGTTCGCGAATAGACCGCGGTTTCATTACCGCCGTTTGAAGGGCTCCATGCCGCGGCGGGCCAGTTCATCGGCGCGCTCGTTTTCCGGGTGCCCGGCATGGCCCTTGACCCAGTGCAACGTCACCTTGTGGCGCTCACGCGCGGTTTCGAGCGCCTGCCAGAGCTCCACATTCTTGACCGGCTTGTTATCCGCGGTCTTCCAGCCTTTTTTCTTCCAGCCGAAAATCCACTTGGTAATGCCATCCTTGACGTAGGCGCTGTCCGTATAAAGATCGACCTCGCAGGGAGCCTTCAGCGCATTGAGCGCAGAGATTGCGGCCAGCAGTTCCATGCGGTTATTCGTGGTTTCCGCCTCGCCGCCGCACAATTCCTTCTCCACGTCGCCATAACGAAGAACGGCGCCCCAGCCGCCCGGCCCCGGATTTCCAGAGCAGGCACCATCGGTGTAAATTTCGACGTGCTTCATTATTCCGCCAATCCATATTCGGCAACATGGCTGATGGAGCGGTGGAAGCGCAGCTTGCGCAGATATTCGAGCGGGTCCTTCTTCACCACAAGCGCGCCTTCCGGCGTCGTCAGCCAGTCGTAGAGACGCGTCAGGAAGAAGCGCAGGGCCGAGCCGCGCGCCAGAAGCGGCAGGGCATCAAGCTCCGCATCGCTCATGGGTCGCACGGATTGATAGCCTTCCAGCAGCGCCTTGCCCTTGGTCACGTTATAAGCGCCGTCCTTCTCGAAGCACCAGGCGTTGAGGCAGATGGACACGTCATAGGCCAGCAGGTCATTGCAGGCGAAGTAGAAATCGATCAGGCCAGAAAGCTCATCGCCGAGGAAGAAGACATTGTCCTGAAACAGATCCGCGTGGATGACACCAGCCGGAAGGTCCTTCGGCCAATGGGCCGCGAGATAATCGATCTCCGGGCGAATTTCTTCCCGAAGCCCGGCTTCAACCTCATCGGCGCGGGCTTCCGCCTTGTCCCACAGCACCTTCCAGCCTTCGACGGAAAGCGCATTCGGGCGCTCTATCTCGAAACCTTCGCCAGCCAGATGCAGCGCCGCCAGCGCCTTGCCCACTTCGCGGCAATGGCGCGCCTCCGGCTTGCGCAGCCACATGCCTTCAAGGAAGGAAATCAGCGCCGCAGGGCGACCGGACAATTCGCCCAGCAACTCGCCATCCTGGCGCGGCAAAGGCAGTGGGCAGGAAAGCCCCTTGGCGGCCAGATGCTGCATCAGGCCAAGAAAGAACGGCAGGTCCGATTTCTCCACGCGCTTTTCGTACAGCGTCAGGATCAGCGGGTCGCTGGTCGTATGCAGCAGGAAATTGGAGTTTTCGACACCTTCGGCAATGCCCTTATAGGAGGTCAATTCGCCAACGTCGTACTGACCGAGAAACTGTCTCAGGTCATCTTCTGTGATGTCCGTGTAAACTGCCAATGGATATCTCTTGAACGAAAAGGTTTGCGTAAATCAGCTGTTCAGCACAGCTTTCGGCGGAAGTGCATCGCGGGCGCTGCCATTGACGAATGCCATGTCTTCCGTGGTGAGTTCAATATTGCGAAGCTCACGATTCACCAGAAAATGCTCGGTTTCTTCAACGGTCACGGCCAGATCGAGCGTGGTCTCGAAACGCTCCTTGAAGGCCTGAATGATCTCATCGACGATGACCTCCGGCGCGGATGCTCCTGCGGAGAGGCCGACCGTGCGCACATCGCCGATCTCGCTCCAATCGATTTCGGCTGCGCGCTGCACCAGCACGGAGCGCTTGGCGCCAGCGCGAAGCGCCACTTCGACCAGCCGTTTGGAGTTGGAAGAGTTCGGCGCGCCGACGACGATGAACAGATCACAACCGGGGGCGGCCTGTTTGACGGCATCCTGACGGTTGGTCGTGGCATAACAGATGCTGTCTGCCGCAGGTGATTGCATGGCGGGAAAACGTTCCTGCAACTTGGCGATCACGCCAGCCGTGTCGTCCACGGAAAGGGTGGTCTGGGTGACGAAGCCGAGATTTTCCGTATCGAGCGGCTGATAGCGTTCGGCATCTTCCACCGTCTCGACCAGAGAGACGGTGCCTTCGGGGAGCTGACCCATGGTGCCGATAACTTCGGGGTGACCGGCATGGCCGATGAGGACGACGTGGCGACCGAGGCGCTGGTGGCGCATGGCCTGCTTGTGCACTTTGGAAACCAGCGGGCAAGTCGCATCCAGATAGAACAGGTTTCGCGCCTGCGCATCTTCCGGCACGGACTTGGGCACACCGTGAGCGGAAAAGACGACCGGCTGCTGGCGATGTTCCGCCGGGATTTCGTTCAGCTCTTCAACGAAAATCGCGCCCTTGGCTTCCAGACCTTCCACCACATAGCGATTATGGACGATCTCGTGGCGCACATAGACCGGTGCGCCATAGGCCTTCAGCGCCAGAACCACGATCTGAATGGCACGGTCGACACCGGCGCAAAAGCCGCGCGGGCCGCAAAGGCGGATCGTGAGGGGCGGTTTGGAAACGGCGATATTCATTCCTGCTCCTTTTGCCTCCCCTTCGCTGGCGTCGGCATGGCCGAAATTATCCGGCCCGTCGCTATTGCTGATTTGCGGTCTTGTTGTGGCCTGCGATGTCTCGCCGAGCCACGTTCAAGGTCTACTCTTTCGAGCCTCTTATGTCCCGGACATAGGCAAAACCGGCCACGAACACAAGGGCGGCAGCCAGTCCGTACCACGTAATCGCATATTGCAGATGATTATTCGGCAGGTCGATGATGGTAACGCCGCCCTTCGGCCAGCCACCGGGATTGGGCGCGGCATTCGCATCCACGAAAAACGGAACGAGACCCGCGCGTGCGACACCGGCACTATCGGCCATGGCGCGGATGTCTTTCCAATAGAAGATGTTTTTGCCGATATCGTTATCGGGCAGCATCATGGAGGGTTTTGCCGCAAGCTGCGCGCGGGCAAGCCCTTCGATTGTGACACGGCCTGTCACCTGCCCCTGTTCACGCTTTACCGCATCTTTCATCTCATAGGGCACGAAGCCGCGATTGACGAAGATTTCGCGACCGTCATCCAGCTTCAGCGGCGTGTAGATGTAATAGCCCGTCTGCCCCTCATGGGTGGCGAAGAAGTGGCGCTCATGTGCGTGATCGAAGGTGCCGGACAGGCGCACCGTGCGGTATTCGATATCGCCGCCCGACGCCAAAATCCTCTCGATTTCGGCAAGTTCCACCGGCGCTGAATGAACGCGCAGCTGGATATCGCTGAGTAGAGCCTCTTTCCAGTAAAGCCGCCGCACCTGCCATGTGCCGAGCGACAGAAGAATGACAAGGGCCAGCAGCACCAGCGGCCCCGCGAACCACAGGCGGCGCTGCGAGGGTTTTATGGCGCTCAGCTCAGCCATGATCGATCCTGCCTTCACTTGCATTATTGCGATATTGCAGCGCCACCATGATGCCCTTCAATTTGCGCAGAAGGACCAGCGAAACGATAACGGCAAGCGGCAGCCAGATCAGCGCATGCAGCCATACCGGTGGCGCAAAGAGCGAATCGAACCAGAGCGCCAGCCCCATGATGAGGAAACCGACGATCAGCATGACGAAGACGGCAGGCCCATCGCCCGCATCCGCGAAAGAATAATCCAGCCCGCAGGCACTGCAGCTCGGCTTGATCTTCAGAAATCCATCGAAAAGTTTTCCCCTGCCGCAACGCGGGCAGCAACCCTGCAATCCGACCTTGATTGGATCGACAGGCGGGAAATCACCAATATTCTGCGTCATGGCTCCTCCGGTCGCAGAAACGCAAAGGGCGGCTGGATGCCGCCCCTCACCACAATACACGCTGGCTTCAATGTGCCAGAGGTGCGCCCCAGCCGCCCCAGACATAGATGGCGAAGAAGAGGAACAGCCAGACCACGTCCACGAAGTGCCAGTACCAGGCAGCAGCTTCGAAACCGAAATGGTGCTTTGGCGTGAAGCCGCCGGAGATGGCGCGGAACAGGCAGACGAGCAGGAATATGGTGCCGACGAAAACGTGGAAACCGTGGAAGCCGGTGGCCATGAAGAAGGTGGCGCCATAGATGGAATTCTTGAAATCGAACGGCGCGTGCATGTATTCATAAGCCTGCACGGCGGAGAAGAGCACGCCGAGTGCAACGGTGAGCGCCAGGCCGGAAATCATGCCCTTACGGTCATTGTGCAGCAGCGCATGGTGCGCCCAGGTTACGCAGGTGCCGGACAAAAGCAGGATAACGGTGTTATAGAGCGGCAGATGCCAGGGATCGATGACCTCGATACCCTTTGGCGGCCATTGACCGCCGGTGAATTCCAGACGGGACGCCTGAATGGCCTCGTGCGGATAAAGGCTGGCATCGAAATAGGCCCAGAACCATGCCACGAAGAACATGACTTCCGAGGCGATGAACATGATCATGCCATAGCGCAGATGTAGGGATACGACCGGCGTGTGGTTGCCCTCATCGCCTTCCTTGATCGTATCCGCCCACCAGGCGTACATGGTGTAGAGAACGATGGCGAGGCCGATATAGAACAGCCATGGATTGGCGAGTTCGTGCCCGAACAGCTTGAACGAACCGCCATTCAGGTAGCGCATGTAACAGATGCCACCGAAGGTCAGAACGAAAGCGCCGATCGATGCCAGAAGCGGCCACGGGCTGGGGCTTATGATATGGTAGTCGTGATTTTTCTGATGCGTATCTGCCATGTGAACAATCCCCGAAGGCTCTTCCCTATCTCACTAAACTCGTTCCTCGACTTTTGGTCGCTGAACCGTTCATTCCGCGGCGGGTCGATTGAGACCGCGCCTCCCTCTCTCACAGTTTAGTTTCGTCACGTTCAGTCTTTACCGGCAAGGACGCAACCGGTTTTTCCGTCTTGGACGGGTAAAATGTATAGGACAGTGTCAAAGTATGAATGTTCTTCGTTTCCCGAGCCTTTACGATTTCGGGATCGATGAAGAAAACCACCGGCATTTCAAGCGTTTCGCCCGGCTGCAAGGTGGTTTCCGTAAAGCAGAAACATTGCACCTTGTTGAAATAGGCACCCGCCTCCATCGGCGTGACGTTGAAGACGGCGGTACCGGTGGTCGCCACCGGCGAGCGGTTCGTCGCCTTGAAGGTTACCTGTATCGTCTCGCCGATTCGCGGCTCGACCTGTCTGTCGACAGGGCGGAAATCCCAGTTGAGGCCATTCGAGGTGTTGGAGTCGAACGTCACCTTCATCGTCTTGTCGAGAATGACATCGGAATACTGCTCGACGCGCTGCGTGGTGCCGTTATAGCCGGTGACCTGGCAGAAGAGGCGGTAAAGCGGGACGGAGGCATAGGCCATTCCGACCATGCCGCAGACGAAGACAAGGCACAGGACGAGGATCGAGCCGTTACTCGTCTTCTTCACCGTTTTTGTTTCACTCGCTCCCATCGTGTCCTCCTCTCCACGGTCTCAAACTATCGGTCAGTGACCGCCGATCTTGATGATGGTGATGACGTAGAACAGCACCACCAGCGCCGCCAACACTACGCCAAGCGCAATGTTGCGCCCGCGTCTCGATCTCTTCTGCGCCTCGTTCAGCTTCACCGTTTCCATCAGGCAATTCCTCCGAAAAGCGTCACGAAGGACGGCACGAGATGATCCGCCAGCAGGCCCGAGAAGATCGCAAAAAGATAGAAGACGGAATAGGCGAACATCTTCTTGGCAGGCACCATCTTCTCGTCGCCATCCGGCATGCGGCGCACGGAGATGGAACAGATGACGAAAATTGCGCTGAGAACGGCGGCAAAGATGCCATAGCCAAGCCCGGCAAGGCCGGTGAAATATGGCGCGACTGCCACGGCCATGGTCAACACGGCATAGACGATCATCTGGTTCTTGGTAGAGCGTTCGCCCGCAACATTCGGCATCATCGGAATGCCGACGGAGCCGTAATCGCGCATCTTGAACAGCGCCAGCGCCCAGAAATGCGCGGGCGTCCAGAGGAAGATGATCAGAAACAGGATGGTGCTGTCGATGGAAACGTTACCCGTGACGCAGGCCCAGCCCAGCATGGGCGGGAATGCACCGGCAGCACCACCAATGACGATGTTCTGCGGCGTGGAGCGCTTGAGCCACATCGTATAGACGACGGCATAGAAGAAGATGGTGAAGGCGAGCAGACCGGCTGCGAACCAGTTGACCGCAAGACCGAGAATGACGACGGAAAAGACCGACAGCGTAAGGCCAAAGGCCAGCGCTTCGCCCGGCGTCACACGGCCCGATGGGATCGGGCGTTTTGCAGTGCGGGTCATCACCGCATCGATATCTGCGTCATACCACATGTTCAGCGCGCCGGATGCACCCGCACCGACGGCGATACAGAGGATGGCGATGGCGCCGAGAACGGGGTTGATCGAACCCGGCGCGAGGATGAGCCCGGCAAAAGCCGTGAAGACCACCAGCGACATGACGCGCGGCTTCAACAGCTCGAAATAATCGCGCGCGCCAGCTTCGGAAAGCGAAGTCGGTTCAATGGCAAGCGTGTCGCGATTGTCGATAACGGTCATTATTTCCTGCTTTCACAGAAGACGCCACGCTCCGGGGCGGCGCCTTCTTTCATCTTTCTTCTGGCGTAAAACTGACATTTATCATGTTACGCCAGAAGAAACGCTCGGACAAAATGCCTCAGCGGATGCGCGGAAGCTGTTCCCACTGGTGGTATGGCGGCGGAGAAGACAGCTGCCATTCCAGCGTGGTTGCGCCATCACCCCAAGGGTTGTTGCCAGCCACTCTCTTCTTGGCGAAGGCTTCCCATACGCCAAAGAGGAAGATGAGTACACCCACTGCCGAGATATACGAACCGACGGAGGACACGTAGTTCCAGCCAGCGAAGGCATCCGGATAGTCGATGTAACGGCGCGGCATACCGGCAAGGCCGAGGAAGTGCTGCGGGAAGAAGATCAGGTTCACGCCGACGAACATGACCCAGAAGTGCAGATTGCCGATCTTCTGGCTGTACATGTAGCCGGTGATTTTCGGGAACCAGTAATACCAACCGGCGAAGATGGCGAAAACGGCGCCGAGCGACAGAACGTAGTGGAAGTGAGCCACCACGTAATAGGTGTCGTGCAGCGAACGGTCGAGACCGGCATTGGCAAGCTGAACGCCCGTGACACCACCCACCGTGAAGAGGAAGATGAAGCCGATTGCCCAGATCATCGGTGTCGTGAAGGTCAGCGAGCCGCCCCACATCGTCGCGATCCAGGAGAAAATTTTGATGCCGGTTGGCACCGCAATCACCATGGTTGCGAAGACGAAGTAGCGCTGCGCTTCGAGCGACAGGCCGACCGTGTACATGTGGTGCGCCCACACGATGAAGCCGACGGCACCGATGGCGACCATGGCATAGGCCATGCCGAGGTAACCGAAGATCGGCTTGCGCGAGAAGGTGGACACGATGTGGCTGATGATGCCGAAGCCGGGCAGGATCAGGATGTACACTTCCGGGTGACCGAAGAACCAGAACAGGTGCTGGTAAAGGATCGGGTCGCCGCCGCCTTCAGGCGAGAAGAAGCTGGTGCCGAAGTTGCGGTCCGTCAGAAGCATGGTGATGCCGCCAGCCAGAACCGGCAGGGATAGAAGCAGAAGGAACGCCGTAACCAGAACCGACCAGGCAAAGAGCGGCATCTTGTGCAGCGTCATGCCCGGTGCGCGCATGTTCAGGATCGTGGTGATGAAGTTGATGGCACCGAGGATCGAGGACGCGCCCGCAACGTGCAGCGCAAAAATCGCCAGATCGACCGCCGGTCCCGGCATGCCGCTTGTGGCAAGCGGCGGATACATGGTCCAGCCGCCACCGACGCCGTAGGCGCCCGCCGGACCTTCCACGAAGAGCGAAAGAAGCAGCAGGATGAAGGCCGGAACGATCAGCCAGAAGGAAATGTTGTTCAGGCGCGGAAAGGCCATGTCCGGCGCGCCGATCATGATCGGCACCATCCAGTTGGCGAAACCGCCGATCATGGCGGGCATGACCATGAAGAAGATCATGATGAGCGCATGCGCGGTGGTGAACACGTTGAACATGTGCTTGCCGCCATCGATGGCAGCGTCGCCTTCGAAACCATAGACCATGGACGCCAGACCGTGGAAAATCTGGATGCCCGGTTCCTGCAACTCCATACGCATGACGACCGACAGGCCGCCACCGATGATACCGGCGATGATCGCGAAGATCAGATAGAGCGTGCCGATATCCTTATGGTTGGTGGAAAACAGCCAGCGCTGCGCAAAGCTCGGCTTGTGATCATGATGGGCATCATCGTCGTGATGGGCTTCAAGACCATGAGAGTGATGATCTTCGTGTGTGGAATGTCCAGCCATTGTCCTCACTCCTCGTGTCAGTTGGTTTCGTTTCCGGCAACGCGGATGGCGCTTGGGCCATCAACAGAAGCCATGAGCGCCCGGTTCGCACCGCTCAAATCGGAAGCGGCAGCGGTATACCAGGTTTTATATTGCTCTTCGGAAACCACACGAATGGCAATCGGCATGAAGGCGTGGTCCTTGCCGCAAAGCTCGGAGCACTGACCGTAATAGAGGCCTTCCTTCTCGGGCTTGAACCATGTTTCGTTCAGGCGACCGGGAACGGCATCGATCTTGACGCCGAAGGCTGGCATTGCAAATGCGTGAATGACGTCTGTCGGCGCAGCGGTGACGAGCATGCGAACGGTCTTGTTGACCGGAACGACGAGTTCATTATCGACGGCGAGCAGGCGCGGATAGCGCGCCTTGTCTTCCTTGCCTGCTGCGGCGCGGTCGCCTTCCTTCAGCATGTAGCTGTCGAAGGCCAGCGTTTCGCCCCCAGCGGGCGCTTCATACTCATAGTTCCACTGCCACTGGGTGGCGGTGGCCTTCAGCGTCAGGTCCGGGTTTTCCGGCTGCGTCAGCTGCGCATTGAGCAGGTTGAAGGATGGCAATGCAATGAAAAGAAGAATCAGAACCGGTGCGAGCGTCCAGACCACTTCGATGGCCGTATTATGGCTTGTCTTGGACGGAACAGGATTTGCAGAAGCCCGAAACTTGACGACGACGAGAACGAGTAGAACGAGAACGAAAAGCGTGACAGGAACGATAAACCACAGGGTATATTGTTCAAACCACCGAATTTCATGCATGATTGGCGTGGCAGCCTCCTGCAATCCCATCTGCCATTCCCTTGGCTGATCGGCGCTTGCGCCAACAGCCGTGAACAGACAGATCATGCCCGCCAAGCTTGCGAAAATCCTATTAATCACGGTACCTCTCCCTCACGCGCCTGATCATGATCAATCTCAGACGCAGAATCCATGCTTATAGTATAGACTTCAAATCACAGTTTGCCCTTCGCCGCAATATCGCCTTGCTTTGGTTCAGAACCATTTTTCTTGAGTCGTTTTCAGGCATCACCTCAGCCTTCGCCTTGGGCGCAAAAGGCCCGGGCGGCGGGCGATTTAATTTCTGCGGATGAAGATGATAGCGGCTCACAGGTCCTATTTTGGCCGTACTCGCTTGGAATTGAAACCTGCGGCTCTTTCATTTCCCGCTTCGGAAGGCAAAATAGCCGCACTGATTCGAATTCCAGAGGTATCCATGCGTCTGCCCCCGATCGCGCGCGCCGTTTTTGTCGCCGCCGGCTTTTCTCTCATCGCGTCTGGCATAGCGCCGGGCGTGAGCTTCGCCCAGCAGCAACCGGGCACGCCAAAGTCGACGCATGGCTCCTGGTCCGTGATCTGCGACAAGCCCGCCGGTGCATCCGAAGAGCAATGCGCGCTGATGCAGAACGTGATTGCAGACGACCGCCCGGAAGTGGGTCTGTCGGTCGTGGTGCTGAAAACGGCGGATCGCAAATCCCGCATCCTGCGCATTCTGGCACCGCTCGGTGTGCTGTTGAAGGATGGCATGGAGCTATATATCGACAATAATAATATCGGCCGTGCCTATTTCACCCGCTGCTTTGCCGAGGGATGCTATGTCGAAGTCGATATCGACGACGAGCTGATGAAGGTGCTGCGCGCTGGCAAGCATGCCGTATTTGCGCTGCGCGAATCCGTCGATCAGGACCGTGTCGGTATTCCGATCGAATTGAGCGGCTTTGCCGAGGGCTACGACGCCCTCCCCTGATGCGACTTGCACCGCCGCTCCTCACCACTTAAATGCGTGGGTATGATTGATACCGACGCCTGGAGCACGCGATGACCCAAGACCTTCTGACGCTTTTCGATTGCGACGAGGGACAGTTGCGAGCGCAAGTCGCGGCAGCACTTTCCGGCGCCGATGACGGTGAACTGTTCGTGGAGCACGCGCAGGCGGAATCGCTGACCTTCGACAATGGCCGCCTCAAGGGCGGCAGCTTCAACACCGATCAGGGCTTCGGCCTTCGCGCCGTGGCAGGAGAAACGGTGGGCTATGCCCATGCAGGCGAGCTTTCAACCGCCGCCCTGCAACGCGCCGCAGGTGCGGTGGGCGCGGTGACACGGGGCTATTCCGGCTCCTATGCCGCAGCACCCCAGCGCACCAACAAGAAGCTTTACGGCGATGAGAACCCTATCGGCTCTCCCTCCTTCGAGGAAAAGGTCAAGCTTCTGACCGAGATCGACACCTATCTGCGCGACAAGGACCCGAAGGTTCGCCAGGTCACCGCTTCGATTGCGGCAAGCTGGCAGGTGGTGGATATTCTGCGCGCCGATGGCCATCGCGTCAGCGATGTGCGGCCCATGACACGCATCAATATTTCCGTCGTGGCGGGCGAAGGCGACAGGCAGGAAAGCGGCTCCTATGGCATTGGCGGGCGCGTCGGCTTCGGTGATTTCATCACGACCGAAAACTGGCAGCGCGGCGCAGATGAGGCGTTGCGGCAGGCGCTGGTGAACCTCACGGCCATCGATGCGCCAGCGGGCACGATGGATGTCGTGCTCGGCTCCGGCTGGCCCGGCGTCATGCTGCATGAAGCTGTTGGCCATGGCCTCGAGGGCGATTTCAACCGCAAGAAAACCTCGGCTTTTGCGGGTCTTTTGGGCGAAATGGTTGCCGCCCCCGGTGTAACCGTGGTGGATGACGGCACCATCGATAGCCGCCGAGGCTCGCTGACGGTGGACGATGAAGGCACGCCTTCCGGCTACAATGTGCTGATCGAAAACGGCAAGCTTGTCGGCTATATGCAGGACCGCCAGAACGCCCGCCTGATGGGCATGACGGCCACCGGCAACGGACGTCGGCAGGGATATTCCCACGTTCCGATGCCGCGCATGACGAACACCTATATGCTGGGCGGCGACAAGACGCCGGAAGAAATCATCGCCTCCGTGAAGAAGGGCATTTATGCCGTTTCCTTCGGCGGCGGACAGGTGGATATCACCTCCGGCAAATTCGTCTTCGGCTGCACGGAAGCCTACCTTATCGAAAACGGCAAGATCGGCGCGCCGGTCAAGGGTGCCATGCTCATCGGCAACGGTCCCGATGCCATGAAGCGCGTAACGATGATCGGCAACGACATGAAACTCGACACCGGCATCGGCAATTGCGGCAAGGCAGGCCAATGGGTCCCGGTCGGCGTCGGCCAACCGCATCTGCGGATGGACCAGATTACGGTGGGTGGGACGAAGGCATAATTCTTCCATCTATAATTGAATAAAAAATTCGCCGTTACAACTTTTGCCATTTTTTGTTTTCACGATATCCAGATTGGTTATCTGGTGTATGGAGAATATTTAATGGATTGGACGTTTGAATTAAACGGCTTGCCTATGAGTGCATTGACCCGTCAGAGCGTTTCTATACCGGCTTTTTCCGGGCTTAGGGCGCAAGCCAATAAACGGGAGCACGCCTGCTCAGTTGGAGAGGGGCCTATACCTCCCGGAGAGTACCACATTTTCGACAGACAGTCAGGCGGTCTACTAGGACCGTTACGTGACTTATTTAGCGGTCGATCCGAATGGTTCGCTCTGTACGCTGCTGACGGAAAAATCGATGACGAAACCTTGTGCAACCAGATCAAGCGTGGAAATTTCAGATTGCACCCCAAGGGATCGATGGGGATAAGCGAAGGCTGTATAACGGTAGAACACCGTTCAGACTTTCAGCGATTGAGAGCCTTGCTGCTTCAAGCACCTAAAATCAAAATCCCGGGGATAGCTCTTGAGTCCTATGGAAAGGTCATCGTAAAATGAAAAAGACCATAGGCGCTGCAATCTTCACAATATGGGTTCTAGTAGCCTCAGCGTTTATAACGCATTTGTGGCTGACCCGCCCAGACATGTTTCCGACTTTTCCACCCACGCTGGCCGAGAAGCTAGTTTCACTCTACGGTGCTGAAAATGCCGAACAGGTATCCGACCTTGAAATAATAATTGGCTTTGGCTTCAGTATACCCTTGATAGCTTTAATCACATTTATATCCCTACGGGCACTGCGCTACCTGAAACACAGTTGAATGAACACGAAGAGGGCTTAACTACCTAATGACCTTCATCCCCAATGCCCTCGTCCCCGAACTCGCCGTTAATGACTGGTATAAAAGCCGGATGTTCTACTGCAATCTGCTTGGCTTTCATGTGGTTTATGAGCGGCCCGAGGAAGGGTTTACCTATCTGGCGCTGGGCGATGCGCAATTGATGATCGATCAGATTGGCGCGGGGCGGACATTCGAGCAGGAGAATGCTCCGATCACGTTTCCTTTCGGGCGGGGCATGAACCTGCAGCTTCAGGTTCCGTCTCTCGAGCCTATTCTCGACAAGCTGGAGACAGCGGGCGTCAAGCTTTTCCTGCCGCTGGAAGAGAAATGGTATCGCAAGGGCGAGACCGAAGTGGGAAATCATCAGTTCGTGGTTGCCGATCCGGATGGGTACCTTATCCGGCCCTTCGAGAGCTTGGGCGAACGCCCCTTCCGGTTCGGCTGAGGTGTTTCACATGCTGCTTCCCCGTTTGCCGCGTGCGGTCATCTTCGACATGGATGGCCTGCTGATCGAGAGTGAAAAACTATATCGCGATTCTTTCCTTGCCGCTTCGGAAGAAGGTGGGCATGGGCTGCCGGTGGAGCTTTACCAGCGCGTTTGCGGAAGCCCATGGGACATGATCACGCGGACTATTACCGCCGAACATGGCGCGGATTTTCCGATGGATGCGTTTCGGGATGCGTGGCTGCGGCATCTGGCAATCCAGATGGCGGGCGGGGTGGCGCTGAAGGATGGCGTGAGCGAAATCCTCGATCTGCTCGATGATCTCGGATTACCGCGTGCGATAGCCACCTCATCCCGACACGAATCCGTCAACCGTCATCTTGGCCCTTTTAGTCTCATTCCCCGCTTCGACCATATCGTCGCGCGCGAAGACTATACGGAGCCAAAGCCCGCCCCGATGCCATATCTGACAGCTGCAAGGCTTCTGGGCATCGACCCAGCCGATTGCGTTGCTCTGGAGGATTCCTATCACGGCGTACAATCCGCATCCTCCGCTGGCATGATGACGGTGATGGTGCCCGATGTCGCGCCGCAGACGGAGTTGATGCAGACGAAGTGCGTTGCGATTTGCGTTAACCTCATGGAAGTCGCAACATTGCTACGGCGAACCGCCGACATGCGCGTCAGCGATTAGGGCTATCGAGCGGGTCGAACAGCCATTTGCGCTTGATGGAGCTCAGCAGATCGAGATCGTTCTGCTTTGCCAGAAGCAGAATATGTCCAAGAAGATCGGCAGCTTCGTCGGATAGATCCTGATGCATTTCCTCAGGTGTCTTACCCCTCGTGCGGCCCCTGCCGCTGAGGCGATTCCAGGCTTGCGTCACCTCGCCCACTTCTTCCTGAAGTTTCAGCATGAACCAGTCGGGATCACGGGTAATGCCATTGGCATTGGCGTATCTGGCCGACGCTTGCTCGAATTGCTGCATGAGATCAGCTAACATTATGTTCTCCTTACGTTCGTGCGAAAGAGAACATAATTCGAACGGCGAGTCGATAGGCTCCTTGCCGGGCGCGAATGTTTTTTTTCGCGCCCGAAAATCTTAGCCGATAGCCGGGCATCAAGGATACATCCGCACCTTGGCCCAAGGTGTCTCCGGGCTCTCGCGACGGAATTCCACCCGGTCATGCAGACGGAACTTGCGGTCATGCCAGAATTCGATGGTCAGCGGCCTGATGCGGAAGCCGGACCAGTGCGGCGGGCGGGGAATATCGCCAATCGCATATCTGGCGGTATATTCGGCAACGGCTTTTTCCAGCGCAAAGCGGCTTTCGAGCGGGCGCGACTGCTTTGACGCCCAGGCACCGATGCGGCTGCCGCGTGGACGCGAGGCGTAATATTCATCCGCCTCCTCATCGCTGACGACCTCCACCAGACCGCGGATGCGGACCTGCCTGCGCAGGCTTTTCCAGTGAAAGCACATGGCTGCCTTCTTCTGACCGAGGATTTCGATGCCCTTTCGGCTTTCGAAATTCGTGTAGAACACGAAGCCGCGCTCATCGGCGCCTTTCAGCAGCACCATGCGCACGCTTGGCATGCCATCCTCATCCACGGTAGCAAGCGCCACCGCATTCGGATCGTTCACCTCGGATGCAGTTGCATCCCGCAACCATTCGGCGAAAAGCGCGAAAGGCTCATTTTCTTCGGTGAAGTCACTAGATGTTAACCCCGTTTCCGACATATTGAATAAAATGCTCCCGAGCTGATTTGCGTACCAGAGATGGTTTCTGGGTAAGAGATGGTGAACGTCATAGCAAAGTCGAACAGTCGAACAAAGAGCTTCCTGTCATCGGTGGTGGATGTTTCCGCTGCTGTTGCGATGGCCGTGATGCTGACGGGCTGTGTGAGCCTGGATTTGTTCGGTGGAGAAAAAGTCGATCGGTCGCTCTCCACGGCATCTGTTCCCAACCAGCAGACCGCGCCTACCCTTTCCGACGACGCGACGATACGCAATGCGGTAACCTCCGCCGATCTGGTAAAGGTTGCCGATTCTCCTGTTCCGTGGGCCAATGCGGCAACGGGCAGCGCTGGCGTCGTTACCGCCATTCGCGAAGACAGAAGCACAGGCTTCGTCTGCCGCAACTTCGCCACCACGCGCCATTCCTTCGAAGGAATTGCCAGTTACACCGGCCAGGCATGCCTTTCTGAGACAGGCGACTGGCTGATGACCCGCTTCGATCAGAAATAAAGCGTTTACCCTGTCTTCGAGAACAGGGCCTTCACACGCCTGCGCAGGGCGTGCGTAAAGGTCTGATTAGCAACTTCTTGCCACAGTCGATCCAGTTTTTAAGAACTTGACCGTGCAACGCAATCGCAGGCTCGCACGTTCAGGGCGAGTGTTCTTCGGTTTCCAGGTCCCCGAAAGGAGAGACCGGAATTGCAGGCGTAACTGGTGGTGCGGATGCGTGATCCCTATTCTATTCTCGGCGTCAAGCGCGATGCCGGTTCGGACGAGATAAAAGCGGCCTGGCGTTCCAAGGCCAAAACGGTGCATCCAGACCAAAATCGCGACGATCCGGACGCGACGGAACGCTTTGCCGAAATTGGCCAGGCCTATGACCTGTTGAAGGATCCGCGCAAGCGCGGCCTTTACGATCAGGCGCGCCGTGCGGCGGAAGGCAAGAAGCGCGAACAGACAATCATGCAGCAGCGCGAAGCGGCCCGTGAGGCGGCTGAGCGCGCCAAGGCTGCCGAGAAGCTGATGGAAGAGCTGGCGCGCGCGCAGGAGCGCAATGCAAAAGCGAATGCCGCTCCCGGCGAAGCCGCTGCCTCAGCGCCAAACACCGATCAGACCGCCAAGCCGGAATCCGCGGAGGATATGCTGGAACGCATCTTCGGCGCTGAAGCCAAGGGCAAGATGCGCCCGGAAGCCGAGAAGAATTCGTCCGTGGCAGAGGGTGATCATGCGCATGCGCAGGATAAGAATGAAGCGGGCGGCTCGATTGCGCTCAGCCTCTTCAACGCACTGATCCGCCGCATTCGCGGCACGCAGACAGCGGTGGAAAAAGCACCTGACATGACGGCGGAAGCCATCGTAACCGTCAATGACATCATCGACCAGAAATCCGTCACCATCCGCATGCCGGACGAACGCGATGTGCGTTTCACGCTCGATGCCGGAACAACGGATGGACATATCGTGCGGCTGAAGGGCCAGGGCCTGAAGCTGCCGGATGTGGCGCGCGGCGACCTTGTGGTGACTGTTCTGGTTGCGCGTGACGATGCGTTCACGGTGAAAAACCACGATATCCACACAACTTTGCCTATCTCGCTGGCGGATGCCGTGCTGGGCTGCGAAACTACGGTGCAATCCCCTCGCGGAGAGCAGCGGGTGACGGTGCCTGCATGGTCCGGTTCCGACAAGGCAATCCACGTGGAAGCCAAGGGTTTGCAGAAGGAAGACGGTACTTTCGGCGATCTTGTCGTCGAACTTCGCATCGTCCTTCTGGAGACGCCGGACGCCAAGGTAACGGACCTCATGCGCCATATGCGCGAAGGTCTTTATCTGTGACAAGCCATTGAAAGCGGTGAACAACGCACCCTTTGTTACGCTCCCTTACATGAGATGATCTGAGGCCTTCTTGAACAGGCGTTCTGCCTATGCCATAGGCAGGTTCGATCTAAAGTATAGGGAGCATCCAATGGCTCAGACATCCGGCCTCATGGCTGGCAAGCGTGGCCTCATCATGGGCGTCGCAAACAACCGTTCCATCGCCTGGGGCATTGCCAAGGCATGCGCCGATGCAGGTGCCGAACTGGCGTTCACCTGGCAGGGCGATGCGCTGAAGAAGCGCGTGGAACCCCTTGCCCAGGAACTTGGCGCCTTCATGGCAGGCCATTGCGATGTGACCGATCTGGAAACCATCGATGCGGTGTTCTCCAATCTCGAAGCGCATTGGGGCAAGATCGACTTCGTCGTTCACGCCATTGCGTTTTCGGACAAGGACGAGCTGACGGGCCGTTACCTCGACACCAGCCGCGACAACTTCAACCGCACTATGGACATCTCCGTCTATTCGCTGGCAGCCGTTGCAAAGCGTGCGGACCCCATCATGAACGATGGCGGCTCCATTCTGACGCTGACCTATTACGGCGCGGAAAAGGTCATGCCGAATTACAACGTCATGGGCGTTGCCAAGGCTGCTCTCGAAGCAAGCGTGCGCTATCTGGCGGTAGATCTCGGCAATCGCGGCATCCGCGTCAACGCCGTTTCCGCCGGTCCGATAAAGACGCTGGCGGCCTCCGGCATTGGCGATTTCCGCTATATTCTCAAGTGGAACGAGTACAATGCGCCGCTGAAGCGCACGGTTTCCATCGAAGAAGTCGGCAAGTCTGCGCTCTACCTGCTGTCCGATCTTTCGACCGGCGTTACCGGTGAAGTTCACCATGTGGATTCCGGTTACCACACGATCGGCATGAAAGCGGTGGACGCACCCGACATCTCTGTCGTAAAGGATTAAGGCATAAGCGTCTGTTTTCGATTCTGTTGAACACGGAATTGCAAGGCGAGGCGCGATAAGCTTTTAGTGATGTGCGCCGCCACATTTTTGACGTGCGGCGCAATCAATCCTTTTGAACGAAAGAGTTTGAACAGGGGTTTTGCTTTGCTGGTCTATGTTATCCGCCACGGACAGACGGACTGGAACGCGATAAGAAGGCTGCAAGGCCAAAAGGATATTCCCCTCAATGACTTCGGTCGTTCCCAGGCAGTTGGGAACGGCAAGACCCTCTCCCATATCCTTGGCCCTGCTGCGACGGAGTTCGACTATGTCGCAAGCCCGCTAGGCCGCACGCGCGAGACGATGGAGCTCATGCGCGGCGCAATGGGTCTCGATCCCACCGCCTACCGTACGGACGCGCGCCTTGTCGAAGTTTCCTTCGGCGATTGGGAAGGCTACACCATTCCCGAGCTCAAGCTTGCATTCCCGGACAGGGTAAAGGCGCGCAAGGCCGCGAAGTGGGATTTCATTCCACCGGGGGAAGACGCCGAAAGCTACGAAATCCTCTCCTGGCGTATCGGCGCGTGGCTATCGTCGGTCGAGCGAAAGACCGTCTGTGTCTGCCATGGCGGGGTCATCCGCTCCATCTTCCGGCTTGTCTCCAGCATGGACAAGGATGAGGCGTCGGATATTCCAATTCCGCAGGATCGCATTCTGCGGGTGGAGACGGACAGGAATATTGCTGAATGGGTGTCGGTAAGCGAAACCGTGTGAGCGGTGCTTACTGAACGACTTCCAGATCGTCCACGACGCGTTTGCCATCGACTTCGGTGTAGAAGACCAGAACCTTCACGCCCGGTTGAAGTCCTTCGAAGTTGAACTCCTCAGGCACCTTGTAGTTTTTGCCATCGGCCAGCGTAATGCTGAGGCCCTTCACATCGACCTTGCTGATGGTGGATTCGACATCGACGCTCTGCGCGAAACCGTTCAACGGTGCGAACAGACTTGCAGTGGCCAAAAGTGCGGCAATCATCAAGCGCATGGATTTAGCTTCCTTCAGGCTGCGTATCAGTTTTCCATGCAACAAGATTTGTCTCCCGAATGTGGCGGAATTTGCCCGCAACCATGTCTTTTTCGGTATAATTGATGAATGGATTTTAACCAATAATCAAGCCTTTAGACAGTTTTTCCTCGTGAACGGTCAAATGAACCAATAATTCGCCCAGACAGCGTTTCTCTATACTGCTTGATTCAGAATATATTTTAGTTTCGCCTCCATAAGAGACTGAATGCTGCTCAGTTTTAGGATAATCTTTGTAGGATCACATTTATGGCTTCTCGAATTTTAAGAGGCACAAGCAAGACTTTTACGTTTCTACTCATTGCGGTGACAGCAGCCGTCTTCATTTCCATTCACATATTCGATCCAGACTCCTTCTGGATCACCCTGCCCTTTCTTCTGACCCTTATTCTGGTGGCCGAGCGCAACCGCAATCTGACGGACCTGCGTGCGCGCGAAGACAAGCTTCTTCAGCTTTCGCAACGCTTCAAGCTGGCGATGGATTCGTCCAATATCGGGCTTTGGGAAATCAACGGTCGGTCATCCTGCTATCTCGATGAAAGAGCGGCAGCGCTTCACGGCTTTCTTGCGACTGAAAAGAAAATTCCACTGGCAGATTGGCTTGCCGCCATGATTGCGGAGGATCGGGAGAAGGTTTCCCAGTTTCTGCATCAATGCGAGAGCGACCATGAAACCCTTTCCGAGGTCTATCGCATACCCGCAGCCGATGGCTCGGTGCGCTATCTGCGTTCAGCCGGATCGAACTATGTGACGCCGGATGGCGCGCGCCGCATCACCGGCATCATCTGGGACGTGACATCCGATATGCAGATGGCGCAGACGTTGCAGGATTCCAAATATAGCAGCGACGTTAAAAACGCAGAGCTGGAACTTGCGCTTCAGGAACTGTCTTCGCGCGAGCATGACCTGATGGAACTGTCGCGGCGGCTCGATCTGGCCCTGCAGTCTTATAATTGCGGCATATGGGAAGCGGATCTTACCAACAACCGGACCTATTGGGACCGGCGGATGCATCAGCTCTATGGGCTGGCCTTCACCACAGGTATTGTTTCGCATGAAAAGTGGTTAGCCTGCCTCCACCCGGATGATCGCGACTATGTCGAGGAGATCGCTGCAGAAGCGATTGCCAACAATCGAAACCTTTCCAGCGTCCAGCGCGTCGTGCTGCCGAACGGGGAACTTCGTTACGTTCGCTCTGTCGGGCAGATCCATCAGCGTTCCAATGGAAATCGAAAGATCGTCGGCATTTCCTTCGATGTTACAGCCGACAGGCAGATCGCGGATGAGCTGAAATCCGCGAAGGAGGAAGCGGAAGCACGCAATGCCGAGCTTATCGAAGCGAAATCGCGGATCGAGCACAATGCATTGCATGATCCGCTGACAGGGCTTGCCAACCGGCGCTGTCTTGACCTCGAACTGGACAGAGTGGCGACGCTGGGCGAAGAGGCAGGCCGGAAGCGCTTTGCCATTCTCCACCTCGATCTTGACCGTTTCAAGCAGATCAACGACACGCTGGGCCACGCGGCGGGCGATGCCATGCTGGTGCACACCGCCGAAATTCTGAACCGCAATGTGCGGGACGGCGATATCGTCGCACGCATCGGCGGTGATGAATTCGTCATCCTGATTACGGAAGTGGGCGACAAGGATCACGTCAAATCGGTGGCCACGCATATCATTGCCGCTTTCAAGCATCCCTTCGATTTTCAGGGTTTCACCTGCCGCTGCGGCGTTTCCATCGGCATTGCCTTTGGAGAAAGCAACACCCATGACGCGCGCAAGACGCTGATCAATGCCGACCTTGCCCTTTACCGCGCCAAAGCGACGGGGCGAAACCGCTACGAATTCTTCACGCAAAATCTTCAGGCGGAACTCGTCAACCACAAGCGAATGGCCGATGAGATTCTTTCCGGCTTGGAAAATGGGGAATTCGAGACCTGGTACCAGCCGCAATTCTGTGTCCAGACGGGCGATATTGCCGGCATCGAAGCACTGGTGCGCTGGCGGCATCCGACGCGCGGCCTGCTGACGCCGGACAAGTTTCTCAAAATCGCCGAGGAACTCAATGTCGTTCAGGTGCTGGACCGGATCGTTCTGCAAACGGCGCTTCAGGATCGGCGTATCTGGACCCTCAAGGGGCTCGACGTGCCGCGCGTTTCCGTCAACGTCTCCCTTCGCCGCCTGCATGACGAGCATCTGGCGGAAAGCCTGAAGGAACTTGCGATCCTGCCGGGCGAAGTGACGTTCGAACTGGTTGAATCGATCTTCCTCGACGAGAGCGAGGAAAAGGTCGTTCGCAATATCGAGAAGATCAAGGCGCTCGGCATCGATATCGAGATCGATGATTTCGGCACGGGCCACACATCGCTCATCAGCCTGCTGCGCATCAAGCCGAAGCGGCTGAAGATCGACCGGCAGCTGGTCATGCCCATTCTCGCCTCGCCGCAGGAGCGTTCGCTGGTGCGCTCCATCATCGACATCGCCCGCTCGCTTGGCGTGGAAACGGTGGCCGAGGGCGTGGAAAGCCATGCCCACGCCGCCATGCTGAAGGATATGGGCTGCGATCTGTTGCAGGGATATGCTTTCGCAAAGCCGCTGTCGCCGGAGGATTTCTCCAACTTTGCCACGGCGCAACTCTGGCGTCAGGTCTCGTAATCCGGCAGAAAGATGCCGGGCGCAGCGCTTCCATTCAATACGGAAACGCTCTAAGAGATGACCCCGCGTATTTTTCGAAATGGCGTGCCTTTCAAAGGCGCGCATCCCGGTCTGGTCTGTACATCATGTCGCATAATACCTTCGGTCATCTCTTCCGCGTTTCCACATGGGGCGAAAGCCATGGTCCGGCGCTGGGCTGCGTGGTGGATGGCTGCCCGCCCGGTATTCGCTTTACGCTTGCCGAAGTGCAGGCCTGGATGGACAAGCGCAAGCCCGGCCAGAGCCGCTTCGTAACGCAGCGACGCGAAGACGATATCGTGAAAGTTCTTTCCGGCGTGATGCTGGATGAGGACGGCGAGACGATGATCACCACCGGCACGCCGATTTCCATGCTGATCGAAAACACCGACCAGCGCTCCAAGGACTACGGCGAAATCGCCCGCCGCTATCGCCCCGGCCATGCGGATTTTACCTATGATCTGAAATACGGCATTCGCGATTATCGCGGTGGTGGACGCTCATCGGCGCGCGAAACCGCGGCGCGTGTGGCCGCAGGCGCTCTGGCCCGCAAAGTCGTGCCCAGCATGACCGTTCGCGGTGCGCTGGTGCAGATCGGCAAGCACAAGATCAACCGCGCCAACTGGGATTGGGCGCAGGTCAACGAAAATCCCTTCTTCTGCCCGGATGCCAATATGGTGCCGGTTTGGGAGGAATATCTGGATGGCATTCGCAAGGCTGGCTCCTCCATCGGCGCCGTTGTCGAAGTCATCGCGGAGGGCGTTCCTGCTGGCCTTGGCGCTCCGCTTTATGCCAAGCTCGATCAGGATATCGCCTCCAATCTCATGTCGATCAACGCCGTGAAGGGCGTGGAAATCGGCGAAGGTTTTGCCTCTGCCGAACTGACCGGCGAGGAAAACGCCGATGAGATGCGCATGGGCAATGACGGCAACCCGATCTTCCTGTCCAACCACGCGGGCGGCATTCTAGGCGGCATCGCCACCGGCCAGCCGATCGTTGCGCGCTTCGCCATCAAGCCCACCTCCTCGATCCTGACGGAGCGTCAGTCTATCGATGCTGACGGCAACAATGTCGAGGTGCGCACCAAGGGCCGCCACGATCCATGCGTCGGCATTCGCGCCGTGCCCATCGGCGAAGCCATGGTGGCCTGCACGGTTGCCGACCATTATCTGCGAGATCGCGGCCAGACCGGTCGCCTGAAATAACCGAGGAGTTTCCCATGGCCTACGATCAGAAACGCGTCGTTGAAGCTATCCGCGCATTCGAGGCGGGCGAGATCGTGGTGGTCATGGATGATGACGACCGGGAGAATGAAGGCGATCTAATTGTTTCTGCCGTGCATTGCACGCCGGAAAAAATGGCCTTCATCGTGCGCCACACTTCCGGCATCGTCTGCGCGCCCATGCCGCGCGAGGAAGCCAAGCGGCTGAACCTCAATGCCATGGTGGCGGAAAATGACAGTGCCCATACCACGGCCTTCACGGTTTCGGTGGATTTCAAGCACGGAACGACGACCGGCATTTCCGCCGATGACCGGACGCTGACGGTGCGCAATCTGGCCAACCCGAATGTGGGTGCCGCCGACTTTACCCGCCCCGGCCATATCTTCCCCCTCATCTCCCGCGAGGGCGGCGTGTTGATGCGCTCCGGCCATACGGAAGCGGCGGTCGATCTCTGCAAGCTGGCAGGGCTGCCGTTGATCGGCGTGATCAGCGAACTGGTGAATGACGACGGCACCGTGATGCGCGGCCCGCAGGTCTCCTCCTTTGCCGAAACCCATGGTTTGAGGCAGGTATCGGTTGCAGACCTCATTGCCTATCGCCAGCGCAAGGAAACGCTGGTCGAGATGGAAAGCGCATTTACCATCGACACGCCTTTCGGCCCGGCCAAGGCACAGACCTACTCCCTGCCCTGGGACCCGATGCAGCACATGGCCGTGATCTTCGGCGATATTCGCGATGGCGTCGACATTCCGGTGCGCCTGCATCCTGAAAACGTCGCAGACGATGTGTTCGGCAAGAAGCAGCCGGTGCAGCATTACATGCAGAAGATTGCCGAAGAAGGCCGCGGCGTCATCGTCTATCTGCGCGAAGGCTCCGTTGGTGTCGGCCAGGTTTCGGGCCGCCGCAAGGCACGCGACCCGGACGAGGCTCATGCCGAAGCCCGCACGCGCGAAGAAGAATGGCTGGAAATCGGCCTCGGCGCGCAAATCCTCAAAGACCTCGGCATCAGCTCCATCAAGCTTCTCAGCACCCGCGAGCGCCATTATGTCGGGCTCGAGGGCTTCGGCATTCAGATCAGCTCGACGGATATTGGTTGAAGCAGGGCAAGCCGCATTTAATTGTGCTCAATTATACGCCATATCCTTTAGCCGCGCTAACGCGATTGGGTAAAGCTATCCTAGCCAGCCATCGAGATATCGGACGCTCTCTACCCCGGTAAATTTTGCAAGGCGATTGAGCTCCGCATCGAGCTTTCCCAGTCGGCCCGCAGAGGGCCTGACACCCTTTTCCAGCCAGAGGCGTTTCACATCGAGCGAACCGTTCCTGCGCTCCGCCTTCATGTCGATACGTCCGATCAGGCGGTCTCCCTCCAAAAGCGGGAAGACGTAATAGCCATATTGGCGCTTCGGCTCCGGCACGAAGACTTCGATGCGGTAGAAGAAGCCGAACAGGCGTTCGGTGCGGGCGCGGTTGCGCAGGAGAGGATCGAACGGGCTCAAGACCCGGATACGCTGCGGCGGCTGGATGGAGGCCTCCGCCTCCAGATCACCGGAAAAGCCCGCGAAAGCGAATGACGCTCTCTCTTTCTCACCATTGGCGGAAACGAGCGACACCTCCGTCAACTCGTCACGATGGGCCGTCACCCAATGCTTCGCCTCGTGCGGCGTTATCAGATCGAAGAAAGCCGAAATCTCCCCCGATGTCGCAAAACCAAGCCGCGACAGTGCCTCCCGGCAGGCCCAGTCGATGAATTCATCATGGCTGACTTCCAGCCCATGGTGATGCTCAGGAATGACGCGTTCGGAGAGATCGTAGACCTTCTGGAAATTGACGCGGCCCGATATTGCCAGCTTTCCCGTATGCCACAGATATTCCAGCGCGGTCTTGGAGGGATGCCAGTTCCACCAGCCGCCGGATTGGTGATCCTCCGCCTTCATGTCGCGGGACATGACAGCGCCGTTTTGCGATATGCGTTGGAAAGTTTCCTCAAAGGCTGCGTCGAAGCCCTCCCCCTGCCATTTTCGCCACCGTTCAAGCATGATTGGTTCACGGCGGCGGAAGCGGTGTTTCCAATAGGGATAGAAGGCGGATGGCAGGATGGAAGCATCATGCGTCCAGTGCTCAAAAAGCGCCCGATCCTTTTCCAGCAGAGCCGTCAGATGCTCACGTCTGTAAGTCTGGTTTCTGGAGAAGATGATCTGGTGATGAGCCCGCTCCACCGTCGCGATACTATCCACCTGCACGAAGCCGAGCTCGGTGATGAGTTGCAGCAAACCGTCCTTCGACAACGCCTTGTTGGGCGCTGCAGACAGACCCTGCCGCGCCAGAAAGATACGTCGTGCTGCTTCGTTCGAAACCAGAATCGCCATGTGAAAAGCCTATGGCCCTGTGGATGAAAATGCAATGTTCTTTTTTTGTTCTTGATTTTTCTGACCGTCATTGTGTTTATAGAGGCGCGAAGGATGGCAAAGGATAAGGCGTGGACATTCAATTCCAGAATGCGGGGGTGAGTTTCGAGGGGCGAACGGCGCTTGCGCCGCTGAACCTGTCTTTGAACCAACACCGCATCGGCATTATTGGCCTCAACGGTTCGGGAAAAACCACTTTCGCGCGGATGATCAACGGCCTGACCAAGCCCAGCAGCGGGCAGGTTATCGTCAACGGGCTCGATACGGTGAAGGACGCAGACGCGGTTCTGAAAGAGGTCGGCTTCGTTTTCCAGAACCCGCAAAACCAGATCATCCTGCCGATCATCCGCGACGACATCGCGTTTGGCTTGAAGAATCGCGAGTTGAGCAAGAGCGCCGTGGAGGCTGCGGTAGACACCATCCTCCGGCGTTTCGGTATCGAGCATCTCGCTGACCGCCGTGCGCATGAGCTTTCCGGTGGAGAGCTGCAACTATCGGCACTTGCGGCGCTGACCATTACCGGCCCGAAAATCCTGATCATGGACGAGCCCACGAACCAGCTGGACCTGAAGAACCGTGCGCTTGTGGAAAAGACGATGAACGGGCTGGAGCAGCATCTGGTCGTGATCACCCATGATCTGCCGCTGCTGGAAAGCTTCGACCGCGTGTTGCTGTTCAATCAAGGTGAATTAGTTGCCGATGGCACGCCCTTAGATGTGATTGCCCGATACCGGGAGATTGCGCTGCAATGAAAAGCCTTTACGCGGAAGGAACTGGCTGGCTTTATCGCCTCTCACCGCGTGTGAAACTGATCGCGCTCGCGGCCTTCAGTATCGCCCTGTTTCTGACGCGTGATCCGCTTTTGCTCACATTGGCTGTCGGTCTCGCGGCGCTGCTCTTGTGGCAGGCACGCCTTGGATTGCAGGAAACCTTCATCAGGCTGCGTCCGATCTTCCTGACAATCGCCGTCATAGCCGCCATCAGCTTCCTGCTCATCCCTCCGCTGGATGCGACCATTGCGCTTTTGAGATTGAGCGCACTTACACTTCTCGCCACCGCGATTACCGCAAGCGTCAGCATTTCGCAGTTCATGGATGAAATCACGGCAGCGCTTTACCCTCTGGAAAAACTGGGGCTGGCGCGGGCGGCGGATATCGGCCTTGCGGTCGGTCTCGTGGTTCGGTTCGTGCCAGAGGTCATCAACCGCTACAACACGCTGAAGGATGCGCATCGCGCGCGCGGACACCGTGTAAAGCTGCATGGCGTTCTCGTGCCGCTCATTATTATGACGTTGAAGGATGCCGACGCGATAGCGGACGCCATTGACGCGCGCGGTTTCAGAGGTCAAACCTCCAAGGACGTAAAAGGGAGAGCCCCATGAAGACCCGTGACCTTGTTCTGATCTCACTGTTTTCAGCCATCATCATCGCGCTTGGCCTGCTGCCGCCGATCCCGATTGGCTTCATTCCGGTTCCGATCACGGCGCAATCGCTCGGCGTCATGCTGGCGGGTGTGGTTCTGGGCGCAAAGCGCGGAACACTCGCAGTCCTGCTAACGATCCTGATCGCGGCAATCGGCCTGCCCGTTCTCTCGGGCGGTCGTGGTGGTCTTTCCATCTTCACGACGCCGACGACCGGCTTCCTCATCGGCTGGATCGCTGCCGCGTTCGTCACGGGCTATCTGTCCGAGCGTCTGGTCAAGGCGAGCCAACCGGCGCTCACGCAGGGGCTCGGCTTCTTCCTGGCAAGCGTCGCGGGTGGCGTCATCGTTCTTTACGCTTTTGGCATTACCTATCTCGCCATCGCAACTGGCATCGGCTTCACCAAGGCGTTCCTTGGCTCCATGGCGTTCATTCCGGGCGATGTCATCAAAGCGGTGCTGGCCGCTCTTGCCGGGCGTGCCGTGATGGCCGGTTATCCGCTGCTGCCGCAACGCGCCTGAGTTTGGCTGGAACTTTCGGGAGTTAGCATCATGGCCACGCGGCTTTACGAGCATCCGATATTTCTGGAACACATAACGCCCGATGGGCACCCCGAACGCCCGGATCGCCTGCGCTCGCTGAACATTGCGCTCGAGCATCCCAATTTCGAGCGGCTGGACCGGAGGGAAGCACCGCAGGCGAATGAGGATGCCGTGCTTCTCACCCACCCCGAAAGCCACCTCATCTCCGTCATGCGGCAGATTCCGGAAGAGGATGGCGAGATCAATCGTATCGAGGCCGATACTTATGCATCGCCAAAAAGCCTTCAGGCAGCGCTGACGGGGATTGGTGCTGCGATGGCGGCGGTCGATGATGTGTTCAAGGGTGCTGCCGACAATGTCTTCGTCGCCAGCCGCCCGCCCGGTCACCATGCGGAAGCCGAAAAGGCCATGGGTTTCTGCCTGTTCAACAATGCCGCCATTGCCGCGCGCCATGCGCAGAAGGTTCACGGCGCAGAGCGCGTGGCCATCGTGGATTGGGACGTGCACCACGGAAACGGCACGCAGGATATTTTCTGGAATGACGCGTCCGTGCTGTTCTGCTCAACGCACCAGATGCCGCTTTACCCATGGAGCGGCGATAAAAACGAGACGGGCGCCAAGAACAACATCGTCAATGCGCCGCTTTCGCCCAACACCGGCAGCGACCACTTTCGCGAGGCTTTCAAATCCCGCGTCCTGCCTGCAATTGCCGATTTCTCGCCGGACCTGATCATCATCTCCGCGGGCTTCGACGCACATCACCGCGATCCGCTGTCGCATATCAATCTGGTTGGCGAGGATTTCGATTGGGCGACGGGGCGAATTCTGGAGATGGCGGACAAATATGCCGGCAACCGGGTCGTCAGCCTGCTGGAAGGCGGTTATGATCTGGAAGGGCTGGCGGAATCGGCGGCCATGCATATTTTGAGAATGATGAAGGGTTGAACATGACGGAAAATGCCAACACAGCCGATGTCAGCGGTTATTCTTTCGAAAAAGCCGTCGCCGAGCTGGAAAGCATTGTAGCCCGCCTGGAACGCGGCGACGTGGCACTGGACGAATCCATCGCCATCTACGAGCGCGGCGAAGCCCTGAAAAAGCATTGCGAAGCGCTGCTGACGACGGCGGAAAAGCGCATCGAAAAGATCAGGCTGGATCGTGCGGGCAAGCCGCAGGGTGTCGAGCCGCTGGATGGTGAGTGAGGTCTTTCCGAGCGTAGCAGGGCTCCTCACCTGCAATTTCTAACACTTAGCTGACGCTAAGATGTTGAAATTGCTTTCTCTCCCACCCCTTCGACAAGCTCAGGACGGAGAGATAAGGCGTATGCCGCGCCGCTTGCGCCCGTTCCTCTACCCTTGTGGGCCTGTTGCAAAACCCTACGGATATGATTCACTCTGTTCGTGAGCGATCGAAGGGGTGTTTGGATGGCGATGAAGAGCGGTTCTCAGTTCAGCTTTGCGGATGCGCTTGTGACGGTGCGCAGTGGGCCGGACCGGTTGGGCAAGCTGTTGTCGGTGGTGAAGTGGTATCGCTTCGAGAAGGTGCTGCGGTCGCTTGAACCTGATGGGGAGACTGGCGGTCGGCCTGCCTATCCTGTTCTGACGATGTTCAAGGCTTTGATGCTGCAGCAGCTTTACGGCCTGTCCGATGCGGAACTGGAGGAGGCGATCTATGACCGCCTTTCCTTTCGCCGCTTTTGTGGCATTGGCCTCGATGAGGCTGTTCCCGATCACACGACACTGTGCCGCTTTCGCAACCGGCTGGTGGAACGGAAACTTCTGGAGAAGCTGTTTGGCGAGCTTGACAGGCAGCTCGATGCCGCAGGCCTGATCCTGCGGCGCGGCACGATGCTGGATGCGACTGTCATCGAGACGCAAGCTGCTCGCCCGCCGCGTGCTCAAGATACGAACAACGGTGCCGAAGGCACTGAAGACAAAGAAGACAAGGTGCAGACGAGCGCACGCGATCCGGATGCGGCGTTTACCCGGCGCAAGGGTCGGCAGGGTTCGAGCTATGGTTACAAGGCCCATGTGGGCGTGGATGAAGGTTCGGGCCTGATCCGGCGGGTGATCACCACGCCGGCCAATATCAACGATACCGTGCCTGCCGATCTGCTGATCGTGGGCGACGAGACGCGGGTTCTGGGCGACAGCGCCTATCACACACATCAACGGGCCGCGATGCTGAAGGAGCGCGGGATTTTCTGCGGTCTGATGAAGCGCCCCAACAAGCATCACCCTGTTCTCAAAGCCGCAGCCCGCCGTTTCAACCGTGCCGTGGCCAGACGACGCGCTGCGGTCGAGACGACCTTTGCCACGCTCAAGCGCCGCATGGGGCTGAGCCACATTCGCTACATCGGTCTTGCCAAGGCATCCGCCCAGGTTCTGCTTGCGGCCATGGCGTTCAACATGCGCCGCTGGGTGACGCTGAGCGCGTGAGCCGAGGGGAGAACTGTGTCCGCAGTTCAGCCATATCACCCATCAACCAGCCTACACGAACCTAGAACCGCCCCTCGATAGGAAGGGCGGTGGCCAAGGTGATTTGTCGTTTGGCAATCAGCTTATGTCGGAAGTTACGCAACGGTCCCCTTGTGGGAGAGGATAGAAAACCTCGATCTTCGCAAAGCGAAGTCTTAGGTTTTCTTGGTGAGGGGTTCGGTTCGCCGGGGTTAATGTACATCTCCCTGCGATAACACACCGTTCACAAGACAATCCTCACTAACCCGGCAAATCGTGGTAATCTCGGGATTAATCACGCAGGAGAAACCTCCATGTCTTTTTTTCCCGGGAATGACCCGGCAGCGGGCGATGCTTTTGCCTGTGATGCCATCGAGAACCTGATCATTCCGCGCTCTAGCGATATTGGCGGCTTTTCCGTGCGCCGCGCCTTGCCAACGCGGGAGCGTCGGCTGGTGGGGCCTTTCATTTTCTTCGACCGAATGGGTCCGGCGATATTGAAGGCGGACGAGGCGCTGGATGTGAAGCCGCATCCGCATATCGGCCTGTCCACAGTCACCTATCTCTTCGATGGCGAGATCAAGCATCGCGATAGTCTCGGCACGGAGCTCGTCATTCGTCCCGGCGATATCAATCTGATGACGGCGGGGCGTGGCATCGTTCATTCGGAGCGCACGCCGGAAAATCTGCGCGGACATCCGCTGTCCATGTCCGGCTTGCAGACGTGGCTGGCCCTGCCGGATGACAAGGAAGAGATAGCGCCGGATTTCGCCCATACGGAGCGAAGCGCGATGCCGGTCATAGATGCGACGGGCGCTCAGGGCCGCGTCGTCATCGGCAATTTTGCAGGCCTGCGGTCGCCGGTGAAGATCTTTACCGATACGCTATATGCCGACCTTTCACTGGCGCCCGGCGCGAAGTTTCCCTTCCCCGCCGACCATGAGGAGCGGGCGATCTATATTCTTTCGGGTTCGCTGGAAGTTGCTGGCGATGTTTTTGCGGCGGATCAATTGCTGGCATTTCGCGCTGGCGATGACATCACACTGAAGGGCGGCGCGCAGGGGTGCCACATCATGCTGTTTGGCGGTGCTGCGCTGAATTCCCGGCGGTACATCTGGTGGAATTTCGTTTCGTCATCAAAAGAACGCATAGAACAGGCCAAGGAAGAGTGGAGAACCGGGCGTTTTGATATCGTACCGGGAGACGAAGAAGAGTTTGTCCCTTTGCCGCAGGGTTGAAATTCGTTAAAACGATTAAGAGCTTGTCGAAGGCTGCGCCCTCCCCCATTTAGAGAGTGCGTTATTCTAAAAACACGAAGGCCGATAGTTTGACCGGAATGCCAGAAACACCATTGCTAGACCGGGTGAAATTCCCATCCGATCTCAAAGCAATCGAGGATCGCGACCTGCCGCAACTGGCCAGGGAATTGCGCGACGAGATGATCGATGCCGTTTCCAAGACCGGCGGGCATCTGGGTGCTGGCCTCGGCGTCGTGGAACTGACGATTGCCATCCACAAGGTTTTCAACACGCCCGAAGACCGGTTGATTTTCGATGTCGGCCATCAGTGCTATCCGCACAAGATTCTGACAGGGCGACGTGACCGCATCCGTACACTGCGGCAGGAAGACGGGCTTTCCGGCTTCACGCGTCGCGCTGAAAGCGAATATGACGATTTCGGTGCGGGCCACTCCTCCACCTCCATCTCCGCCGGTCTCGGCATGGCCGTTGCTGCAGAGCTTGGGCAGAGCGACCGCAAGGTCATATCCATCATCGGCGATGGCTCGATGTCCGCGGGCATGGCTTTCGAAGCGCTGAATAATGCCGGTGCGCTGGATGCGCGTCTGATCGTCATCCTGAATGATAATGACATGTCGATTGCGCCGCCGACGGGCGCCATGAGCGCCTATCTGGCCCGTCTCGCCTCGGGCCGCACCTATATGGGCTTCCGCGATTTCGGCAAGAAGCTGACGGCCTATCTCGGCAAGACCATCGACCGCGCCATTACCCGCGCCGTGACGCATGCGCGCGGCTATGTAACGGGCGGCACGCTGTTCGAGGAGCTTGGCTTCTATCATATCGGCCCCATCGACGGTCATTCCTTCGAGCATCTTCTGCCCGTGCTGCGCAATGTGCGCGATAACCAGAAGGGTCCGGTGCTGATCCATGTCGTGACGCAGAAGGGCAAGGGCTATGCTCCTGCCGAAGCGGCTGCGGACAAGTATCACGGCGTCAACAAGTTCGATGTCATCACCGGTGCGCAGGCGAAAGCCAAGCCGAATGCACCGAGCTATACATCCGTCTTCGCCGAAGCTCTGGTGCAGGAAGCGACGCTGGACGAAAAGATCGTCGGCGTTACCGCGGCCATGCCAAGCGGCACGGGGCTGGACAAGCTGGCGGAACTCTTCCCCAAACGCACCTTCGATGTCGGCATTGCCGAACAGCATGCGGTGACCTTTGCTGCGGGCCTCGCTGCTGAAGGCTACAAGCCGTTCTGCGCGCTCTACTCCACCTTCCTCCAGCGCGGCTATGACCAGCTGGTGCATGATGTTGCGCTTCAGGGGCTGCCGGTGCGCTTCCCTATCGACCGCGCTGGTTTCGTCGGTGCCGATGGCCCCACCCATGCCGGTTCGTTCGATACGACCTTTCTCGCCACCCTGCCCGGCATGGTGGTGATGGCCGCATCGGATGAGGCGGAGCTGAAGCACATGGTGCGCACCGCCGCCGCCTATGATGATGGCCCGATCTCCTTCCGCTATCCGCGCGGCGAAGGCGTTGGCATCGAGATGCCCGCCCGCGGCGAGATCCTCGAAATCGGTAAGGGCCGCGTCATCAAGGAAGGCTCGAAGATCGCGCTTCTTTCCTTCGGCACGCGCCTTGCCGAATGTCTTGCCGCCGCCGAAGACCTCGATGCCGCCGGCCTGCCGACCACGGTTGCCGATGCCCGCTTTGCCAAGCCACTCGATCTCGATCTCATTCGCCAGTTAAGCAGCCACCACGAAGTTCTGGTCACCGTGGAAGAGGGTTCATCCGGCGGTTTCGGCGCGCAGGTGCTGCACTTCATGGCAAGCGCCGGTCTGCTCGATACGGGCCTCAAGGTCCGCACGCTGACCCTGCCCGACCAATGGGTGGAGCAGGCAAAGCCGGAAACCATGTATGCCGAAGCGGGCCTCGACCGCGCCGGGATTGTCTCCACGGTTTTCAAGGCGCTTGGCCAGAAGCAGGTTGGTGTTGGTTTTGCAGGGTGACTGAGGTTGCCTCTATCGGCGCATATCTACTTCTGACATGCGCCGTTTACTCTCATCACTTCACTGACTTAAAAAAGCGCGCTGTGCGTTGCTCTCCAGATGAGAGATCATTTGCAGATAAGGTGCCGGGCCGAAGCTTATTCGGGAAACACCAAGATTTGCGTAGGCTGTTGGGTGGACCGTGTCTCCATCGATCATGATGTTGAGCGGGAGCGACACCCGAGCACAAATGAATTCGATCAAAGATTGATCGGTTAACCCTGGAACGAAAAGGCCATCGGCACCGGCCTCCGCGTAAGCATTTGCTCGCCTGAGAACATCCGTAATCAAAGCATCCGATTTGGCGCGCGCATCCGGCTTTAGAAAAACGTCGGTGCGGGCGTTGATGAAAATCGGAACGCCAGACGCATCTGCCGTTTTGCGGATGATGCGCAGCCTGTCCGCCTGCTCGTCTGCCTCATATAGCCCATCACCGCCTACGATCTGATCTTCGAAGTTCAATCCGACAATACCCAATGAGACAAGCATCTCAATATTTTGCGCAAGGATATTCGGATCGTTCGTGTATCCGCCTTCGAAATCGACCGTTACAGGAACGTCGGTGGTTTTAATGATGCGCGAGACGGTCTTAAGCGCGTCGGCAAGGGGCAAACACTCGCCATCTTCGTAACCTTGTGCTGCTGCCATCGACCAACTACTCGTCGCGACGGCCTTTGCTCCGGCACGCACGCAGGCAGCAGCACTTCCCGCATCCCAGCTATTGACCAAGATCAGCGGCTCGTTGGAGGTGTGGAGATTGTGGAAATAGTGAGCCTTTTCAAGCTGAGATACCATTTGCTTGGTCCTGATGACGTTCTTTGAGTTTTCGTTCTATTTCGATCAGTCTTTGTTTGCGCCACAGACCTCCGCCATACCCTGTCAGAGAACCGTCTGCTCCAATGACCCTATGGCAGGGAATCATCAGCGCAATCTGATTTGCACCATTGGCCCGCGCGACCGCACGTGTAGCTTGAGGTCTTCCAATTTCGCGTGCGACTTCGGAGTAGCTGCGTGTTTCGCCTGCCGGGATTTGGCGCAGCGCGTGCCATACCTGTTGCGTGAAGGGACTGCCCGACAAAGCCAAGGGTGTCTGAAACAATGAGGAACGGGCCGCGAAATAATGACTTAATTCCTCGGCTGCCTGTTCTGAGGGCGGCAGTCGACCAATGCCGATCCTTTCCTTCAATGTTATTTGCAAACGCTTCAGTTCGCTTGGAAGGCCCTTGCGGTCGATGAATTCGAGCAAATGAAGATGACTTCGGCTGCTAACCGCGATCATGTCTCCCAGAGGGGTGGAGATCCAGGTTGCCTGCAATGAGCCACCAGCTCGCAAATCTGCGGGGGTGCAGCCCAGCAGGCGGGAAAAAGCCGAGCGAAAAGCGCTTGCCGAATTGAAACTTGCTTCATGCTGGGCGGAAATGACTTTGCCACCGACAGCTAGGCTCAGGCCCTATTAATTAATCATCCTTTCCAATTTGACGATCTTTTGATTCACTCATGGTAGGAGGACTTGCCATGAGTGATTTGTTTTTGCTGACGCCATCTCAGTTCAACCGCATCCGGCCCTATTTCCCTCTTGCCCACGGCATCGAGCGCGTGGATGATCTGAGGGTCGTGAGCGGCATCATTTACGTGTTGAAACATGGACTTCAATGGAAGGATGCGCCGAAGGAATACGGTCCACATAAGACGCTTTATAACCGGTTCGTCCGCTGGAGCAGGCTCGGCGTCTTCAACCGAATCTTCGAGGCACTTGCGGGGAAGGCAGGTCAACCCGACAGGCTGATGATCGATGCCACCCATTTGAAAGCCCATCGCACCGCAGCCAGCCTGCTAAAAAAGGGGCTCTTTCCCGCTGCATCGGACGAACGAAAGGCGGCCTGAATTCCAAGCTACACGCTGTCACCGACGGCTTGGGACGGCCCTTGCTGTTTTTCCTCACTCAGGGTCAGGCCAGCGACTATCAGGGTGCCCGGCACCTGCTTGATCGCCTACCCAACGCCAAGGAATTACTGGCAGATCGTGGTTACGACGCCGACTGGTTCCGCAATGGATTGAAAGACAAAGGCATTTCACCCTGCATCCCACCACGTAAGAAGCGACGCAACCCGGCCCACTACGACAAAGTCCTCTATAGGCAAAGATATCGTATCGAGAACATGTTTGGTAGGATCAAGGATTGGAGGCGCATCGCCACCCGATACGACCGATGCGCTCACACCTTCCTATCCGCAATCCTCATCGCAGCAACTTGCTGCTACTGGCTCGATTAATGAGTCCTGAGCCTAGAGTTTGAAATCCCTCACGCAGCCGACGCTGGCGCGCCATCTCCAGAAAGGTCATGCCGAAATGGCGTTTAAAGCTGCGGCGGACCGTCGAAACGTCATAACCCAGTCTTTCCAAATGATCCTCAGACCAACGAAAGTCAGGTCGCTCGTCAAGGGCCTGCATCAGCTGCGCAACGGCGGGATCGGCCATTGCCGAGGCCTGAATGGGATGACATCGCTTGCAGGCTCTGAAACCAGCCTCGATACATTCGCCGACCGATGCGAAGAATGTACAGTTTTCCCGGTTGGGTTTGCGTGCTGGGCAGGTAAGGCGACAGAAAACGCCAGTGGAGGATACGCAGACGAAAGCTTGGCCATCGAAGCGGTGATCGCGGGCAAGCAGGGCGGCGTAGAGGAGGTCAGGGTCAGGAAGATCGAACAACATGCCAATCTTCTACTTCCACTCGATACGGGATGTCGCCGTTTTTCGGGCGCTTATTCTTTTTGTACGAGCTGTGCGGAGAACGTGGATACAGTGGCTGAGAAACGTCTTGCCGCTCGGCGGCTTAAGGGATGGCGTTTCCGCCATCCCTGATGTCAAATCTTAAAACTCTTCCCAGTTCTGCTCGGCAGGCTTCGCGGCTGCGGCTTCTGCCTTTGGAGCGAAAGCCTTGGCGAGGCTTTGGCCGAGTGCGCGGGCGGGTGAGGCGACTGGGCGTGCCGTTGCTTTTACCGCGGCGGGGGTGAAGCTTGGCTTGGTCGAGTAGATCGGCTTGGCCGCGGCTGAGGAGGTTTGGCGCGGTGCGGCTGGGACAGGTGTCGGTGCGAAGGACGCGGTACGGGCACCGCCGCCGAGGTTGAACTGGCCGATCAGGCCGTTCAGTGCTTCGGCTTCGCGCGCCAGAGAATGGCTGGCTGCGGTCTGCTGTTCCACCATGGCGGCATTCTGCTGCGTGCCCTGGTCCATGGTGTTGACTGCCGTATTGATTTCCTGAAGACCGGTTGCCTGCTCGCGCGAGGCGGTGACGATGGCGCTGACGTGGGTGTTGATCTCTTCCACCTCGGCCACGATCATCTGAAGCGCCTTGCCGGTTTCATCGACCAGGTTCACGCCGTTTTCGACGTGCTGGCCGGACGTGCTGATCAGCGCCTTGATTTCCTTGGCAGCATTTGCGGAACGCTGTGCAAGTTCACGCACTTCCTGGGCAACTACGGCGAAGCCCTTGCCTGCTTCACCGGCACGCGCGGCTTCAACGCCTGCATTCAGTGCGAGAAGGTTGGTCTGGAAAGCGATGTCATCGATGACGCCGATGATGTTGGTGATTTCGCCGGATGATTTTTCGATCTCCTGCATGGCGGCGACCGCTTTGCGAACGACCGTACCGGACTGTTCGGCACCCGCACGGGCACGCTGAACCAGAGCACCGGCCTCTTCCGCACCCTTGGCGCTATCACGAACCGTGGTCGTGACTTCTTCCAGAGCGGCAGCTGTTTCTTCGATGGAAGCAGCCTGCTGTTCGGTGCGGCGCGAAAGATCGTCGGCTGCTGCCAACATTTCAGAAGCGCCGGCATTGATGGCGGCTGCGTTTTCGCCAACCTTGCGCAGGGTCTGCTGAAGCGTATCCAGAGAGCCGTTGAAGTTCAGGCGAAGCGGCTCGATGAAGGCCGTGAAAGGCTGCTGGATACGATAATCCAGATTGCCATCTGCCAGCGCCTGCAGGCCCTTTGCCAGTTCTTCACGGGCAAACATCTGCTCAGCCTCGGCGCGTTCCTTCTCCGCTTCGTTGCGACGGCGGTCTGCTTCCGTTGCGGAGCGCATGCGATCGCTCTCATCCGCCAGACGGGATTTCTCCGCACCGGCTTCTTTGAAGACAAGCACGGCCTTTGCCATCTGGCCAACTTCGTCACCCCGGTCGAGCGCGGGAACCTCTACGCTATTATCGCCATTGGCAAGGCGGCTCATGGCACTGGTCATGCCGACGATGGGCGTGACGATGGCGCGAGAAAGCGCCCAGATGAGCAGAACGGCAACCACACCGGCTGCTGCACCGCCGCCCAGAAGCGCATATTGCAGATTGGCATGGGCGCCTTCCTGTGCGCCGACTTCCGTTTGCGACAGGGCGTTGAGCTGATCCTTGATCTTGGCAGCAGCAGCGCGGAAACCATCAACCTGGCCCTTGGCCTGGTTGCGGCCAATTTCGATGACTTCGCTGATGGGCGCTTCCGTCGTCTTGCGTGCTGCCATCTGCGGTTCTGCGAGCTGCTTGTAAAAGACGGTCGCGGTGGCTTCCATGTCGTCGATGGATTTCAGAATGTCCGGCTGACCGGCTGCGTAACCACGCGCCTCGTTCAGCTTCGCAAGCATCTGGTCGCGCTGCGCGAAAACGTCATTATAGGTGCTGTCGCTGCGGAAAAGCAGGTAGCCGCGCTGGTTGACGACCTGCTCCAGCATGGCTGCTTTCGCTTCATCAACACTCTGCATGAGCTTGGCGGTTTTCACCTGCTCCTGCGAGAGACGGCGGGCGTCAATCGTCTGGAGGAAGACAAATGCCGATGCCACAAGGCACACACCCATCAAGGCGACGAAAGTCATCATCAGCTTGACGTTAATAGGCAGATTTTTCAAAGACATCGAGAACTCTTCTTCGACATGTCGAGTGGCGCGCAGCCCCAAGGGGTGCAAAGGCCAAACACTTCTTCTGGAGGATTTTGCCTTCATGGCAGCAGGTGCGAGATAATCTACGCTTGGCCGCAGAGTGATCGAAAGCCGTTGATTTTTGTTTAAGTTCCCGCAGGGTAATGTAGCAAAAGTGAAGAAAGTGACGTTTGGTAAAAAGCGGCACTTGGCATCGGGCGCATCACAAACCGCTTGCACTGCGGTCGATTGATCGTCATTGACACAAGCATCATGACCAAAACGACCGAAAATCAACGCCTGGACCAGCTTCTGGTCTCGAAAGGCCTGTTTGCCAGCCGCTCCCGCGCGCGCGATGCCGTTTCGCGCGGAACGGTGAGCGTGAATGGCAAGATCGTCACCAAGCCGAGCCTCAGCTTTGCAGAGGATGTCGCTATCGAGATCAACGACCCGGCACAGGATTATGTCTCGCGCGCGGCCCTGAAGCTTGTCGCGGCGCTCGACCATTTCAAGCTGGACCCCACCGGCCACGAATGTCTGGATGTTGGCGCCTCCACCGGCGGCTTTACCGAGGTGCTGCTGCAACGGGGTGCCAAGCATGTGACCGCTATCGATGTGGGCCATGGACAAATCCATCCGCGCGTAGAGGCCGATCCGCGCGTTACCAGCATCGAGGGGCTGAACGCCCGCTTCCTGACGCTGGACGATATCGATGATCGCGAGATCAGCTTCATCGTTTCCGACGTATCGTTCATTTCACTGAAGCTGGCGCTGGCGCCCGCGCTGGATCTGGCTGTGGAGGGTGCGCTTGCCGTTCTCCTCGTCAAGCCGCAATTCGAAGCGGGGCGCGATGCCATAAGTAAGGCCGGACTGTTGAAAGAGCCGGAAACCGCGCCCCTCGTTGCTGCCGAGCTGGAGCGCTGGCTGGTGGAAGACATGGGCTGGGTCAGCCTCGGCCTCATCCCCTCCCCCATTGCGGGTGGGGATGGCAATGTAGAATTCCTTCTCGGAGGCAGAAAGCCATGAGCACCCAGACCGTTAAAATCCAGAGCCTCGGTGCACAGGGCGATGGCATTGCGCACTGTCCCGAAGGCACGGTCTATGTGCCCTTCTCGCTGCCCGGCGAAACGGTGGCGATTGCCCGCGTGAAGGATCAGGGCACGATCATGTCAATCACCGAGGCCGCGCCGGAGCGGCGCGAGCCTGCCTGTCGGCACTTCGGGCCGGATGGCAAGAACGGCACCTGTGGCGGCTGCTCGCTGCAACATATGGCGGATGAGGCCTATCACGCTTTCAAGCGCAATCTCGTGGTGTCCGCCATGCGCTCCAAGGGGCTGGATGTCGAAGTCGGGCCGCTGGTGATCTGTCGCCCCGGCGAGCGACGCCGTGTCGTCTTCGCTGCCCGCAAGACCGAAAAGGGTCTGCTTCTCGGCTTCAGCCAGGCCAACAGCCATCACATCGTCGATATCGAAGAATGTCCCATCTCCCGGCCCGGTATCGTATCCCGGCTGGATGACATCCGCGCGATCGGCCTGTCGATTACGGCCAATGCCGAGCCGTTTCGCATCACGGTGATGGAAACATTGTCCGGTCTCGATATTTCGTTCGAAGGCATCAAATCGGTCAATGACAAGCAGCGGCAGGTGCTGACCAAGACCGTGCTTTCCATGCGCGGCATCTCGCGAGTTTCGCTCTCGGGCGAAATCCTGATCGAGCCGCAAAAGCCGGTGATCGAGTTCGGCGACGTCAAGGTTTCCCCGCCCTCCGGCAGTTTTGCGCAGGCGACAAAGCGGGCCGAAGATGCGATGGCGGAACTGGTGCTGGCGCATGTCGGCAAATCCAAGCGCATCGCCGATCTGTTCTGCGGTTCAGGCACCTTCTCGCTGCGGCTGGCAAGGGTTGGCAAGGTGCACGCTGTCGAGGCTGAGGACAAGCCATTGAAGGCGCTTGATCTGGCGGCACGCAACACGCAAGGCCTGAAGCCCGTCAGCATCGAAAAGCGAGACCTCTTCCGCCATCCGCTGATCATCAAGGAACTGAAGAATTACGACGCCGTCGTCTTCGATCCGCCGCGTGCAGGGGCGGAAGCTCAGTGCAAGGAACTGGCGCGCAGCACAGTCAAGAAGGTCGTCGCCGTCAGCTGCAATCCGCTCAGCCTTGCGCGTGATCTTTCTATTCTGGTTGCGGGCGGGTATCGCGTAACGAGCGTGACGCCGGTAGACCAGTTTCTGTGGTCTTCGCATGTCGAGGCGGTGGCGACGCTGGAGAAGTGAGGCAGACGCTTCACTCCTTCCCATTTCTGTGTTCGTCACAGGAATGAGGGGAACGACAGGTCCGCGAGCAGGAGATCGGCTGGATGCTACCAAGCCGTATCGATATTGCCGTTGCCGACGACGCCGTTACAGCGGCAGCGACCGCCGACTCGGCCTTGCTGGACCGGGCAGATATAGGGGCGCGAGCGGTTCGCGCTTTCTGGCGGGGTGACGACGCAGACGAAGCGCGCCGGGCGGCGGCGGTCATTGTTGTTCTGGCTTGGCGCGGAACGGCTGTTGAAGTTTTCGACCTGAATCACATCGCTCTGCGCAGGCTGGGACATGATCGGGGCCGAAAGGCTCGCGGCTTCTGCTGCGGTGAACAACGACAGGATGGCAAGCGTTGCGAAGGCGGTTCTGCGCATGGCGGCGGCTTTCTCGAAAGAGGGCGATTACGGGCAGAATAAGCTTTATCTGTTCCGGTTCCGTAAAGAGCGCCACCTTCCACGAGAGAGGCTTAACGCCGCATGAATGCCTCGAAAGCGGCCCGCGCTTCCGCGCTCTGAAGCTGGCTTGCGAAGTGGACGATTTCCTCATCGATCCGCTTGCGGATTTCGCCGACATCTCCACGTAGCAGATCGCGCGCGATCTTCAGCGCCTGTGGTGGTTTGGCTGCAAGGCTGGCGGCGATCTTCAGCGTTTCCGCTTCGACTTCGCTTTCCGAAACGACTTTCCAGATCAGCCCGGCTTCGCGCGCCTGTTCCGCCGAAAAGCCTTCGCCTGCGGCAAGCAGCGCAAAAGCGCGCTGGTGTCCGATGATGCGGGGAACGAGAAGGCTGGAGGCTGCTTCCGGCACGAGCGCCAGATCAACAAATGGCGTCTTGAACAGGCTGCGGCTGGACGCCACCGTCAGATCGCAGTGGAGGTTCAGGGTCGTGCCGATACCGATGGCGAGACCATCGACGCCGGAAACGATGGGCTTCCCGACACCGACGAGCGCATGGAGAAAATCTCCCGCCGCAAGGCGTCCCTTGCCACCGGACATCGCGAAGGCCATGAAATCTGCCATGTCGTTACCGGCGGAAAAGCAGCCCTCGGTGCCGAGGAAGGCGATGGCGCGGACATCCGCATCGGCATCCGCGTCTTGCAAGGCCTCGATCATGGTGCGGTACATCGCATCCGTGATGGCGTTCTTTTTCTCAGGCCGGTTGAAGCGAATGACGCGCACGCCGGGGGCGGATTGCGGACGTTCGATGAGAATATGATCGGACATCGGCAACTCCTTAAGCCAGCACGGCGCGGGCGGATTCGAGGCTTGCGGCACCGGAGATGACGCGGTCCTTCAAGGCCGTAGTTTCCGCCAGAAGATTCTCGGCGGCAAAACGGCAAAGCGCATCACGCTTCGCGCCCTGCCCATCATCGACGGAAGCCAGCGCGCCCTTGGCGAGGTAGGTGCCGGTCAGCGCCAGACCGAAGAGCCGCTGATAAGGCGTTGCTCCAGCCAGAACGGCAGTCGTTTCGCTCTTGGCGATGCCGTCCAGCAGCCATTCGGTCGTCTCTTCCAGATCAGCGAGGCTCTGATCGAGATAGCGAGCCGTTTCGCCGAGTTCCGGCTTGTTGGAGGCGCGCACGGCATCGGCTACGGCTTTCAATTCACCGATAAAACCGCGAACCTGCTGGCCTTCTGAAAGCGGCAGCTTGCGCAGAACGAGATCAATGGCCTGAATGCCATTCGTGCCTTCATAGATCGGCGCGATGCGGGCGTCGCGCAAATAGCGGGCGGCACCGGTTTCCTCAATGAAGCCCATGCCGCCATGCACCTGAATGCCGAGCGAAGCCACATCCACACCGGCATCGGTGGAGAAGGATTTGGCGATTGGCGTTAGCAGCGCTGCGCGCTCCTGCCAGAATTTCTGCTCCGTAGCATCGCTCTTGGCGTGGCTCATATCGATGGCATGGGCGCAGGCGAAGCTGATGGCGCGGGAGCCCTGCGTCAGCGCCTTCATCGTCAGCAGCGTTCTGGCGATATCGGGATGCTCGATGATCGGGCTCATTCCGGTCGCCTTGGTGCCGGGCGCCTTGCCTTGCGTGCGGTCCCTGGCATATTCGATAGCCTTCTGCGTCGCGGCTTCGCAGATGGCAACACCCTGCATACCCACGGCAAGGCGGGCATTGTTCATCATGGTAAACATGCAGGCGAGGCCCTTGTTTTCCTCACCAACCAGCCAGCCGATAGCGCCCTTTTCCTCACCGAACCGACCGTCACCGAAGATCATGGTGCAGGTTGGCGAACCGTGGATGCCGAGCTTGTGCTCGAGCGCGTGGCAGAAAAGATCGTTACGCTCACCCGGATTGCCCGCCGCATCGGGTAAGAACTTCGGCACGAGGAAAAGCGAAATACCGCGCGTGCCCGCCGGGGCATCCGGCAGGCGCGCGAGAACGAGGTGAATGATGTTTTCGGCAGCGTCGTGTTCGCCCCAGGTGATGAAAATCTTCTGGCCGAAAATGCGGTAGGTGCCGTCTTCGGCGCGCTCGGCGCGGGATTTCAGGGCTGCGAGATCGGAACCCGCCTGCGGCTCGGTCAGGTTCATCGTGCCGGTCCATTTACCGGTCACGAGATTTTCCAGATAGGTCGCCTTCAGCGCGTCGCTGCCGTGCTTTACGAGCGCCTCGACGGCACCCATGGTCAGCGTCGGCGCGAGCGCGAAAGCCATGGAGCCGGAGTTCCACATCTCGAGTGCTGCAACATTCAGCATATGCGGCAGGTTCTGCCCGCCAAATTCCTCGGGCGCAGTCAGCCCGTTCCAGCCGCCTTCTGCCCAGCGGCGATAAAGATCGGCCCAGCCATCGGGCGTCTTCACGTTGCCGTCGATAAGCTTTGAGCCCTGACGGTCGCCGATTTCGGCAAGCGGCGCAACTTCATCGGTGGCGAAACGACCGGCTTCATGGAGAATGGCGTCAACGACATCTTCATCTAGATCACCCAGCACGCCAGCGTCCAAAGCCTCACCGAGACCTGCCACGTGTTTCAGCGTAAAAGCGATTTCGTCTACCGGTGCGGTGTACATCCTGCCTCCTCCCGAAGCGTCTGCCTACAATGCAATGTGTTCTCGGGCTAAATGATTTTTACGTAAACGTCAATTTGAAAATTCCTTCCCATGGGGCTATCGCTGTGGTGAAACTGTCATAAAACTCTGGTCAGCATGATCGGCCTTCCCATGGCCGAAATCCCTATTTCGCCGTCCGGCCCCCGCCCTTCAGGACCATGACAATGGATATACAAAACCCTGCCATTCCCGGCCTCGTCTGGGCCTATCGCTTCCGCCCAGGCATAACTCCCTGCACGCGTTTACCGCCGGATGCGCAATGGAGCGACATGGAAAGCAGCGACGGTTTTTTCTGGCTGCATCTCAATCTGGCGGATACGCGGGTGTCGTCCTTTCTGGAGGCCATTCCGGGGCTGGACGAAAATCTGCGGGCCAGCCTCACGACACATGAGACGCATCCTTCGATCACTGTCGATGAAGGTGCGCTTTATGGCACGCTGGTCGATTTTCAGCGGGAGTTCGATCAGGAAACGCGTGATCTCGGCTGGCTGCATTTCGCCCTCACCGATCGCTTCATCATCACCACAAGACTTCAACCTCTGCGCTCGGTCGACCGGCTGCGTGCAGCCATTGACAAGAACCCGAAGCGCTACATCACGCCCTCGCATATTTTCGAAGCGCTTGTGGCGGAGTTTCAGCGCAGCCTCATCAATCTCGTGCTGGAAACGACGGAAGAGCTGAACGCCATCGAGGACTATGTTTACGACACGACCCCGCGCGACGAGCGACGCAGGCTTGCGCCCGTTAGACGGACTGTCGTGCGGCTGCACCGGCATCTGCGCACGGTGCTGACCCTGATGCGCCGCGCCTCTGCGGCGGATGAAGATGAGATGCCTGCCGGTTTCGAGGAAATTGCCGGGCGGCTGACGAGCCGCCTGGAATCGGTGGACTACGATGTCTATGCCCTGCAGGAACGGGCGCGGCTACTGCATGAAGAAATCGACTCCAAGCTTTCCTCGGAGACGAACCGGCATCTTTATATCCTCTCCATCATGACGGCCTTCCTGCTTCCGCCAACGCTGGTCACCGGGTTTTTCGGCATGAATACCAGCGCGCTGCCCTTTATCGATGGCGCCAGCGGAACGATGTATGCGGCAGGCTTCATCATCGCATCCATTCTTCTGTCCTGGTATCTGCTGCGGCGCGTCGGCATCATTTAATAAGAAAGCCGCCCGGATAGAGCCGGACGGCTTTTGCTTTTCAGCCTATGTGACCGCAATCAGCCGTAAGGCGAATAGCAGGTCTGGCGTGGGCCGTGGTAAGGCTGGAACGTGTTGCTATAGGCATCGTAAGAACGATAGCGGCCGAAGCACCAGTTCACATGGCTCTGGCTCAGGCCACCGCGCACGATTGGTCGATACTCACGATAGACCGGGCGTGGACGATATTCCGGCACGGGTCGGTAGACTTCGCGCGGCTGTGCCAGCGCACCACCGATGATCGCACCGGCGCCGAAGGCTGCCAGCGGGAACCAGTAGCCATTGTGGCGACGGTAGCCCGGACGATATTCACGATAACCGCGGTGACCGCCATACCAGCGTGGACCATAGTCACGGTCACGCCAGTACTGGACGTTTACCAGATTATTGTCCGCCTGCGGAGCCGCAGGTGCGACCGGGGCGATGGGCATTGCTTCCGCTGGAACAATGGCTCCGACAGTAACAATCGCCGAAAGACCGGCAGCCAAAATAGTTTTCATGTAATTATTCATCTGACTTCCTCCATTCACGTCCGGTTACTCTACCGGAAACATGTGAATTACGACGATTATTCTCCCGCGGATCTTTCCTTTCCAGAAACTACCCGCACTACACCAAACTTATGACTTCCTGCCTGAATGCAGCATTAACGAAATGATCACAGATACTTGAACGGATGTCGTCCACTAAACGCAAGAAAGCCCGGCTTGGCCGGGCTTTCGTAAACGGGGCTATTAGCGATATGGCGACACGCACTGTTGGCGTGGGCCGTTATAGGGCTGATAGCTGTTGTCGTAAGCACGGTATGAGCGCCAACGGTTCGCACACCACTGCTGGTGGCTGCTGCCGTAAGACGGGCGGGCCTGATTGGTTGCGCCGCCGATGATTGCGCCAGCTGCGAAGGCAGCGAGCGGGAACCAGTAGCCGTTATGGTAGCGATATCCCGGACGGCGATCGCGATAGCCGCGGTGGCCGTTGTAAAAACCATGACGACGCATATCACGGTCACGACGCCAGTCGCGGCCATGACGCCATTCACGATGATGGCGACGATACTGGACATCTACAACGCTGTCCGAAGCGGCAATCGGCTTCGTCATGGGGCTTGGAACCTGGAAAGCGTGCGATGGCGTGAAGCTCGTCAGGACCATGATAAAAGCGGTGGCGAGGCTGGTCTTCCGCAAATTCAGCATGAATTTCCTCCGTTTTTTGGCACGTTGATGTCGTGCTGCTTTATCAATCTTTCGGCAGGAAAAGCGAAGGGTTCCGCAGTCACGCAGCCTCAGATGTTTTAGTAACGGCAGAAATGCAAACTGGTTCCATCAGTTAGCGGTCAAGGCAGCGTGATGTGATGGAGGCCGGGCGTATTCGTCTTAACGCTTTGCCCGGTATCGTCATGCCTCAACCTGAACATCCGTCAGCGGGCGGGAGCAGCAGGCGAGGATATAGCCCTCTTCGATATCTTCATCGAGAATACCGCCATTGTGGTTCATTTCCACCTCGCCGGAAAGCTTCAGCACGCGGCAGGTGCCGCAAATGCCGGATTCGCAGGCAGCACCGATGCGCACACCAGCAGAGCGCGCGGTCATGAGAATGGTCTGGCCTGGCTGGCACGGCACGTCCTTGCCGGAGAGCTTGAAGCCCACCATGGACAGCGCCTCGCCATCCGCCTCCAGCGCGCTTTCTCCAACGACGACAGGCGCGGCAGGCGAGAAGCTTTCCTGATGGTAGCGATCCATATCGAAGCCGGATGCCTCCAGCATGGAGCTGACCGCCGCCATGAACGGCTCGGGGCCGCAGCAAAAGACGGTGCGGTCCATGAAATCGTGGGAGAGCAGCGCAATCTTTGCCTTGTCCACCATGCCACGAAGCCCGGACCAGAGTTCCGTGCGACCACAGCTTTCCACGATGAAGCCCAGCGAAAGATTGGGCATGAAGCGGGCAAGATATTCCAGCTCGTGGCGGAAAACGATATCGGAGGGCGTGCGCGAGCAGTTGATGAAGGAGATGTCGCTTTGCGGCGCGCGGTCGCTCATATCGCGCACCATCGACATCATCGGCGTGATACCGGAGCCCGCAGAGATAAAGAGGTACTTCTCACCCGGATGCTTGACGTAAGAGAAATCCCCCAGCGGCCCCAGCGCGCGGATGCGCATTCCGGGGCGCAGATTATCGAACATCCAGCGCGTGCCGATGCTGCCCTGCTGCGCCTTCACAGTTACTGCCAGCGCGTACGGGCGCGAAGGGCTGGAGGACAGCGTATAGGTGCGAAACAGCGGCTCGGGCCCGACCGGTAGTTCCAACGTTACGAACTGGCCCGGCAGGTATCGAAACCAGTTCGTGCCCTCAGAGCGAAACAGGAAGGTCATCACATCACGCGTTTCCGGCGTCACCGAAATGCATTCCAGCATGTGGAGCCGGTCGCTCCACGGCTTCATCTCATCGATATGCTTGTAGGTCGAGGCCATGGTCATGGATGTTACGCGACTGCTGAGAGTTTTTGTTTATCGCCGGAAAGCCGGTCGATCATGAAATCGGCATACCAGTTGACGAACTGCATGACCCCGCCCTCGTCTTCCATGGAGTAAGGGCCGGGCTCATAGGCCGGAGAACGAATGCCGAAGGCGTTTTCTTCGACGATCTGGCGATCCTGATCGTTGGTCTCGTTCCACACATGGGTCAGCTCTTCGAGATTGTAATCCACGCCTTCCACCGCATCCTTGTGGACCAGCCACTTGGTCGTGACCATGGTTTCCTGCGGTCCCAGCGGCAGCACGCGGAAGGAAATCATGTGATCGCCAAGGAAGTGGTTCCATGTCGTCGGATAATGGAACAGAAGCAATGCGCCGATATGGCTGATCGTGACATCGTCCGATAGAGGACGGCGAACGGCGCGCTTGCCGGACATGGTGTAGCTCTCCGCATCGCCGATCAGCGGCATGCGCGCCACGCGGAACTGGCCCTTCGGATCGATCTTGAAGCGGCTCGGCAGGCCCGCAGCCTCGCAGCGCGCCCAATGACCGCCGATTTCGGGATCGCTCGCGCCGCCATCCGTGCCCGTCACGCTTGGGTTTTCAGGATAGGTACGGCAAAGCTCCGGGTGGTTTGCGGCGCAGTGATAGCACTCGCGGTTGTTTTCCCAGACGAGCTTCCAGTTGCCCTTTTCGATGATGGTGCTTTCATGGGCGACCTTCGCCTCCCACACACGGTGAGGGGCCATATAGGCTTCGACTTCCGCCCGCACGGGGGCGAAATCCATCGGCTCATTGGCCAGACAGATGAAGACGTAACCGGCGACGGACTGGCAGGCGACCGGCTTCAGGCCGAAATTCCTCTTGTCGAAATCATCGCCCATATGGCGGGCGAAAAGCAGGCTGCCGTCCAGATCGTAGGTCCACTGGTGGTAAGGACAGACCAGACGTGCCGACTGGCCTTTCTGGCTGGTGCAGACGCGCGAGCCGCGGTGACGGCAGGAATTGTGAAAGGCGCGAATGGTGCCATCCTTGCCGCGCACGATGACCACGGAGTAATCACCGATCTGCGTGGTGAAGTACATGCCCGCCTTCGGCACTTCGCAATCATGGCCGACGAACAGCCAGTCGCGATACCAGATGTTTTCCATGTCGAGCTGGAAATATTCCTTGTCGACATAGAAAGGCTGCTCCAGGCTGAAGCCTTCGCGGCGGTTCTTCAATTGGCGCAATACGGTTTCACGCAGTTCCATGGCCGTGTCCTTAGGTAGGGTTGCGGCAGCGTAACCAATCCTGCCGCATGATCTTGGATTCATCTAATCATTGCCGCATATTTCCAGCACCACATTGCGCGACATTCGATCCCGCATTGGCGACAAATTGCGACATGAGCGACAAAATCGCGTTCCCGTCTTTTCCCGATGCAAAACAGTCGCTTAGCGTGCGACGGGCACAGAATGTCGTCGCAATATGATGTCGCTTCCATGCGGGTTGAATTGTTAACTCCCGTAATGGTTCGGAAACGGGCTGTTAACCGCTCACGGGTAAAAAGATCATATGTTTCAATGGGGATGACAGCCGTGGAGAAGGGAACCCGGATCCGGTATTTCGATGCCAACGCGCGCAAGCTTGCGCCTGCGCGGTCTAAAACGGCCCATTCCGAGTTCCTGCGCACCGGTCGCATCGTTCGTTTCGAAGAGGCCTGGCTGCCGCAGGACCGGTGCTATCTCTCCCACGAGCAGGTGGCGGAAATCACCAAGCGGCGCTTGCAGGATGCGGGCGAGATGACGCATTCGCGCCTCAACAGCTTTCACAACAGCATTCATTTTCCCAAGATGGTCTTCAATCGCCTGATCGATGACAGCCCGCATCTGGGTTACTGCCATGTCACGGCAGCCAAGACGAGCTTCGACAAGCGCACGCCTGTCCTGTGGTCTTTCTATTTCGCCAATTTCTTCGCGGAATTATGCGGCGAGGAACAATTCTTCGACAAGATCGACCAGAGCCGTTCGCGCATGTATTTTGCCGTGGCAATGCAATCGAGCGATGGCGGCGCGACCGTATCTATCGACAAGTCAATCCATCGCGATGGTCTGCTGTTCCAGACGCAGGACCCAAGAGAAGCGCTGAAGAACGTGTTGATGCTGGGCGCACGCTCGGATGAGATGCGGAAGTTCATTCGCTCTCTGTAAGAGCCTGTTTGAAAACTCGGACGGGTCGATCCGGCGATGCTTTTCGCGCCCCGCCGCGTCGAAAATCTTGCCGATATCAAAGGATATCGCCTACGATTTTCTCCTTGCAGGACACAAAAATCATTCTCCGGCTCTCCGCCGCCGAGTTTCCAAACAGACTCTTGGACCCACTTTCCATACGAACGGAAACATTCTAAGAGCCTTCCTAAGGAAAGGTCCTTCAGGAATGGCGCGTCACATCAATATCGAGCAGCAGCCGGAAGCAGCATTGCAAGAGGCCGTTCGTGTGCTCGAAGCCGGTTTTCCCGTCGCCATACCCACCGAGACTGTCTATGGCCTTGCGGCTGACGCGACGAACCCAGCCGCTATTACGCGCATTTACGAGACGAAGGGTCGCCCGCAATTCAATCCGCTGATCTGCCATATGGCAAATATTGCCATGGCCGAAGAACATGCGGTTTTCGATCCGGTTTCCCGCAAACTGGCGGAAGCCTTCTGGCCCGGACCGCTGACGCTGATCCTGCCGTTGAAGCCAAGAAGCCCGATCCATGCACTCGCCACGGCTGGCCTCGATACTGTCGGTATTCGCATCCCGAAGGGTTTTGCCAGCGCGTTGATTGCCAAGCTCGGCAAGCCGCTCGCCGCGCCCAGCGCCAATAGCTCGGGCAAGATAAGCTCCACCAGCGCTGCGCATGTGGAGGCCGATCTGGGAGCTAAGATAGAACTTATTCTCGACGGCGGGTCTGCGCCTGTCGGCGTCGAATCCACCATTATCAAGGTTGAGCCTGATGGCGCGGTGCGCCTGCTGCGTCCGGGTGGGCTTGTTGCGGAAGATATCGAACGCATTGCCGGTGTCACGCTTGTGCGCCCTGCCAAGGCATCTGCCGCCATTGAAGCACCGGGCATGATGGCGTCCCATTATGCACCCGGTGCGGCGGTGCGGCTGAACGCGACTTCGGTGGAGCAATGCGAAGCCCTGATCCGCTTTGGCGGACAGCCGGTGCAAGGCGAAGGCGAAGCCGCAACCGTTCTCAATCTCAGCGCAAACGGAAATCTTGCCGAAGCTGCGGCCAATCTGTTCGACCACCTGAAACTGGCCGATGCCAGCGGCGCCACCAGCATCGCCATCACCCCCATCCCCAATACTGGGCTTGGCGAAGCGATCAATGATCGGCTTGCCCGCGCCGCCGCCCCTCGCCTCTGACATCCTATCTCGGAGAAATGGCCCATGACGACCACGACCCTGCCCACTGAACTGCTTCTTCGCTTCGTGGCCATTGTCGGGGAAAAGAATGCGCTGCGAGAGCAATCCGATCTGGAGCCGCATCTGGTGGAAAATCGTGGGCTGTATCATGGCGCATCGCCCTTGCTGCTGCGGCCCGGAACAACGGAAGAAGTCGCTGCCATCATGAGGCTGGCCAGTGATACCGGCACCGCCATCGTTCCGCAAACCGGCAACACCGGCCTCGTGGGCGGGCAGACGCCGCGCAGCGGCGCAAGCGACGTCATTCTCTCTCTGGAGCGTATGAACCGTGTTCGCGATATCGATCCCGTCGCCAATGTCATCGTTGTCGATGGCGGCTGCATTCTGGATGAGGTTCATAAGGCGGCTGAGAAGGTTGAGCGCATGTTCCCTTTGTCGCTCGGTTCACAGGGCTCCTGCCGCATCGGCGGAAACCTTGCGACGAATGCGGGCGGCACCGCGGTTCTGGCCTATGGCAATATGCGCCAGCTTTGCCTCGGGCTTGAAGTCGTTCTGCCGACCGGCGAAATCTGGGACGGTCTGCGCCGCCTCAAGAAGGACAATACGGGCTATGATCTGCGCGATCTCTTCATCGGCTCCGAAGGCACGCTCGGCATCATTACCGGCGCGGTTCTGAAACTCTTTCCAAAGCCGCTCGGCCATCAGGTCGCTTTTGCCGGTCTCGACTCTCCGGCTGACGCGCTCAAGCTTTTCGAGCGTGCCTCAACGCTCTGCGGAACGGCGCTGACGGGCTTCGAGCTGATGCCGCGCATCGGCATCGAATTTACCACGAGGCATATTCCCGGTGTTCGCGATCCCCTGGAAGCGCCGCACCCTTGGTATGCGCTCATCGATATTTCCACCTCCGATTCGGCGGAAACGGCGCAAACCATGATCGAGACCTTGCTGGAGCAGGGCTTCGAAGCTGGCGTGCTTCAGGATGCCGTCATCGCCTCTTCCGAAAGCCAGCGTCAGGCGCTGTGGCACATGCGCGAAAGCATGTCGGATGCGCAAAAGCCTGAGGGTGGCTCCATCAAGCACGATGTCTCCGTGCCTGTGTCGCATATTCCAGACTTCATGGAAGCGGCGGAAAAGGGCGTTCTCAACGCCATTCCCGGCGCACGCATCTGCGCATTCGGGCATTTGGGCGATGGCAATATTCATTACAATATTTCCCAGCCTGTCGGTGCGGACAAGACCGCCTTCATCGCCCGGTGGAGAGAGATCAACGAAATCGTGCACGGCATCGTTCTTAATTTCGGAGGCTCGATTTCTGCCGAACATGGCATTGGCCAGCTGAAGCGCGATGAACTGGCCGCGATCCGCCCCGCGATCGAACTCGACCTGATGCGACGTATCAAGACCGCGTTCGATCCAGCCGGGATCATGAACCCCGGCAAGGTCGTCACGGTTTAACGACGTCGTTTAATTGCGCTCTCGAAGGCCGCGAAATGGCGGCTTTATGCACTCTTCCCCGATCATTTTTGACTCTCGCGCAACTGCCTATTGCCGTTGCGATGCTCTGCTGTTGAAGTGATTTCAGCAAAGGCCGGACGGGGGCGGATCGGTTTTGTTTTCCGGGGATTTGTCGCCTTTCCGCGCGCAGTTGCTGCGCCCTGCGGTGTCATCCCAATTCAGGAATTCGAAACCTTACCCGGCTGCGTTTTGCTAACCATTTGGGAATGCAAAGTTTTCTTAACCTCGATTTTTAAGTTGTCTCGAACATGCGCTCGCTATCTTCACCCTATCAGAGGACGAAAAGTCCCGAACGAGACCATGAAACGGCTCTCAGGTAAAACAAGGATAGCATGATATGACCAACACCGTTCTGAAGCCCGAATGGGCAGGCGCAACTCTCCGGCTCGATCCCACGCGGTTCCCGCAGCAGCTGACGTATGGCAAGGGTAACGGTTCAGCCGATGTCGCTATCACGCTCGATGAGCGCGGCGCAGTTTTGCGTAAAGTTCTGAATTCAAGCGGCCTTCCGCTGTCGTTTGCGCTTCCCGCTCGCGCCTTCAAAGGCGTCGCGGCCCGGGCAATCGACCATGGCGATGGTCAGGTTACCGTGACGCTGGAACTGCACCACGACGATCCCGATCTCTGCATCCCGCTTCTGGTGGCGCATGACCTGTGCGACATCGCTGCCGATTGGCGCAGCTGGTCGGAAAAGTACCGTATTCCCATGCTGATGGTGGAAGCCGATGGCGTTGCCCGCCCGCTGGAAGACCACATCGGCAACGTGCGCACCAAGACGACGCGCCCACGCCGCCGCCACTCCTATTTCGCAGATCGCCGTCCCCGCTTCCTCGTTCGCCGCAGCACCGGTTCGCTGGGCATGACGATGCGCATCGAAGGCAAAGAAATCATCGCCCGTAGCTGATCCACGGAACCTGCCGAACAGGCGGTTCAAGTACGGACGAGAAAAAGCCCGGCGCCCTGCAGCCGGGCTTTTCTTTATGCAAAGATCAGCGGCAGCAGCAGGCCCGCAAAAATCAGGACGCCCACGCGGTTGTTAGATTTGAACAGCGCAAGGCACTGCGCCACATTGTTGATATCCAGTACCATGATTTGCCGAACGAGCATGAAAGCCGCAACGGCAAGGCCGGAATAAGCAAGCACGTTAACGCCCGCCGTGATGAAGGCCAGCACCATGAACAGCAGAGTTGTGCCATAAAGGCCAATCAGCCAGCCATGTGTCCTGTCTCCGAACAGGAGAGCCGTGGAGCCGATTCCCACAGACACATCGTCTTCCTTGTCCTGATGGGCGTAGATTGTGTCATATCCGATCGTCCAGGCAATCGCGCCCACATAAAGCAGCACCGGCGAAATGGACAGTGACCCGAATTGACCCGACCAACCCATCAGCGCGCCCCAGTTGAAGGCAAGCCCGAGGAAGAACTGCGGCCAGTTGGTGAAGCGTTTGGCGAAGGGATAGATCGCGACGAAAATCAGCGAGGCGATACCCAGCAGGATCGAAAAACCGTTGAAGCAGAGCAGCACGGCCAAACCGACGAGCGCCTGCACCACGATAAAGATTTTCGCTTGGCTACGCGTGACCCTGCCCGATGGCAGCGGCCTAGAGCGCGTGCGCGCCACAGCCATATCGATCTTGTGATCGACAAGATCATTATAGGTGCAGCCTGCACCGCGCATGGCGACGGAGCCTGCGAAAAACAGGAAGAGGTGGAACAGCAGCATACCCCAGGAAAATTCCCCCAGAGGCTTCGCCACATTGGCCGCCAGCGCCGCCGACCAGAAGCACGGCCACATCAACAACTGCCAGCCAATGGGACGATCCCACCGGGCCAGCTGCGCATAGGGCCAAAGGCTTCTCGGCAAAATCCGATAAACCCAATTATTGGACGGCGCGTCCGAAACGCGGCCAGAAAGATCGCTGTGGTCAACCATGGCAGGGTTTTAGCGTATCGGAGCGAGAGTGGGTAGCTGGGTTTCAGCTTTTGTTAAGAGGCGATTTGGTCACCTCCCTCATTCCTGTGCTCGTCACAGGAATCCAGCCAGCCCAAGTCATTGGGCTGAAAAGACTCTTCCCGCCGCGCAGACGCGCGTCGACTGGATTCCTGTCACAAGGACAGGAATGAGGAAGCTGACGAATCTGCTCAAAACACAATCTTCTCCAAAGGCGCCCGCGTCTTCTCGAACTCCATCAAACGCGCCTCATTTCGTGCGATGTAATCCCTGTTATCCGGCACCACCCCTCCACGCTTGGCGAGCTGGATCTGGAAGATATGGAAATTCTCATGGGTGAAGGCCATTTCGGAGCCCGCGAGATAGAATTCCCACATGCGGAAGAAGCGTTCGTCGTAGAGTGCCACTGCTTCCGCCTTGCGCGCTACGAAACGTTGGCGCCAGTGGCGCAGTGTGTGGGCGTAGTGCATGGGCAGGATTTCGATGTCCTTGACCAGCAGCCCCGCCTTCTCAATGGCAGGCGTGACTTCCGCGAGCGAAGGAATATAGCCGCCGGGGAAAATGTATTTTTCGATGAAGGGGTTGGTGGCGAGTGCCGGGTAAGGCTGGCCGATGGAGTGCAGCAGCATGACGCCGTCATCCTCCAGCACTTCCGCCGCCTTGTGGAAATACTCCTTGTAATGCGTCGGACCGACATGTTCGAACATGCCGACGGAGACGATGCGGTCGTATTTCGTTGCGGGAGGCAGGTAGCGATAATCCTGAAGCTCGAAGCGAACCGTGTCCGTCAGGCCGCGCTTCTGGGCGCGATCTCGCGACACGCGCAACTGTTCTTCGCTGAGCGTAATGCCCGTTACATCCACGTCGGAGCTTTCGGCCAGATACATGGCCATGCCACCCCAGCCCGAACCGATTTCCAGCACCCGCTGTCCCGGTTCTGGCATGAGTTTCGCAACGATGTGCCGCTTCTTGGCGACTTGGGCCTCATCCAGCGTGATGCCGGGCGGGTTGAAATAGGCGCAGGAATATTGCCAGTCATCATCCAGAAACAGGTCGAACAGCTTGGCGCTCAGATCGTAATGATGCGCCACATTCTGTCTGTTGTGGTTGACCGGCATATGCATCTTGATGCGCGAGGCGATGATGCGGGCCATGCCGCGCCACACCATGCCGAAGGTCAGCGCTTCGCTCAGCGTGTTGCTTTTGATCAGCGCCAGAAAATCATAGATGTCGCCTTCAACGACGGACATCCGCCCTTCCATGTAGATTTCCGCCAGCTTGAGAGCCGGATCAGCGGCAATCTCCTGCATGGCCGCTTCATCGGTGAAATTGAGGGCGACGCGTTTTCCGCGGCCATCTCCATAGACATGGAGACCTCCCGGCCCGGTAACGACCAGATCACCGGTCTTGACTATTTTCTCAAACAAAGCATGCAGAGACGAGGCCATTTTACCCCCTTTAATAAGCTAAGTCTCACTTATTATCGAAGTGACCGTATCTCTTTCCGCTAAAGTTTCAAGCCGTCGTATTTTCAAAAATACTGAACGATTTCATTGAACAACAGCTACCTTCCCTCATCAGGGAAGGTGCTTTTTCAACCAAGGGTCAGCGACGCTTCATGGCTTCGGCCAGAGCCGCCGCCAGCGCACCTCCTGATTGTGCGGGCTCTGCCCGCTCCTTTGGCTTGGCGGTGGCGTGGCGCATGGCGTTGGCATTGCCTTTTTCGCGCATGGACTGAGGAGCGGCCTCGCCGCCATCCTTGCGCATGGTCAAGCCGATGCGCTTGCGCTTCACATCCACCTCCACCACGCGAACCTTCACCACATCACCCGCCTTGACGACCTCATGCGGGTCCTTGATGAAGCGGTCTGCCAGCTGGCTGACATGGACCAGACCATCCTGATGGACACCGATATCCACGAAGGCGCCGAAAGCGGCGACGTTGGTCACCGTGCCTTCCAGCAGCATGCCGGGCTTCAGGTCGGTTATTTCATCCACGCCATCGGCAAATGTCGCGGTCTTGAAGCTCGGGCGCGGGTCGCGGCCAGGCTTTTCAAGCTCGGCGATGATGTCCTTGACGGTCGGAAGACCGAAGCGCTCATCGATAAAGGCTTTCGGGTCCAGTGCCTTCAGCGTTGCGCTATCACCCATCAGGGTTCTGAGATCACGACCGCAGGCAGCAACGATCTTCTTGGCCACGACATAGGCTTCCGGGTGAACGGAGGAGGCATCGAGCGGCTCTTTGCCGTTTGGAATGCGCAGGAAGCCTGCGCATTGTTCAAATGCGCGCGGTCCAAGACGCGGCACTTTCAACAGTTCCTTGCGGCTGGCGAAGGGGCCGACCTGATCGCGATGCAAAACGATGGCATCGGCAATGGATGCACCCAGACCGGAAACCCGCGCCAGCAAGGGTGCGGATGCAGTGTTAAGATCGACACCGACGGCATTCACCGCATCTTCCACCACCGCATCCAGCGAGCGAGAGAGTTTGCCCTGATCGACATCATGCTGATATTGCCCGACGCCGATGGATTTCGGCTCGATTTTCACCAGTTCCGCCAGCGGGTCTTGCAGACGGCGGGCGATGGAGACGGCACCGCGAAGGGAGACGTCGAGGTTGGGGAATTCAGCGGCAGCGCGTTCCGAGGCGGAATAGACCGACGCGCCCGCTTCCGACACGATGACCTTGGTCGGCTTCGGCCCGGTGATCTGCGTCAGCATATCGGCCACGAGCTTTTCCGTCTCGCGGCTGCCAGTACCGTTGCCGATGGCGATCAGCTCCACATTATGCTTGCGAATGAGCGAGGCAAGCTCCGCCTGCGTGCCGCGAATATCATTCTTTGGGGGATAAGGATAAACCGTCGTCGTGTCCAGCAGCTTGCCCGTGCCATCCACGATCGCGACCTTGACGCCGGTGCGGATGCCCGGATCGAGGCCCATGGTTGCGCGCGAACCGGCGGGCGCTGCCAGCAGCAGGTCTTTGAGGTTACGGGCGAAAACATGGATCGCTTCTTCCTCTGCCCGCTCGCGCAGTTCGCGCATCAGGTCGAGCGAGAGCGACATGGAAAGCTTCACGCGCCAGGTCCAGCCAGCGACATCCATCAGCCATTGATCGGCTGGACCGGCATTGCGGATTTCGAAAGTACTGGCGATAGTGCGCTGCGCGGGCTTGACTGGTGAAGCATCATCCGCATCCACATCGATTGTCAGCGTCAAAACCTCTTCGTTCCAGCCGCGCAGCATGGCCAGTGCGCGGTGGCCAGGCGCGGTTGCCCATTTTTCCGTATGGTCGAAATAATCGGAGAATTTCTCGCCTGCCGCCTGCTTGCCATCCACCACCTTGGCGCGGAGCATGGCGTTCTGGCGCATGTAATCGCGCAGGCGCTTCAACAGGTCGGCATTTTCCGTCATGGTTTCGGCAACGATATCGCGCGCACCTTCCAAGGCGGCCTTCACATCGGCAACCTCGCCCTTCACGTATGCCTCTGCCAGCTTGGCCGGATCGGCGGCGCGGTTCTCCCAGATTGCCTCCGCCAGTGGGCCAAGGCCGCGTTCGCGCGCGATTTCCGCACGCGTCCGGCGCTTCGGCTTATAGGGCAGATAAAGGTCTTCAAGTTCCGCCTTGGTCGCCGCCTGCATGATCTTCACCATCAGCTCATCGGTCATCTTGTCCTGACCGGTGATGGAATCGACGATGGAGGCGCGGCGTGCATTGAGTTCGCGCAGATAGGACAGGCGCTCGGCCAACGTGCGAAGCTGCGTATCATCCAGCCCGCCCGTCACTTCCTTACGATAGCGCGCAATGAAGGGAACGGTCGCGCCCTCATCCAGCAACTGTATCGCCGCCTTCACCTGTTCGGCACGGGCGTTGATTTCGGAAGCGATGGTCGGAGCTAGGCGGGCGTTATCTGCGGACATATGGTTCTCTGAAACTTTTGAAAATCTGGCCGAACATAAGGGCTGATTGTGGCATGACAACATGGTGGCGCAGCGATTCCACAGAAAAGCATGGCTCCACCCTCCGTCACCCCGCACTTGATGCGGGGTCTAGTCAGACCAAGTCTTTGGTCTGAAAGGACTCCTTTCGCCGCGCAGACGCGCGTCGACTGGATGCCGGATCAAGTCCGGCATGACGGAGGGGAAATCGACTTCCTCTCGCCACACTTACACCCGGCAAATCTCCATATACGTCTTGACCTTTCGCCCCCCTGCCCTTAACGCCGCAAGGAATTCGAAACAGGGGTGTTGAGCATGAAAGTTCTGTTGATCGGTTCCGGTGGTCGCGAGCATGCGCTGGCATGGAAGATTGCCCAATCCCCCAAGCTGACCGAACTTTTTGCCGCACCCGGCAATCCCGGCATTGCAGACCATGCGACGCTGGTGTCGCTCAATGTCGAAGACCACGCAGCAGTGATTGCTTTTGCCAAAGAAAACGCCATCGACTTCGTGGTCGTCGGCCCGGAAGCGCCTCTGGTCGCCGGTCTCGCAGATGATCTTCGCGCAGCAGGCATTGCCACATTCGGCCCCTCCAAGGCTGCCGCGCAGCTGGAAGGCTCCAAGGGCTTCACCAAGGACCTCTGCGCGCGCTACGATATTCCAACCGGTGCTTACCGGCGCTTCAAGGCTGCCGAACCGGCGAAAGCCTATGTTCGCGAACAGGGCGCACCCATCGTCATCAAGGCGGATGGTCTGGCCGCTGGCAAGGGCGTGACCGTTGCCATGACGGAAGGCGAAGCTCTGGCCGCCATCGATGATTGCTTCGAAGGTGCATTTGGTGCGGCGGGTGCGGAAGTGGTGGTCGAGGCCTTTCTCGACGGTGAAGAGGCAAGCTTCTTCTGCCTCTCCGATGGCAAGACCGCACTGGCCCTTGCCACCGCGCAGGACCACAAGCGCGTGGGCGACGGCGACACCGGCCCGAACACCGGTGGCATGGGTGCCTATTCCCCGGCCCCGGTCATGACCGAGGAGATGGTTCAGCGCACGATGAAGGAGATCATCGAGCCGACGATCACGGGCATGGCGAAGGATGGCAATCCCTTCTCCGGCGTGTTCTTCGCGGGCCTGATGATCACGAAGAAAGGCCCGGAACTCATTGAATATAACGTCCGCTTCGGTGATCCCGAATGCCAGGTGCTGATGATGCGGCTGAAGAGCGATCTGCTGCCGATCCTCTATGCCACGGCCACCGGCACGCTGGATCAGGTAACCGCAGAATGGCGCGATGACCCGGCGCTGACGGTCGTTCTCGCCTCCAAGGGCTACCCGGCTTCTTATGACAAGAATACGCCGATCACCTTCATCCCTGAGGCGAGCGATGACGCCAAGGTGTTTCATGCTGGCACAGCCTTGAAGGATGGTCAGCTGGTTGCGACCGGCGGGCGCGTGCTGAACGTGACCGCCTTCGGCAACACTGTCGGCGAGGCTCAGGCCCGCGCTTACGCCCTTGTCGACAAGGTAAAGTGGGACAATGGCTTCTGCCGCCGCGATATCGGCTGGCAGGCGGTTGCCCGTGAAAAAGCGAAGTAACAATCGGCATTTCGCTCAATTTTTACCAAACATCCTGACCTGATGGAAAGGAACAGTGCTTAGGATCAGCCTCGGTTAAAGATACGGGGTTTTGATATGCGCAAGGTTGTTCTGACGGCTGCACTGGTGCTGGCAAACGGCACGGCAATGGCATCCTCCATCGAGGTGGTGCATGGCTCGCGCACGGCAAATGACAGTATCATCGCCATTTCCTGCGAAGGCTGCCCGCGCCCTGCACCAAAAACCGCGCCTCAGCCAGTAACCACCCTGCAGCCGGGAACGCAGAACGTTTCCATTCGCGATATCGGTGGCCACAGGCAAACAGTGCGCACCGAAGCCTGGCTTGGCGGATCACCCGTCACCTTCGTCAGCTCCAACCCAATCTGGCTTCCGCAGGAGAATGCGCCGGTGGCAGCCGATGCCCCCGTGCAGATCGATAGCGAAACGACCACGGCTGCGGTGGAGCGCCCGACCGGGCGGGCAGAAGGCGTGGCCGATGCCGATCTTCGCGGGCTGGATAGCATCACGTCGCTACCGCTGCGCCAATCCAACTAGATTTACCACACGATTATCCAGAGTCGTCCGATCGCTGTATTGGACAACCAGCAATGGAACGCCGTTGCTCTGTTTTTGATAAAACGCAATTTATTTTTCTCGGCACTGCTCTGCCGGGCGCTTACTTAAGCATTTCTTCAAATTTCTGACGCTTCCTGAAATGAAGAATGTGCGATGCAGCACATGTTTGGCGCAGGATGCGCATTTCCCCAGAAAACAAGCTTGTTTGACGCCCTCGGCAGCCGATGGCGCAACGTTTTTCGAGAGCGACGATGAAGAACCTCCCCATTTCCCGCCAACTGATCATGCTGGTGATCGCGCTTATGGCGGCTTTCACTGTTGCGACCTATTTCCAGATCAAATCCTCCGTCAACGCCATTTATGAAGAGCGCTACGGCATGCTGCGGACGCAGGTGCAGTCGTCCATCTCCATTCTTCAGTCCTTCTACGACAAGGAAAAGGCTGGCGCGCTCACCCGCGAGGAAGCACAGAAACAGGCCTTCGCCATCGTCTCTTCGATGAAGTACGTGCCGGATGGTTACATGTTCGGCTATGACTACGATGTGAAGATGCTCTTCCATCCAGACCCCAAGCGCGTCGGACAGAGCTTCAAGGGCAAGCCAGACAGCCAGGGCTTCAACTACCGCGACGAGTTGGTGCGTCTGGCGCGCGCTGGCGGCGGCGAAACCAGCTTCTACGGCCCGAAGCCCGGACAGGAAGGCGACGGCTTCCTGAAAAGCTCCTACGCCATGGCGTTCGAGCCCTGGCAGGTGGTGGTCGTGACCGGCGTCTATGTTGACGATCTTCAGGCGCAGGTTCGCTCAACCATCATCGGCGCGCTCTCGGTCGGTATTCTCGTTTTCGGTCTTGGTCTTGCGCTGGCCTATTACGTTATCCGCGGCATCACCAAGCCGCTCAGCGATATTCACCGCGCGCTTGGCGAAGTGGCCAATGAAAACGTTGCGATGACCATTCCGCACACGGAAATGAAGAATGAAGTGGGTCTGATGGCGAAGGCCACCGCGTCGCTTCAGCAGAAGGTGCGCGAGCGCCACGCCATGCAGGCGCGTCAGGAAGAGCAGCAGCTTCAGTTGGATACCGAGCGCCAGACCAATATCGACATGCAGCGCGACGAAGCCGAGCTTCAGGCCCGCGTCGTCTCCACCATCGGCGAAGCGCTGGAAAAGCTCGCTGCCGGTGACCTTACCGTTCGCTGCCGCGATCTCGGCACACGCTATTCCGATCTGCGTGACAATTTCAACGAAGCCATCTTGCATCTCGATGCGGCCATGACGAAGGTGAACACGAAGAGCGTCGACATCGGCGGTTCGAAGGACGAAATCCGCAAGGCTTCCAACGAGCTTTCCCAGCGCACCGAACGTCAGGCCGCGAACCTTGAGGAAACCTCCGCAGCGCTGGATGAGCTGACGGTTGCCGTTCGCCAGACCTCCGAAGGCGCGCGCGAAGCCGCAAAGCGCGTCACCTCCATCAGCACCGATGCCAGCCGCAGCGATACGATCGTTGAAGAAGCGATCGGCGCGATGAGCGGCATCGAGCAATCCGCCGAAGAAATCTCCAAGATCATCGGCGTCATCGACGATATCGCCTTCCAGACAAACCTTCTGGCACTCAACGCCGGTGTCGAAGCCGCGCGCGCCGGTGAGGCAGGCAAGGGCTTCGCCGTCGTTGCTCAGGAAGTGCGCGAACTGGCCCAGAAATCCGCAGCAGCAGCCAAGGAAATCAAGGACCAGATCGCTCGCTCTTCCAATCAAGTCGAAAACGGCGTCCGTCTCGTCGGCGAAACCGGCGATGCACTCAAGCGCATCTCCGACCAGATCAAGTCCGCCAGCGAAATCGTCAGCAAAATCGCTCACTCTGCAGCCGAGCAGGACACGACGCTGCGCTCCATCTCCTCTTCGCTGAACCAGCTGGATGCTGCCACGCAGCACAACGCCGCCATGGCCGAGGAGACCACCGCATCGGCAGAAGCGCTGGCCGCAGACACCGAAGAACTGATCAACCTCATCAGCACCTTCCGCGTTTCGCACCACCAGTCCGGCTCGCTGCACGGCATGGCGCACCAGATGCGCATGGCGAGTTGATTGGATTTCAAATTGAGAAGACAGGGACGCCGGGGAGAAATCTCCGGCGTTTTTATTGGGTCAGAGCGTCCAAAGCGTCGACATCCTTATGGGAAAATACAGCAATCCCCGCCTGCGATAGCAACGCCGCCGTCACACCGTTTCCAGCATGTTTCGCACCCGAAAACGTCCCATCATAAATCGCCGTCGAGCCACATGACGGACTTCCATCGATGAGCAAAGCATAGGCGCAACTGTGCTCCTGCGCGAAAGCCAGCGCCTTTCTTGCACCGGCAATGAACTCCGCAGTCACATCCGCGCCGGTAACTTCCAGCACACGCGCCCGCCCCTCAAGCACATCAAGCCCGGAAGCACCGTTCTCGATTTCAGCGGGTGGTCGCGGCACAGGCATTCCGCCCGCCATTTCCGGACAGATCGTCACCAACCGCCCCTCCTCCCGCCAGCGCTCGATAGCCGGATGAGCAAGCGGCTTGCCCTTGCCATCATATCGCACGGCATGGCCGAGGAGACAGGCGCTGATGAGGATTTTGGATTTCATCAAGCCGCGGCAACTGCGAGGTGGATGCCCGAATCTTTCTGTAACGCATGAAGGACGGAAAACAGATTATCGGCGCGCGGATTTCCCTTCGGACCGAACATCCGCATCAGGCTCTTGGACGGCATATCGACTTCGACTGCGAGAGCTTCAAAGCCTATGGTCGCATTGATGAAATCGCGAAGCACCGCCTTGCCGGTTTCAACATCGCCCTCAAGCAACAGCTCTACGGCATCGGACAGGAGAGCAGCGCGAAAATCGGGATCACTCTCCACCCTCGTCTTCACTGTCTCCCTGAACTCTCGCGTCAGCGCCACTTCAAGACCCTTTTCTGGATTTGTAATCTTGCCAGAAGGCATGAGCTGCTTCGATATCATTCTGCTGTCTGGTCTTGGTGCCGCCAATCAGCAGAATGACCAGCGATTCACCATCTCTACCGAAATAGACGCGGTAACCCGGTCCATAATCGATCCTGTATTCCAGAACGCCCGACCCGACGGTTTTCACGTTCGAAAAATTGCCCTGTCCCATGCGGGTCAAGGCAATCGTAACCTTTGAGGCTGCTCTAGCATCGATCTTACTGAACCAACGCTCGAAGGGGCTCGCACCCCTTTGATCGAGATATTCAACGATCCTGATCATGCGCATAGTACCATAAACGTTACCATGCGCAAGTTTTCCTCAGCCCGTGATCTTCGAGAAATCGGCAACCGTGCCCGTTGCTTCGCGAATAGCCTTCAGCAGAGCCAGACGGTTGGCGCGGACAGCGAGGTCTTCGTCGTTGACGAGGACATCTTCGAAGAACTTGTCGACTGGCGCACGCAGCGTGGAAAGCGCTTGCATAGCGGAACGGAAGTCTTCCGCTTCCACGGCCTTTGCCGCGTCGGCAGAGGCGGTTTTGATGGCAGAATAGAGCGCTTTTTCCGCGTCAAGCTTCAAAAGTTCTTCTGAAACGCCGTCGGCAACGACGGTGCCCTTCTTCTCTTCGGCGGCGAGGAGTTGCGTGGCGCGCTTGGTGCCTGCCAGCAGGTTCTTGCCGTCTTCACCGGTGATGAAGGCGGTCAGCGCTTCGACGCGACGGGCGACCATGAGGAAGTCATCGGACTCTGGTGTCAGCACGGATTCGATGAGGTCGTAACGTGCGCCGAGGTCGCGGAGATAGACTTTCAGGCGGTCGTGGAAGAAGGAGATAAGGTCGGGATCTTTAACAACGCTGAGCAGCGGCAGCCGCACATTCCGCTCCAGAATAATACGCACAACACCAAGTGCCGCACGGCGAAGCGCGAACGGGTCCTTCGAGCCTGTCGGCTTTTCATCGATGGCCCAGAAGCCGACGAGGGTGTCGAGCTTATCGGCAAGCGCGACCGTTAGCGAAACCTTGTCGCGCGGAACGGCGTCGGTTGGGCCTTGCGGCTTCCAGTGTTCTTCGATGGCAGCGGCGACGCTTTCGTTTTCGCCTTGGAGCAGCGCATATTTGCGGCCCATCAGACCTTGAAGTTCGGGGAATTCACCCACGGCTTCCGTGCGCAGATCGGCCTTGGCCAGAACGACGGCGCGATCTACCAGAGCGGCATCGGCACCGACGATAGGGGCGAGTTGACGCGCCAGTTTGCGGATGCGCGCCACGCGCCCACCCTGCGTGCCGAGCTTGGCATGGAAGGTGACATTCAGCGCGTCGAGCTTTGCCATGCGCTGGTCGAGCGGCTTGGCAAGGTCCAGACCGAATTTGGCAGCAGATTCCTTCAACGTTTCGAGGTCCGGCAGATCGCCCTGATCGCGCGTCCAGAAGTGCTTGGCATCAGACAGGCGCGCGCGCACGACCTTGCCGTTGCCGTGGATGATTTCCTTGCCGCCATCTGTCGCCTGAATGTTGGAGACCAGAATGAAGCGGTTTGAGAGGCCTTCGGTCGCGCCTTGCGGGCGGGTGACGAAGCATTTCTGGTTGGTCTTGATCGTCAGGCGGATGATTTCTGCGGGTATTTGCAGGTAATCTTCCTCGAAGGTACCGATCAGAACCTGCGGCCATTCGACGAGGCCAGAGACTTCTTCCAGCAGGCCTTCATCTTCCACGAGGTCCAGACCGTTTGCGAAAGCCAGATCTTTGGCGTCATGCAGGATGATATCCTTGCGGCGCTCGGCATCCAGAATGACCTTCGCTTTTTCGAGGCTTGCCACGTAATCATCGAAGCGGCGTACCGTGATGGCTTCCGGTGCGTGGAAACGGTGGCCATAGGTAACATTGCCTGCCACGACACCATCGATCTCGAAGGGGATGACCTGCGTTTCGTCATGCTCGGGGCCGAACATGCAGACGATGGATTGCAGCGGGCGCACCCAGCGCAGGCTTTCCGAACCCTTGCCTTCGATGCCGCCAAAGCTCGATCCCTTCGGCATGGAGGCCGAGCCGGAGCGCATGGATTTCGGCCATGGGAAGGACCGGATGATACCGGGCATGACCTCGGCAATGATTTCTTCGGCAGGACGGCCCGGCTTGTTGACGATGGCGACGTAGAAATCACCCTTCTTCGGATCGGAAACCACCTGCGCCTGCGAAATATCGGAGAGGCCAGCGCCGCGCAGAAAGCCTTCGATGGCTTTCTCGTTCGCGTCCGTGCGCGGTCCCTTCTTTTCTTCACGCACATCGGCAGAGCGGGCGTTAAGGCCGCGAATATCCAGCGTCAGGCGGCGCGGCGTCCAGTATTCGCGCGCACCTTCATAGGTCAGCCCTCTTTCCACCAGCGCATCGGTGACAAGCTTCTTCAGATCACCCGCCGCCTTGCGCTGCATGCGGGCGGGGATTTCTTCGGAGCGAAGTTCGAGCAGAAGATCAGGCATTGGTCAATTTCCGGTGTGATGGATTTTCTTTGGCCTCTGCTAGCAAAATTTCCGGTGAATGCACAATGTTAATGTGAGTTGATTGATCGTTGACGTGAGAGCAAGTTCGCCCCCCTCTGCCCTGCCGGGCATCTCCCCCACAGGTGGGGAGATCAGCAAGCGGCGCTACCTTCGCTCCATCCGCAAGGTTAGAGATGGGCGGCAGCTATCCACGATTCGATCTCCCCACCTGTGGGGGAGATGCCCGGCAGGGCAGAGGGGGGTAAGCCGCACACTCAAGGGCAACGATCTCACAGAAGCCTTGACCTTTAACCCCTACCCATGGCACCTGTCCGCAACCGATGTAGGTTAAGCCTACGTACCCTCTCTTGACCGTGATGACCGCAATGACCGACGTTCCAGACCATATGAACCCGAAGCGTTCCTTTCAGGCGCTGATCCTGACGCTGCATAATTACTGGGCGGACAAGGGCTGCGCAGTGTTGCAGCCTTACGATATGGAAGTGGGTGCGGGCACGTTCCACCCGGCCACGACGCTGCGCGCGCTTGGCCCCAAGCCGTGGAAGGCCGCTTATGTGCAGCCGTCGCGCCGTCCTTCCGATGGTCGTTATGGTGAAAACCCGAACCGGTTGCAGCATTATTACCAGTATCAGGTCATTCTGAAGCCGAACCCGTCGAACTTGCAGGAGCTATATCTCGGCTCGCTGAAGGCCATCGGTCTGGACCCACTGCTGCACGATGTGCGCTTCGTGGAAGATGACTGGGAAAGCCCGACGCTGGGTGCCTGGGGTCTGGGTTGGGAATGCTGGTGCGATGGCATGGAAGTGTCGCAGTTCACTTACTTTCAGCAGGTCTGCGGCATCGAGTGCTCGCCGGTTGCGGGTGAGTTGACCTATGGTCTCGAGCGTCTGGCCATGTATGTGCAGGGCGTGGACAATGTCTATGACCTGAACTTCAACGGCCGCGAAGGCGACGAGAAGATTTCCTATGGCGACGTCTTCCTGCAGGCAGAGCAGGAATATTCGCGCCATAACTTCGAATATGCCGATACGGCCATGCTGCATCGCCATTTCATCGATGCCGAGAAGGAATGCCAGGCGCTTCTGGCCGCTGGTGCGCCGGGCGATAACGCCAACCAGATGCTGCATAAATGCGTGTTTCCGGCTTACGACCAGTGCATCAAGGCAAGCCACGTCTTCAACCTTCTGGATGCACGCGGCGTGATTTCGGTGACGGAGCGCCAGAGCTACATTCTGCGCGTCCGCACTCTGTCCAAGGCCTGCGGCGAGGCTTTCCTGATGACGGATGCCGGTGGTGTGAACTGGAATACGGCGGCCTGACGCCTTAAATGGTCAGGTGATGATGACGAGCCGGGGCATTCGGCTCGTTGGGGTTTTCATGAGGGGGAAGCTGCATGTTCATCGCATTGACCATCGTCGCGGCAATCGCGCTTTATGTCGTCTTCTTCTATAACGGCCTCGTCAAATCGCGGCAGATGAAGGAAGAGGCGTGGTCGGGCATCGACATTCAGTTGAAGCGCCGCGCCGACCTTATCCCCAACCTCATCGAAACCGTGAAGGGCTATGCGGCCCACGAAAAGAGCACCTTCGAAGAGGTGGTCAATCTGCGCAACCGTGCGCAGGCCGTGCCTGCCGGTGATGTCGAGGGACGTGCGCAGGCGGAAGGTCTGCTCGGGCAGGCCATCGGCAAGCTGTTCGCGCTGGCGGAAGCCTATCCGGACCTGAAGGCCAACCAGAACTTTCTGGAATTGCAGCGCTCTCTGGAAACGCTGGAAGGCGAAATACAGATGTCGCGCCGTTACTATAATGGCGCTGCGCGCGAGTTGAATGTGAAGGTGGAAAGCTTCCCCTCCAATCTCGTTGCGGGCCAGTTCGGCTTTGCCAAGGCACCCTATTTCGAGATCACAAACGAGGCGGATCGCGCCGTTCCTTCCGTGAAATTCTAATGCTGGAAGCCAGTGCGCTGGCGAGAAGACGATAAAGACATGATCGAACTGACCATCACCCCGCCAGACCATCCGCTTTCCGGCAAGGTTGAGCCGCCCGGCTCCAAATCCATCACCAACCGCGTGTTGCTGCTGGCCGGTCTTGCCAAGGGCAGAAGCGTGCTGACCGGCGCGCTGAAAAGCGATGATACGCTTTATATGGCCGAAGCCTTGCAGGCGATGGGTGTCAAGGTGACCGAGCCGGATGCGACGAGTTTCGTGGTGGAAAGCCAAGGCGTGCTCACCGCGCCGGACAAGCCGCTCTTCCTCGGCAATGCCGGAACCGCAACGCGCTTCCTCACCGCCGCCGTAGCTTCCGTCAACGGCACCGTCGTTGTCGATGGCGATGAGCATATGCGCAAACGCCCAATCAAGCCGCTGGTGGATGCGCTGATAGCGCTCGGCATCGACGCTACGGCGCCGACAGGCTGCCCCCCGGTGACGGTGAAGGGAACTGGCAAGGGTTTCACCAGGGAAAGCGTCACCATCGATGGCAATCTCTCCAGCCAGTATGTCTCGGCCCTTTTGATGGCGGCACCCTGTGGTGCGCAGGCTTTCGACATCATTCTGGCCGGTGAGGACATCGGTGCGAAGGGCTATATCGACCTTACCGTTACCGCCATGGAAGCCTTCGGCGCGAAGGTGGAGCGGGTGAGCAACGCCGTGTGGCGCGTGCACCCCACCGGTTATAAGGCAACCGATTTCCACATCGAGCCCGATGCATCCGCGGCCACCTATCTCTGGGGCGCGGAACTGCTGACCGGCGGCAAGATCGATATCGGCACGCCTGCCGAAGCCTTCACCCAGCCGGATGCCAAGGCGCATGCGGTGATGGCGCAGTTCCCCAACCTGCCCGCCGAGATCGATGGCAGCCAGATGCAGGACGCAATCCCGACCATCGCCGTGCTGGCCGCCTACAACAACACCCCCGTCCGCTTCGTCGGCATCGCCAATCTGCGCGTGAAGGAATGCGACCGCATCCGCGCGCTTTCGCTCGGCCTCAACCAGATCAGCAAGGGGCTTGCGCATGAGGAAGGCGACGATCTGATCGTGCATGCCGATCCTGCACTGGCAGGACAGACGGTGAATGCGTCCATTGGCACGTTCCACGATCACCGTATCGCCATGAGCTTTGCGCTTGCGGGATTGAAGACCGGCGGGATCGGCATTCAGAACCCGGCTTGTGTGGGCAAGACCTATCCGGGGTACTGGAAGGCATTGGGGTCGTTGGGTGTGAAGTATGATGAGGTGGATAAGTAAGTTGCGGAGACTAACCCCTCACCTGAAAAATCTATGACTTAGCTGAAGCTAAGACCATGATTTTTCTTCCTCTCCCACAAGGGTAGAGGTAATCTGCGGCACCGCTCTGGATTCTACCAGAGCTTGAGTAAGCCGAAAGGGTGCGACGCCCTTTCCTCTCCCCTTGTGGGAGAGGATAGAAAACCTCGATCTTCGCAAAGCGAAGTCTTAGGTTTTCTTGGTGAGGGGTGCCGCTGCTTGCTGAGACGCAAATGAGGAAAAGGCCAAAGGGAGAACCGCACTCGTGAAGACCATATTCGCCCGAATTCTCGCGCTTTTCGTCTTCATCGCCACGGCGCTTCCGGCCTTTGCCGAAGAATTCATCCTCTCCTACCACTCGATTGTCGATGTTGCGAAAAGCGGCACGCTGACGGTGACCGAGACGATTACCGCGCGGGCGGAAGGCAACCGCATCAAGCGCGGCATCTTCCGTGATTTTCCGCTCTATGCGCTGGATAAGGATGGCAACCGCACCAAGGTTGGTTTCAACGTGGTGTCCGTGGAGCGTGATGGTGCGCCGGAAGACTGGCGCACGGAAAATATCGAAGGCGGCATTCGCATCTATACGGGCAATGCCGACCGGCTTCTCCCCACCGGCGAACACATCTTCCAGATCACCTACACGACCGACCGGCAGATCCGCTATTTTGACGCCTATGACGAGCTGACCTGGAACGTGACCGGCAATGGCTGGCAGTTTCCCATGCGCGAAATCTCCGCCACCATCTCGCTTCCCCAGGGCGCAAAGCCCACCGATACCGCCGTCTTTACCGGCAAACTCGGCGCGAAAGGCAAGGATGCGCGTGTGCTGACCGAGGGCAACGAGGTCTTCTTCGCCTCCACCCGCCCCTTCTATGAGGGGGAAGGCATGACGGTTGCGGTGCAGCTGCCGAAGGGCGTGCTGGATGCGCCGTCCGCCTCGCAGGAAAGGCGCTGGTGGCTGCGAGATCATCTGGGCCTGATCGTCGCTGGCATCGGCCTGCTGATCGTGCTGGCCTATTACTACAAGGCATGGGCAGCCGTCGGTCGCGATCCCGCAACGGGTGTCATCGTTCCGCGCTGGGACCCGCCGGATGGCGTTTCGCCAGCGCTGGTGAATTACATCGACAACAGAGGTTTTTCCGGTGCGGGCTGGACTGCACTTGCGGCGACCGCGTTGGATCTTGCCGTGAAAGGCTTCGTAACGATCGAGGATTTGAAAAAGTCGCTCGTCATCAAGCGCACGGACAAAAAGATCGAGGACAGCCTGCCAGTTGGGCAGCGCACGCTGCTGTCCTCCATCGGCACGACCGGAGATGATCTGACGATCAATAAAACCAACGGCGCGAAGGTTCAGAAGGCTGGAGAAAGCTTTCGTTCTGCCATCGAGAAGGAACATCGCAACAAATATTACAAGAGCAATATGGGTTACATCGTCGGTGGTCTCATGCTCAGCTTCACCATCCTTCTCATCACGCTCATTGTCGGCGGGTTCGATGAAGGCGATGCCGAGGTTTTCATCTCGCTTGTAACGACAGCGATATTCTTCGCGGTGGGCGCGACCCTTTTCGGCAAGCAGCGCAGACAGTGGGATGGCCTGCTATCACGGCTGGGAGCAATCCTCTTCATGGCCGTCTCGGGCTTTGTCGCCGCCACGCTCATCCTCGGCCTTATTGCCAGACTGTTCTTCGAGCATGCGCATGACACCGGCACGCTTGCGCTGGTGGCGGTCGCGCTCATCGTACTCATCAACGTGCTTTTCCTCTTCCTGATGGACGCACCCACGCCGCTCGGTCGTAAGCTGATGGACGGCATCGAGGGGCTACGGCTTTATCTAACCGTTGCGGAAAAAGATCGCATGAACATGCAGGGCGCGCCGCAAATGTCGCCGCAGCATTTCGAGACGTTGCTGCCTTACGCTGTGGCGCTTGGTGTGGAAAAGCCGTGGAGCGAGGCGTTCGAGACGTGGCTAGCTGCCGCCGCCGCTGGTGCGGCGGCTTACGCCCCCGGCTGGTATAGCGGCAATTACAGCAATTTCGGAGAGCGTATCGGCGGCTTCTCGTCATCCATGGCGTCCACCATCGCCTCGACAATTCCGGCACCGGTCAGTTCATCGTCCTCAAGCTTTTCGGGCGGCGGCGGATTTTCGGGGGCCGGCGGTGGGGGTGGAGGCGGCGGCGGTTGGTGAGCCGCGCCGCGCCAGAACCATCAGACTTCGTCTTCTTTCTTCACGCGGTACTCACCCGTTTCCGGGTCTTTCACCAGCGTCCCGGCAGCGCCTGTCTGGCGCTCCTTTTCCTGCCGCTTGGATTTGGCGGAAAGCTTCTCGGCGTCGTTGACGAAGCGCTTGTAGAGAATGATCGCCCCGATCACGAGCAGGGCGAGCGTCAGCATTTGGGCCATCTAAATCAATTCCATCACAATCCGTATCGGGCCCACAATGCCTTTTCTTCCGCAACTTCCGCAAGCCCCGAAGCGGCGGATGCGGCGATGGCATTGGCCGAGAGATCGACGCCCGGCACCTTCTTGCCGAACAGACTGCGGCTGCCGCTGATGAGTTGCAGCTTGACCTTCTCGCCATAGCGGCGGCGCAGCACATCCTTCATGTCGCCCAGCCCATCCACAAGGCCAAGATCGACGCCGCGCATGCCGGTCCAGAACAGGCCGGAAAACAGCGTCGGATCGTCCTTGAGCTTTGTGCCACGGCGCAGCTTGACCATATCGATGAAAACATTATGGATTTCGAGCTGGAGCGACTTCAGATAATCGATATCGCCTTCCTTCTCCGGCTGAAACGGATCGAGGATCGCCTTGTTCTCACCGGCGGTATAGACGCGGCGCTCGACGCCGATCTTGCGCAACATTTCCGGAAAACCGAAGCCGCCGGAAACCACGCCGATGGAGCCGACGATGGATGTCGGATCGGCAATGATCTCATCTCCGGCCAGCGCGATCATATAGCCGCCGGATGCCGCGACATCCTCGACGAAGATCAGAACCTTCTTGTTCTTCTCTTCCGCAAGCTGGCGAATGCGGTTGTAGATCATGCGCGACTGGACAGGCGATCCGCCGGGCGAATTCAGCGAAATCGCCACGACCGGCGCGTCCTTCATGCCGAAGGCCTTGTCCAGAAGCGGCGCATAGGAAGCCAGATTGAGCGCCGGACGAAACTGGCTACCACCCGCCATAATCGCCCCTTGCATACGCACCACCGGCACGATCAATTCCTGTTTACGAAACCGCTTCGGCACTAGGCGCTTCAAAAATCCGGCCATCTCATCCTCTTGGCAATTCTACTCTGCAAGGGGATGTATGTATCGCGGGGGCAAACGCAATGGTGGGGTGGGGATAATTTGTTCGGCTAAGGATGGTGGGGTTCGCAGGCTGCAGCCCGCAACCCTCGCCCCTCGAGGCCCCTGCGGGGCACCTCAGGATGAGGGTTGCTCTGTTTGCATCTAGGCTATCCCTTGCCTAAGACGACCGCTATCAGTTGGCATTTGGGTCTCTCCGCCCTCATGGTGAGGTGCGGAGGCGAAGCTGTAGCCTCGAACCATCAGGGCGGCCACCCGCGCCACTACCTATCCGAATTAGACATCAAACTCTTTCGACGCGAAAGCTCCGGCAACGCCTCATACGCCAAAGCAATGAGAGCTTCCTTTTTTCGCCGCAACCAACCCTTGATCTGCCGCTCTCTTTCAATCGCGTCGATGATCCGGTCGTAGGTCTCTGTGAACACCAGTTCGACGGGCAGCCTCTTTGAAGTATAGCCCTCATAGATGCCAGCATTATGCTCCCATACGCGAGCTTCCACCGGCTGCTTCGTCAGGCCGGTGTAATAGGAACCATCTCTGCATCTGAGGATATAAACTGTAGCTTCCATAGGGTGAAACTGCCGCATTCGTCGGGTGAGTTCAACCTTGCAAACTTTGGGGTTTTTCAAAGGGCATAGTTGGTCGCCCGCAACCCTCGCCCTTCGAGGCCCTTGGGGGGCACCTCCCCTTCGACACGCTCAGGATGATGGATGAGGATTGCTGCGTAGCGCCCTTCTACAACACTCGGATAGACGTCTTCATATCCTCGTATCATCGCCTCCTATAAGCCACCCTCCCATTGCTCAAATCATCCACTACAGCCGCAAATGCGTGGCTGTCTTCTTCGTGCATGATGAGCGGGGCGCGAAATGTGAGCCTTGCGCGGGAGCCCTTGATGGCGGTGATGAGCATGCGGACGGCGTCTTCGCCGGGTCTTGGGTGGATGAGGGTGATTTCCAGGCCGCCGAAGCGGCGGTGGCAGGCAGAGATGATGTCGGATACCGATTGCGGGCGGGCGATGAGGGAGAGTTGACCTCTTGAGACAGTGATTGCGCTTGCAGTTCGGATCCAGTGTTCGAAAAGATCGTCCGTCATGGCATGGGCTGCGGCCTTCAGCGCATCCGGCGTCTTGCGGTCTTCGGCGTCATTGTATGGCGGGTTCATGATGACGTGATCGAAGTGATTATCCAGCAGTCCAGCTTCGGCACGGGCATTGGCGCGCAAGGTCACGTCAGCCTGCCGCACATTTACGCGGCCTGCAAAGGCGGCATTTTCCGGCAGAGCTATGCTACGGCGGGCGAAATCGGCCATCTCGTCGGAGAGTTCGAAAAGCGTGACCTCTGCCGTGTCCAGACGCGCTGCCACAGCAAGGCCAGCGGCCCCTGCCCCTGCGCCCAAATCGGCGACACGGCAAGGCTTGTCATCGGCTACAAGCGAGGCGAGCAGCATGGCATCCATACCCGCCCGGTGCCCCCTGCCTTTCGGCTGAACCAGATGAAAGCGGCCCCGGTGGAATGCGTCGATGGTCTCCGACACCATGGCGTTTCAGCCCTCGTGGTCGCGCAGTTCGTCGGCAAGGCCCGCATCGATAAGAATGCGGCGGGCCTGATCCGACCTTTCGTCTTCCACAAGGAAGCGGCGCGGCAACAGGCCCAGTGAACCTTCGAGAATGCTCATGCCCTGATCTGCGATCAGGCAATGGATGCCGGCATCCTTCATCAGGCTTTCTGCGAAAGAGAGCAGAACGGCGTCATTTGTACGGATCAATTCACGCATACGTAAGTTTCCATCAAGAATCCCATATTTTTGAACGGCGCGTGGCAAATCGCCACTTGCCGCCACCAACGTCGCTTTCTATTGTCAAACCCAAATTCGAACAGGAGTCCGGTCCGTTGGGCGTCGTCATACCGCTTGAAGAAAGCAAAAACAAACTCGCATCCGTCAAGCCGCTTGTCGACCTGACCCGTCCGGATATGGAGCGCGTTAATCAGCTTATCCTGTCCAGGGCCGGTTCTGATGTGCAGATGATCCCGGAAGTTGCCAACCATCTGATCTCTTCCGGTGGCAAGCGCCTGCGCCCCATGCTGACGCTCGCCTCCGCCTCCATGTTCGGCTATGATGGCGATCACCACATCAAGCTCGCCACCAGCGTAGAGTTCATGCACACGGCAACGCTTCTGCATGATGACGTGGTGGATGAGAGCGATCTTCGTCGCGGAAAATCCACCGCCCGCACCATCTGGGGCAATCAGGCCAGCGTTCTCGTCGGCGATTTCCTGCTGGGTCAGGCCTTCCGCATGATGGTGGATGTCGGCTCGCTGGATGCTCTCGACGTGCTTTCCACGGCAGCTTCCGTGATTGCCGAAGGCGAAGTGCTTCAGCTTTCCGTCGCCAAGAACATGGAAACGACGGAAGACGATTATCTGCAGGTCATCCGCGCCAAGACGGCGGCGCTTTTTGCCGCAGCCGCAGAAGTCGGGCCCATCGTTGCCAAGACCGACAAGGCAACGCGCAGCGCGCTTAAATCCTATGGCATGAACCTCGGCCTCGCCTTCCAGCTGGTGGATGACGTGCTGGACTATGGCGGCAAATCCGCCGATCTGGGCAAGAATACGGGCGATGATTTCCGCGAAGGCAAGATCACTCTGCCGGTCATTCTCTCCTACCGCCGTGGAACGACGGAAGAGCGTGAATTCTGGAAGCGCGCCATCGAGAATGGCGAAAGCACGGATGAAAACCTCGAGGTCGCGCTCGGCCTGATCAAGAAATACAAGGGTCTGGCGGACACTATCACCCGCGCCAATCACTACGGCACCATTGCTCGCGATGCGCTGGCGCCCCTGCCGAAATCGCCCTGGAAGGACGCCTTGATGGAAGTCATCGACTTCTGCATCGACCGCGTGAACTGAGGCCCAATGTTGCCGTGGTGAGGTGATCTTTCGCCCGGCGGCAACATTTCACAAATCCAAAATCAGAGGCGTAATTTGTTGCAGGCTTGCTTCAAAAAAGCCATTCTGTCGTGACGTGATGCGTGGTGGTCTGAATCGATTCCGGTTTGGGAGACCACATTCCAATTCAAGCATTACAGCGTCCCGGTGCATTCGTTCTGCGCCGAACTGTAAGGCGGGAAACTGATTTTTCGGTGCATAAGCACAAAAGCAAAGGTTCCTTCATGCGGCGCAAACCAGCAATTCGTCTTCTCTGCGGCGCGGCTTTCATTGCCGCACTCACAATCGGCGCGGGCTCTGCCGCGCTGGCAGAGACGAAGCCCGCCGACGCCAAGGCCGAGACGGCTGTCAAGTTCGATCCTGAAAAGGTCAATACGTTCTCAGGCGCGTTCCTTGCCGCCCGCACTGCCGATGTGGATCAGGATTACGCAACCGCGATCACGCTTTACAAGAAGGCGCTGGACTTCGACACGGCCAACACGGAAATCCGTCAGCGCCTGATGATCGCTCAACTATTGAGCGGTGATTTCGAGGCTGGCGCAAAGATTGCCGACAGCCTGAAGGACGATAGTTCCGTAGAGCGCGTGACGACAATCGTGCGCGCGCTTGCCGCCATCAAGCACAAGGAATTTTCCTCCGCCGAGAAAATCCTGAAATATAGCGGCCCGAACGATCTGGACCGCATGGTCAATACACTTCTCTCCGCCTGGGCGCGCGCCGGTGCTGGCAAGGGCAAGGAAGCGCTGGCCATGGTCAATGGCATGAAGGGCCCCGGCTGGTTTTCGATCTTCCAGAAATACAATGCCGGTTCCATCGCGCTCGTATCCGGCAATATAGACGCCGCACGCAAGAGCCTGGGCGAAGCCGTGGCGGACCGCGAAGGCGGTGCAACGGCAACCGACACATATATGCGCGCCGTGATGGCGCTTGCGCGTCTTGAAGCCAAGGCCGGGAACAAGCAGAAGGCGCTGGACACCATTGCCGTAGGCGATGGCTTTGCACCGAACTACGCGCCGCTGAAGGCGCTTCGCCAGAGCATCGAAAAGGGTGACAAGCCCGACCAGCAGGTTCAGACCCCCGTTGAAGGTGCGGCCTCCGTCATGTTCTCCATTGCCGGTGCGCTGAACCGCGAAGGTGCTGAAGAAATCGTGACGCTTTACCTGCAAACGTCTCGCGCGCTCGATCCGCAGAGCGCGGATACGCTGATCCTGCTCGGTGGCCTTGCCGAAGCACAAAAGCAGCCGGACCGAGCCGTCGCCTTCTATCGCGAAGTGCCTGCCGATTCGCCCATGCACCGCATTTCCGAATTGCAGCTTGGCCTGACGCTGGCGCAAACGGACAAGGTGGATGAGGCGCGCCAGCACCTGAAGGCGCTGCTGGAATCCGACCCTGCCGATATCCGCTCCTACCTTGCCTATGGTTCCGTGCTTTCGGATGCCAAGGATTACGCGGCAATGGCGGCCAATTACGACAAGGCTGTCGAAGTGATCGGCGCTGTGCCGAAAAAGACGGACTGGACCATCTTCTTCCAGCGCGGCATTGCCTATGAGCGCCTGAAGCAGTGGGACAAGGCGGAGCCGAACTTCAAGCGCGCGCTGGAACTGAACCCCGAGCAACCGCAGGTTCTGAATTATCTGGGCTATTCCTGGGTGGACAAGAACATCAATCTCGATGAAGGCATCGACATGATCCGCCGCGCGGTGGAGCTTCGCCCGAATGACGGTTACATCGTCGATTCGCTCGGCTGGGCGCATTTCCGCCTCGGCGCATTCGATGAAGCCGTGGAAGAACTGGAGCGCGCTATCGAGCTTCGCGCCGGTGATCCCACGATCAACGATCACCTGGGCGACGCCTATTGGCGCGTTGGCCGCAAGCTTGAGGCCGTCTACCAGTGGAACCGCGCATTGATCGGCGAAAGCGACGATGTGGATCAGGCCAAGGTGAAGGAAAAGATCGCCAACGGCCTCCCGCCTCTGGAAAAAGAAGCGGAAAACACCGCGAAGAAGGATCAGGCCCCTCCTCCACCTGCAACACCTGCGCCCGCGCCGGATAAAAAATCCTGACGCCCGATGCTTTCGCATGATGTGAATGGAGCGGTCGAAATCATCGAGGCCGCTCCCGCCAAGATCAATCTTGCGCTGCATGTGACCGGCCAACGGCAGGATGGATATCACCTCCTTGAGATGCTGGCCACCTTCACAGAAGCCGGAGATGTGCTTCGCATTAGCGATGCGGATGCGGACCGGTTTTCCATCTCCGGGCCTTTTGCGCTGGCCCTCAAACATGCCGACCCCGATAGCAATCTTGTGCTGAAAGCACGCGATCTGCTGCGGGCGCATCTGCAAGAAGGCGGCACGGCCACCCCGCCTGTCTCCATTCATCTGGAAAAGAACCTGCCGATTGCATCCGGCATTGGCGGCGGTTCGGCAGATGCGGCGGCAACCTTGCGCGGTCTTATCCGCCACTGGAACGTTCAGGTCTACAGCGATTCTTTGGGCGAAATCGCGCTGAAGCTTGGCGCGGATGTTCCGATGTGCCTTGCCAGCACGCCGTTGATTGCGCGTGGCATTGGTGAGGAGCTTACCCTCCTGCCGAATTTTCCGCGGCTTTCGCTCGTACTGGTCAATCCACTACAGGGCGTGTCCACGCCCGCCATTTTCCGGCTGCTGGAAAGCAAGAACAACGCTCCCCTTCCCGCTTTGGCGGATGATGATTGGTTATCGATGCTCGGTGCGCTGAGAAACGATCTCCAGCCCCCAGCGATGCGCCTTTTGCCCCAGATCCAGGACGTTCTTTCTCTGCTCAAGGCAAATGGTGCCGAGTTCGTGCGTATGTCCGGCTCCGGCGCAACATGTTTCGGCCTGTTTCCATCATGGGAGCAAGCGCAGGCAGCAGCCGCTCGACTTCGGGAACAACAGCCGGAATGGTATGTTCAGGAAACGACAACGATAGCGAGGCAAGGATCATGAGCGAAGGCAGACAATTTATCCCGGTCGGCATTGCCGTTCTCACTGTTTCGGACACGCGCAGCCTTGCCGACGATAAATCCGGCGCGACGCTGGTCGCCCGGATCGAAGAGGCGGGCCATCGCCTCGTGGACCGTGCCATCGTGCCGGATGACCGCGATGCGATCCGCGACAAGGTGCATGGCTGGACCCTTTCCGATGAAATCGATGTGGTCATCACCACGGGTGGCACCGGCTTCACGGGTCGCGACGTTACGCCCGAGGCTCTGGAACCCCTGTTCGAAAAGCGCATGGATGGCTTCTCGGAAGTCTTCCACCGCATCTCCTATGACAAGATCGGAACCTCTACGATCCAGTCCCGCGCAACGGCGGGCCTTGCCAATTCGACTTTCATCTTCGTCCTGCCCGGCTCCCCCGGCGCCTGCAAGGATGCCTGGGATGGCATTCTGAAAGGCCAGCTGGATTACCGGCATATGCCTTGCAATTTCGTGGAAATCATGCCGCGTCTGGATGAGCACCTGCGCCGCAACAAAGGCTAATCAGCGAGCAGCCTTCAGCACAGAGGCCGGAATAAGCTCCGCCCCGAGCCTGCGTGGCTTCTGCGACTTCGGAAAATCATCGAGCGCAAGGCCGGAATTCGCAAGATTGAGCGCATCCTGCTTGCGCAATAGCAGCCCATATTCGAGCGCAGGTCCGCGGTGAAAAAGACGCGTGAGCAGCGACGGCCTGTAATGCCGCGAAGGCGCAAATTGCGCCGGGCTCCTGTTCAGCGCCACATATTCCAGAATTTCTTCGATCCAACCGCCCTGCGGGCGGCTGCCGGGTTCGACCAGCAAAAGCCAGTCGCCGCGTGCCGATTCGATGATCTCGCTCACATTCCAGCTTTCATGAAAACGGCAACCCGCCGCCTCCGCTACACGGGCCGAACCATCCTGCGATGCATGGTCGAGAATGATGACATCGCTGACCAAACCTTCCACCGCGCCCGAGACCAGCGCAGACAGCGTGTGCGCGAGTTCCGATTCGTGATTTCGGCTTTCCATGATGACTGTCAGCATATCTTGTCAGCTTGTCGTTCGTCCCAACCGTGAAGAGATAGGCGTTCGGCACCTGCAACATCTCATCGATAAAATTCCTACATCATTGATCGCAAAAGCCAAATCGATTTTCCCGATTGCCCGTGCATAGAGTTAAGAAGTTGGCTTTGCGGGCCGCAATTTGATCGACACGCGAATGACATTCATTTTGTTCTTGTAATGTTCTCGTTTTCACGGTAGGAATTTCTTCATCCAACTCGCTGGCATCTGCCGGTCAGGAGCATCAGATGAGACAACATGTTCTTACAGGGCAGGCTGCCTATCAGCCGAGCCATAAGCCGGATATTGCCAACGCACTGGCCGATGCCTCTGGCCTGCGGATCGAGATCGACCGCCGTCGTGGCCGGGGTGCTGGCATCAATCCGGGTGGGCGCTTCGAGACGTTGCAGCATGAAGCCTTTGAAGATGGCTGGGATATTATCGAGGAATTGCCGGAGTTCAAGACGGATGTGCAGGTGGAAAAGCCTCGCACCATCATCACTCGCAACGAATCGCCCGACATTCCTTTCGATCGCTCCATAAATCCCTATCGCGGCTGCGAACATGGCTGCATCTATTGCTTCGCCCGGCCTACCCACAGCTATATGGGGCTTTCGGCGGGCCTTGATTTCGAGGCCAAGCTGTTTGCCAAGCCTGACGCGGCCAAGCTGCTGGAGCGTGAACTGGCAAAGCCCGGTTACAAGGCACGCGTCATCGCCATCGGTACCAATACCGACCCCTATCAGCCCATCGAGAAGGAATGGCGGATCATGCGCCAGATTCTCGAAGTGCTGGCCAAGGCGGAGCATCCTGTCGCCATCGTTACCAAGTCGGCCCTGATCACGCGTGATATCGATATTCTTGCGCCTATGGCGAAGAAGGGGCTGGTCAAGGTTGGCATATCGGTGACGACGCTGGATCGGAAGCTCGCCCGCAGCATGGAGCCGCGCGCATCCACGCCATCCAAACGGCTGGACGCGATCAAACAATTGACGGAAGCGGGCATTCCTGTTGCCGTCATGATGGCGCCCGTCATCCCGGCGCTGAACGACCATGAGATCGAACGCGTACTGGATGCCGGGAAGGCTGCGGGTGCGACGGAAGCATCCTATGTGCTGCTGCGGTTGCCGCTTGAAGTGAGCCCGCTGTTTCGGGACTGGCTGCTGCGCAATTACCCGGACCGCTATCGCCACGTCATGTCGCTCGTGCGTTCCATGCGGGATGGCAAGGATTACGATGCTGAATTCGGCAAGCGCATGAAGGGCGCAGGCCCCTACGCATGGCAGATCGGTCGTCGCTTCGAAATGGCAACGAAACGGCTCGGTCTCATCCGCCGCGGCATCCAGTTGCGGGACGATCTCTTCGTTGCGCCCGGCGGTGCTGGCGTTCAGCTTTCGCTGCTTTAGGCATGGTGTGCAAACTGTGCAGCGGCTTTGCTTAGAATGCGCAAAACCGGAACTTGAAGCATTCATATGAGCGCGAGACCTGTGTTGCGCTTTAGATGAATATCTTGCGTGGGGATGCTGCTCGCACCGTCCGCTCATAGAACGGTAACGCCGCCGTTTTTGTATTGAAAGAATGTCCGGTGCGCTTCCCTGACGCACCGGCGTTGCCCCCGGTACCGCCGCCTCGCGTGCGATCGTCGTTTCCCCGCCGCCTATGGGAAAATGACCATGGCTCTGGTCAGCCATAGATGACAACCACGCCCCTATGGGTTGTCGTCATCGCCGCAACCGGGGGCTTGCGGGAGATCGGGTGTCTGTGCGAGTTTCGCCGCATGAAACGACGTACAGCATCCGATTCTCCTTCCCTGTTCGACCTTGCTCCGGCAGCACCGGATTTCAGCATGGAGCTTGAGGCACGCAAGCGCGGGCTCTGGCCCGTTGCAGGAACGGATGAAGCGGGGCGCGGCCCCTTGGCCGGTCCCGTCGTCGCAGCTGCTGTTATTCTCGACCCCGACAATATTCCGCCGGGGCTGGATGATTCCAAAAAGCTGACGAAGGCGAAGCGGGAGGCGCTGTTCGATCTCATCATCGGGAGCTCCTTCGTTTCCGTCGCCTCCTCCGGGCCGGTCCTCATCGACCGCATGAATATTCTGCGCGCCAGTCTCGATGCCATGCGCCGCGCTGTTCTGGGGCTTGAAGTCCCACCTGCCCTTGTTCTTGCCGATGGCCGCGACCAGCCACCCGGAATTTCCTGCGAAGCGAAAGCCGTCATCAAGGGAGACGCCCGCTCCGTCTCCATCGCAGCCGCCTCCATCATCGCAAAGGTCACGCGAGACCGCATGATGGAACGCGCCGGAACAATCCACACCGCCTATGGCTTCGAGCTCCACGCCGGATACGGAACCCCTGTCCACCTCCGCGCCATCGAAGCCCACGGTGCCTGCTCACTGCACCGCATGAGCTTTCGCCCACTCAGGCAGGATGTTGCGTAAAGGGCCATTTCGCTATCGTCCCGCACTTGCTCCATTGCTGTCCGGTTTAAGCTGAGTTGGGAGTTTGAGGCGAAAACAGCTCCCCCACTCGTCACCCCGGCCTTGAGCCGGGGGCCAGCAGACGCGCGTCTGCGCGTCAAAAAACCTTTCAGACCAAAGACTTGGTCTGGCTGGATCCCGGATCAAGTCCAGGATGACAGTGGTGGGGAGTGCCGTTGCTGCATTCCCAGCCAGCGTTGCAACGGCGAGTCCGAGTTCGCACAGAGTACAAAAAACGAAATGCAGTCGATACCCTATACTAGGTCTATAATATCAACCGGACAGCAGTGCCGTGAACGTTAATTCATCCAATGCACAAATGTCCGACTACCACGCTATTTCAGGCCAAAGACTTATCCTGATGGATACTGACTAGAGGTCGGCACGACGGAAAAAGATCGGCAGCTTTTACGTCAGCAACTGAAATCTATCAGAACAGCAGTGACTCTAACCCGCAAGCCGCATCTGGTAACCGTCTCGCTGGCCCCCATGCTCCGTGAGCCTGAACTGCTGGAGAAGCGTGCGCAGCTTGTCGCTTTCGCTGGCCAGTGCGGCGGTGGCGGAGGTGGTTTCTTCCACCATGGCGGCGTTTTGTTGGGTGGTCTGGTCCATCTGGTTGACTGCCGTGTTGACTTCGGCAAGGCCGGTGGCCTGTTCCTGTGCGGAGGAAGCGATTGCGCCCATGTGATCGTTCATCGCCTCGACGTGGTGGCTGATGGATTTCAGGGCATCGCCGGTTTGCTGCACCAGCTTGACTCCGCTTTCCACTTCGCTGGAAGACTTGCTGATCAGTTCCTTGATCTCCTTTGCGGCCTGTGCGGAGCGCTGTGCGAGTTCGCGCACCTCCTGAGCCACAACGGCAAAGCCCTTGCCCGCTTCACCAGCTCGTGCCGCTTCCACGCCCGCGTTGAGGGCGAGGAGATTGGTCTGGAAGGCAATTTCATCGATGACGACGATGATGTTCGATATCTGGCCGGATGACTGCTCGATGCGCTGCATCGCGTCGACCGCAGTCGCGACGACATCGCCGGACACCTTGGCGGCGCGCGTTGCTTCGCCTGCCGCGCCGCGGGCTTCCTGCGCGCGCTTGGTGGAGTTGGCCACGTTGACGGTGATTTCGTCCAGAGCCGCAGCTGTTTCCTCAAGCGTTGCCGCCTGTTGTTCGGTGCGGCGGGAAAGATCGACCGAACCTTCGGCGATTTCACGCGTACCGTTGTTCATGGCGTCGATGGAATGCGAGATTTCCGTAAGCGTTGCGCCAAGTTGCGTGATCGACTGATTGAAGTCACGGCGCAGCGGTTCGAAATCCGGCGAGAAGGCGTCATTGAGTTGGAAGGCAAGATCGCCGGATGCCAGACGGCGCAGACCCGCGGCAAGGCCGGATGTCGCTGCGCGCAGCCGCTCTTCTGCATCCGCTTCAGCCCGACGCTGGGTTTCCAGCCGCTCCGCCTCCGCCTGCTGGCGATTTCGTTCCGCCTCGGATTCGAGCCTCTGGTTTTCAATCGCGCTGCGGCGGAAAACCTCAACGGCATCTGCCATCGCGCCGATTTCGTCCTTGCGCTCGCGGCCTGGAATATCGATTGCCGTATCGCCGGAGGAGAGCTTGCGCATAACACCGGTCATCCGCACCAACGGCTTCGCCAGGTACATATTGCCGAAGACTGCGGCGCCGAAACCGATGACGAGCGCGATTGCCAGCGATGCGTAATTCAGCGTGATCGCCGAAGACGCCGTCGCTTCTGTCGCATCGCCTTCGCCGCGAACGTCGGATTCCATGTCGTCCACGGCATCCTGAAGTGCTTTCTTCGCATCATTATAAGCGCCGAGTGCATCGCCAACGAAAAGCGCCCTCGCCTCGTCCATCCTGCTGGCCTTGACAAGAGTTTCGACCTGCGACCAACGGCTTTCCGCTGCTGCCCATTTGCTGGTGAAGTTTGCGAGATGCGTCTTGTCCGCCTCATCGACGAGGTAGGTCTGATATTCCTTCAAATTATCGCCGAGGTCGCTCTTCGCCTGGGTGAGTTGACGTTGAAAATCGGCCTGTGCGGCTCCGGTGGCGCTCACGATCGCGCTTTGCGCATTTCGCACGCTACCGACGTCGGCATTGATTGCGCCCAGACTGATGAATGCGGGAACACGCTCTCCGACAATGACCTCGATGCCGCCTTTGATCTGAGAAAGCGACATGACGGAGAAACTGCCCTGCACACCCGCAACCAGCAGCATTACGCCCGACAGGCCGGCCAAAACTGCACCGATCGATAATTTCATGATCGTCACCCCAGATAGAAGACTATGGATAATTTGAAAATGCGCATGCTTCAGACCGCACGCAGCCTCACAGCGACCCCGCGTGGCCTCTGGAAAACAGACAATCTGATATTGATATTCCCACCCTTTAGAACTGTATATTCTAAAACTTTTATTTATATTTCATTAAAGTTAAATCAAATTAGTGGCCCCAGCAGAATATGCCCGTTCCATTACTTGGAAGGTGAATTTTATACTCAATTTATAGGGATCACTCACTGGGCTTGTCGGGTTGCGACACAACAAAAAACCCCTCGCGGAGACCTTCCGGAGGGGTTTCGATGAGCGGTATTGAGCCGTCAGATCAGTTCAGGCGAGCCTTGACTTCGCCAACTGCGGACTTGAACAGCTTCGTCTTTGCGGCAGCGGTCGTCTTTTCGGCAAGCAGCTTCTCGGAAGCTGCGATTGCGATATCGACGGCGGCAGAACGAACGGCACCGATGGCGTCGGTTTCGGCCTGTTTGATTTTCTGCTCCGACAGTGCCGTGCGGCGAGCGACGAATTCTTCCGTCTTCACCTTGGCTTCTGCCGTCAGCGCCGCTGCTTCGCGTTCTGCAGCAGCGATGATGCCTGCAGCTTCAGCTTCGGCTTCCTTGCGCTTGCGCTGATATTCGGCCAGCAGATGCTGTGCTTCTTCACGCAGGCGCTTGGCTTCGGCCAGTTCCTCGGTGATGTTCTTGGCGCGCTCGTCCAGCGAGCCAGCCAGCATGCCTGGAACCTTGAGGTAAGCAATCAGCACGAAGAAGAGGACAAGACCTACGAGAGCGAAAAATGTTGCATCGAATGCCATATCAAGCTCCCTTCACGTCGGATGCGGCGGCAACGGCTGCCTTGGCATCGGTGTCCTTGACCTTCGTGCCGATCAGCTGATCGACGATAGCGGTCGCGATTTCTTCGGCGATGGTGCCGACATCGGCAAAAGCCTGGCTCTTGATCGACGCGATGCGCGCTTCGGCAGCCGACAGCTTTTCGGACAGTTCGGCTTCGATGGCGGCGCGGTCCGCATCGGCCTTTGCCTTTGCAGCGTCGCGGGCGGCAGATGCAATGGATCCAGCCTTTGCGCGTGCTGCGCTAAGTTCTTTTTCGTAAGTCTCGATAGCGGCATCAGCCTCGGACTTCAGCCGGGACGCCTCATCGAGATCCTGTGCGATGCGGCCATGACGATCCTCAAGGATGCCACCAACGCGCGGCACGATGATTTTCTTCATGAGCACGTAGAAAAGGCCGAACGTGATAGCCAGCCACAGAAGCTGGGATGCGTAGGTCGACTGATCGAACGGCGGGAATACGCCGGAACCATGACCGGCGTCATGCGCCACTCCGGTTTCCGTATGCGTGGCTTCCGGGGCCGTCTGGCCGACAGCGGGTGTTTCCGTCGTCGTTTCAGTTGACGCCGGTGCTGACTGGGCAAGAGCCTCGGTCACGAACATGCTCACCTCCAGGGGTACTGCAAATGCGAAGGATCACGGCAAGCGGGCCGCCAGCCGTGATCCAAACCTGATGCTGAAATTAAACAGCGAACAGGAGAAGGAGAGCAACGAGCAGCGAGAAGATGCCCAGAGCTTCCGTAACGGCGAAGCCGAATACCAGACGGCCGAACTGGCTGTCAGCGGCAGACGGGTTGCGCAGTGCGCCGGACAAGAAATCGCCGAAGATACGGCCGAGAGCGAGGGACGTACCAGCCATGCCGAGGCATGCGAGACCTGCGCCGATGTACTTTGCTGCTTCCGCTTCCATGTTAAGCTCCTTAGAAATGGGTTGTTGCGGCTATTTTTGACACCCGTTACCGGGGCCAGCGACTTTACTTCTCAGTGACCACCATGCACGGCGTCGTTCAGGTACATGCAAGTCAGTACCGCGAAGACATATGCCTGAAGGAAGGCGACGAGAAATTCGAGACCGACGACTGCGACGGTCATGATGAGCGGCAGGATTGCGCCACCGACACCAAGGGCACCCAGAGCACCCATGGAGGCGACGAAGCCTGCGAAAATCTTCAGCGTGATGTGACCGGCCAGCATGTTCGCGAAAAGACGAACAGACAGGCTGATTGGACGCGAAAGGAAAGAAATGACTTCGATGGACGCCACCAGCGGCAGCAGCACCTTGGGCACGCCCGATGGAGCGAAAATGCCGAGGAAGTGCAGACCATGCTTGTAGAAACCGTAGACGACGACGGTTCCGATAACCAGGCACGACAGCGCGAAGGTAACGATGATCTGGCTGGTGACCGTGAAGAAATACGGGAACATGCCGAGCAGGTTTGCCGTCAGAATGAACATGAACAGCGAGAACACGAAGGGGAAGAAGACCATTCCCTTCTTGCCCGCGCCTTCGCGCAGCATCGAGGCAATGAATTCATAAGACATTTCAGCAACGGACTGCATGCGGGTCGGGATGAGACCGCGGTTCGACGTTGCGAAATACAGGAAGCCCGAAGCGACCGCGACGGTAGCAACCATGAAAAGCGAAGCATTGGTGAACGAAAAATCGACGCCGCCAATCTCGATCGGGATGATCGGCTGCACCAAGAACTGATGGGTCGGATCGTTTGCCACCGGCTGCCCTCTTTACCTGTCGCCGCTTAAAGCGGCACCTCACATCACTATATGGAAAGGAGCGTCACCCGCCCGTCTTCCCACCCTTATCTTTTCCGAGCCCTTCTTCGAGCAGCGGCGGCTTGGCCACCACGCCCGCAGACCGCAGAACGTTCAGCACGCCCGCGCAGAAGCCGAGAAGCAGAAGAATGATCATCCCCCACGGCGACGTGCCGGCAAAATGGTCCAGAAGATAACCCAGCATGGCGCCAACGATGACGGCGGAAATGAACTCCGATGAAAGCTTCATCGCCAACCCAAAGCCCTTACGGCTTTCTTCGGCGTTGCGCTCTATCCTCTCTTCCGCCTCGTCCTCCGCCTGTACCTTTGCCAATCCCTCAGCAAGGCGCTTGCGGCGCTCGTCCAGACTATCGTTACGGTTGCTGCTCATTTTTAAATCCTGCCCTTTTCTCTCCGTTCCGACGTCGCCAGAACTCTTTGGAGTTGTAAACGGCAGTGCTTTAAGCCTGCTCCAGCCCGCTCTGAAGTCGCGCGCAACATAGTTTTAGGGACTTCTCTAGTCAAGGCACAGTCAACGCTTGTTTCAGCACAAATTTCGCCTGCGAAAACAATGAGTTGAGGGATAATCAGTGAATCTTTGCCGTGTTTAGCGAGGGAATCGGCAATTTTGACACGACTTTTGCACCTAAAACCGCGTGATTATCAGCTCCAGCCGCCACCATAGGTACGGTAGAAGACATGCAACCCGATTCTGCCGACCTTCTTCATGCTCTTGCCCCATGCGGGACGCACATAGACGGCGTGGTAATGCGTGGCGGAACCGACTTCCTTGAGCCAGATCTTGCCTGACGTCGTCGCCATGGCCACTTCGCGGGCCATTTTCCAGTGCCGCTCGGAGTTTACGCGGTCCTTGATATTATCGCAGGCAAAGGAAAACTGGCAGCGATTGCGCCAATCCTTGTTCTGATAGACCACGCCGCAGATGGTTTTGGGGTAAGCGGGGTTGCGAACGCGGTTGAGAATGACCTGCGCGACGGCTGCCTGTCCCTTTACCGATTCGCCACGCGCTTCGAAATATATGCCGGATGCGAGGCATTGCTGTTCAGCGGCGGAAAACGTCTCTGCAGGCAGAGGCGTTGCCGCCCAGGCATGGTCATCCGGTGAAATCGGTGGAATGAAACGACCCGTATCCGGCTTTTTCAGAATTGCATCGAAAGGCGATTCGCGCGCGAAATCCGGCTCGGCAGGCGCATAGGCCGTTGCCAGCACATCCGGGGTGCGGTTGGTAATCAGGTCCGCCAGCATCGGGGAAACGGTTTTGTCGGCCTTCTTCTCATCGCGACGGAAATAGAAGGATGCCAGTTCGACATCCTTGTTCTTCTTCGGCTTTACGAAAGCGGTGCGATCCTTGCGCTTCAGCGGTTCGATATCGATCATGCTGGTGCGCTGGAGGACGGAGCCTGCCGTGAAGGCTTTCGGTGGCTGCATGATTTCGGTGGCAACCACCCTGCCCTTTTTGGCCGCGCGGTTGACGCGGTCGCTATCGGGCGTGGTTTCCTTGCCCGACTTGTTGGTGACGAAAGCAACCTTTCGGCCATCGGGAAGCGTCATACCAGCGCCGCTGATGGCGGCGGTTTCCGTCGCGTCATTGAAGGCGAGCGATGCGCTGTGAACCGAACCGGCAGGAGAGTTGGTCAGCACCATGCGCCACTGTTCGCCACCGGCATCGAGACCGGCCAGCAAAGACGCCAGATCGGCGCGGGCTGCAAGCGATGGGAAGGCAAGCCAGGCGGCAAGGCCGAAGACGACAGGCGAGGCCCACTTCTCATAAGACATGAAGGACCTGCGACGCGACATTTTTCTTGAACGCAAAACCAGTACTCCGGACACACGCAAACGACTTGCTACACAGCCGGATAATCACTCATTAACCTTGATGCTTGGTTAACGCAGGCTCAGCGAGAGCCTGCTCACATTAATGTGTGAGCGGAAACTAAAACGCCGTCCCCGCGTGAGCGAGGACGGCGTTTGAGATTTCAAGGTAACGCCGATGTCAGATGACGACGTGTGAACCGAGCTCGACCACGCGGTTTGCCGGCAGGCGGAAATATTCCGAAGGATCGGCAGCGCTTTCCGCCATCGCGATGAACAGACGGTTCTGCCAGCCGGGCATGCTGGATTTGGGATCCGGCACCAGCTTTCTGCGGCCAAGATAGAAGGAAGTCGACATGATGTCGAACTTGTATCCCGTGCGACGCAGATAACCGAGCGCCTGCGTGACGTTCTGCGTTTCCATGAAGCCGAAATGCAGTTCCACCACCACGAAGCGTTCGCTGATCTTGGTCTTGGTGTAACGCTGGTCGGGATGAACCCTTGGCGTATCCTCGGTGCGGATCGTCAGGATGACGTTCTTGTCGTGCAGGACGTGATTGTGCTTGAGATTGTGGAGCAGTGCGGCGGGCGCGGTTTCAGGATCACCCGTCAGGAAGATTGCAGTGCCGGGAATGCGGACCGGCGCATGCGCGCTTTCTTTCTCAACCGAAGACACGAAAGCCTTCAAAGGCACATCTGTTCTGCGCGTCTTGGCAAAGAGAATTCTCGAACCGCGCTGCCATGTCATCATAATGACGGTGAAGGCAATGGCGAGCAGGACCGGCACATAACCGCCATCGTGAATCTTCAGCAGGTTTGCACCGAGGAAGATCAGTTCCAGCGAGATGAACGGCAGGATGACCAGCAGGCAGAGCGACAGCGACCATTTCCAATGCGTGCGCGCAAACTGGAAGAAGAGAAGGCTGGTCACAACCATCGCGCCGGTGACCGAGATACCGTAAGCGGTGGCAAGCGCGTCGGAACTCTTGAAGGTGAGAACGAGCGCGACCACGCCGAAGAGCAGCACGGTGTTGACCGATGGCAGGTAGATTTGTCCGGTATTGGTCTCCGAGGTGAAGAGGATTTCCATCCGCGGCAGATAGCCGAGGTTGATTGCCTGACGCACCATGGAGAACGCGCCGGTAATAACCGCCTGGCTGGCGATGATGGTGGCGGCGGTTGCCAGAATGACGGCTGGAAGAAGCGCCCATTGCGGGAACATCAGGTAAAAGGGGTTGGACATGGCCGCCGGGTCTTTCAGAACCAGAGCACCCTGCCCGAGATAATTGAGTGTGAGCGCCGGAAAGACCAGCACGAACCATGCCCACTGAATGGGCTTGCGACCGAAGTGACCCAGATCGGCATAAAGCGCCTCGGCGCCTGTAATCGTCAGGAAGACCGCGCCAAGAACCACGATGCCGTAGAAACCTTCGTTCAGCAGAAACTCGACGGCGTGAAGCGGGTTGAAGGAATAGAGAATGCTGTAATCGTCCGAAATATGCAGCAGGCCGACCAGACCCATGACGATGAACCAGACAGCGGTGATCGGTCCGAAGAATTTCGCCACCGTTCCTGTACCATGGGACTGGATGGCGAACAGGGCGACCAGAATACCGAGCGAAATGGGAATGATGAACTCATCCATCTGCGGCGTCACGAGCTTCAGGCCTTCCACGGCGGACAGCACTGAAAGCGCTGGCGTGATCATCGCGTCGCCCAGGAAGAGGGCCGCACCGATGAGACCGAGCATGATGAGGACATTGCGTCGCGCGCCTGCGGTCTTCATCAACAGCGCCAGCAGCGAAAGCGTGCCGCCTTCGCCATCGTTATCTGCGCGCAGCAGGAAGCAGATGTATTTGATGGTGACGATGATCGTCAGCGACCAGATCATCAGCGAGATGAGGCCGATGACCTCGGCCTGCGTCAGCCCGTCATGCGAGATGGGCTTCAGGGCTTCGCGAAATGCATAGAGCGGGCTGGTGCCGATATCGCCATATACAACCCCGATCGAGCCGAGCATCGCCGGAAACAGGCCCTTGACGTGGTGATCTTCCACGTCGGGCTTGTCGAGAATTTCCTTGTCAAAGGGGTGGGCCATGTAAATCCTGGCTCTCTTAGAGCCAGCCCTTCCAGCGAAAAACGATAAACGGAATGATTGCCGATATAAGCATGACAAAAATTGCCAGCGGGTAACCAAGGCTCCATTGTAACTCCGGCATATGCGCGAAGTTCATTCCGTAAACGGAAGCCACCAGCGTCGGCGGCAGGAATACCACCGATGCGATGGAGAAAATCTTGATGATCGCGTTCTGCTCGACATTGATGATGCCAAGCGAAGCATCCAGCAAAAAGGTCAGGTTGCCGGAAATATAAGAGGCGTGTTCGGAGAGCGACTGGATATCGCGCGCAATGGAGCGGCCCATTTCCTTGGCCTCCTTATCCTGCTGGACAAGGCCTGTTGCCTGAAGAAACGACTGAACACGGGCAAGAGACGTCAGACTATCGCGCACCTTGGAAACAAGGCGGTGAAAGGACGCGATCTCGGCGATCTTTTCTTCCAGATAGCGCGGCGCCTTGCGCTTGCTGCGCGCTTCCCCGCCGAAAATGCCGGTCGCGACCTTATCGATGCCGACGACCGTATTTTCCAGAATTTCCGCCGTGCGATCCACGATGGTTTCGAGCAGCTTCAGCAGAAGGGCCGCGCCGCTTCTCATATCATGAGGAACACGCGTAATGGCGGCGATGAAGAGATTGAAGGATTTCGGCTCTGCATAGCGGATCGTCACAAGCCGGTTGCCGATCAGGACGAAAGCGACGTCGGTCAGTTGCGGATCGGTCGAATCTGCTTTCCAGACCAAAGATGCCGTCATGAAGACATTATTATCTTCCGTATAGAGGCGGCTGGAAGGCTCAATGTCTTTCAGGTCCTCACGCGTGGGAAGCTCCGTGCCGAGCATTGCTTCGACATGCTTTTCCTCGTCGCGGGTGGGGTTGATCAGATCGATCCAGACAATGTCTTCCGACATCTGCGTGAACGCGCAGTCCGCCGACAGGCTGATCGCCTCGCAATTCGAGCGATAGGCTTTTATCAATCAGTTTCTCCGGTCCGCAGCGCCGAATGGTTGTCGGCAGGCTGATCTAACACATCATGCGTGGCTTCCGCAAACGCACGAAGATGGCTGCGGTTCAAACGGCGCAGGGCTATGCTCCCAACGCTGTAAAGAATCAAGCGGTATTTTCAAAAAGCACTTTCGGCACGAGCGGATGCCGCCAGGCTCCCTCCGTCAAAATCCCATATAATACAGAGTATTGGGTAGTTTTTTACTTTACTATTAGCGTGTCGGTCTGCTTCAGAAGAACGATAGATATGCGAGTGGCGCATTGATGAGAGCGCCAATTCTTGTCGATTTTCGCCAATATCTATTCAAATACAATTTTTGGCGCAGACCGGCTCGAGCCCCTGCCAACCTCGGTCCACACCTTTTGTGCGATATCGCGGTAAACGAGCGCCTGCGGCCCTTCCGGCTCTGCCACGACGACCGGCGTTCCGGCATCGGACATTTCACGAATGGACATGGTGAGTGGCACTTCTCCGAGGAAAGGCACGCCGATACGCTCCGCCTCCGCCCGCGCTCCACCATGGCCGAAAATATCGTAGCGATTACCGGTATCCGGCGCGATGAAATAGCTCATATTCTCGACGACGCCGAGAAGAGGCACTTCCACCTTGCGGAACATGGTGATGCCCTTGCGCGCATCGATCAGCGCCAGATCCTGTGGCGTGGAGACGATGACGGCACCGGCAAGCGGCACCTGCTGGGCGATGGTAAGCTGCGCGTCGCCCGTACCGGGCGGCATATCCAGCACCAGAACGTCGAGTTCGCCCCAGGCCACTTCCCGCAGCATCTGCATGAGGGCGGACTGCACCATCGGCCCGCGCCAGATCATCGCCGCCTCCTCATCCACCAGAAAGCCCATGGACATGACCTTCAGGCCGTAATTTTCCATGGGCATTATGATGCGCCCTTCCCCCTGCTGGGGACGGCCGGAAATTTTCAAAAGTCTTGGAATGGAAGGGCCGTAAATATCTGCATCGAGAATCCCAACGCGAAGGCCGAGCGTTTGCAGACCGAGAGCCAGATTGACCGCGGTGGTGGATTTTCCAACGCCACCCTTGCCGGATGCGACGGCTATGATGGCACCGATGCCGGGAACACCGGCCTTCGATCTTGGTTGCGGCGCGGCTGGCTGAGAGGGTGCTTTCGGGGCGGGAGAGGACGCGCTGCCCGGCTTGCGGTTGGCCGTGAGCGCGACCATAGCGGCCTTCACACCCGGCACGTCGAGTGTCGCCTTTTCAGCGGCGAGCCTCAAAGGCTCCATCTCGTGGGCCTGATCCGCTGGCACGGTAATCGAGAAATAGGCCTTCGAATCGCTGAGGAAAATTTCAGACACCATGCCCAGCGCAACGATGCTCTTTTCGCTGCCGGGATAGATGACCTTATCCAGAGCCTTTTCGATCTGTGTCTTGTCTGCCTGCGCCATGCCCTGATCCAACCCTTCGTGCTTCAGCAGGGGTTAGATAAACAAGCCCGCGCCCTTCGCCAATGATAAAGAGCAAACTTTCGTTCGGCCTTCAGGTTTCGTTATAGGGGGTGAGTTTCTCCGGGTCGAAAACCTGACCGTCGAAGAAGGCATCCGGGCCCAGTAACAGCGATGCGCGGGATGCACCGACATGAACGGGCGCTTTCAACGTCCCTTCCAGCTTCATGTTGGCAGCAGGCACGGGCGCAAAAATCGGTTTGAGCGCCTTGCGAAAAATATCTGGGCGGAAAGCTTCGCTCGCGGCCTCATAGGCCTTGCCGTCGGCAATATAATCCACCGGACAATCGTTCCACCGTGCCATCTGGTTGAAGAACCAGAGAGCCTGGCTCTGCCACGGAAAGTTTGCGGCGTTTCCGCTGGTGGAAAAGAACCGGTGGCATTCCAGCAGGCGTGTCGGAGAGTGGGGGATGAACCCGGTCAGCGCAGGTAGAATAAGATCGCCTTCACGGCTGAGATATTGCGGCGCGGCCAGAAGTCCTGCCAGTTCTTCGATATTGCCCTGGCTGGCGCACCATTCACCCGCGCGGTAAAGAGCCCGCAACAGGGCGTGCAGCGTTGCCTCGTTTTCCATGGCCCACGGCTTCGAGACAGCCAAACCCTTTTCAGGCGCGTTCTGCCAGATGTGCGATTTGGTGGTGATGATTCGCCCCGTTTCCCGCAGAACCGCCTCGCTTCCATAGGGTTCGGCCACGTAAAAGCCGTCTATCTCCCCCTTGGCCAGCAACTCCGACATGTCCGCAGGAGGTGCCTCGATCAAGACGATATAGCGCGGGGTGACGAGGCGGGAACTGGCGAGAAGATAGCGGAACTCATAGGCCGAGGGCGAAAGGGCGTGTTCCGTGGTAAATGTCAGCGCAGGCAGCTGCGCCTTCTGGCGAGCCAGTGCGACCCGTGAAAGCGCGCGCGACACGGAGCCCGGCTCCGGTATCTTCATTCCCTGCTCGAAAAGATCATCGTGAAGCAACTGGCTGACGGTGAGCGATGAGCCGCCTGTGGCCAGAATGAAGGGCACGATCAGATCGGCTTGCATACCGCCAAGCGTCAGAGCCGATGCAACAGGCAGCGATACGGGCAAATGCGCACCGTGCAACTCATCTGCAACCCAATCGGCAAAAACAGAACGAGGGGAATTCTTTCTTATCAGCTCGAGGTTCACGCCCTCATCGGCGGCAAAACCTTTTTCAAGAGCAACAACAAGCACTGCACAGTCAACTGTCGGGGTAAAAGCTGCCTTGAAGCGCCGCGTGCCTGCCAAATGCGTCTCCTGTGCCGTCGCTCAGCCAAGATCACTCACAGCGAGACAGATAACAACAGGAAAAAGAAAATATCCCTATTTTATCAAGCCCACGCGCAAAGCTTTTGCGACAGCCTGCGTGCGGTTGACGGTATCGAGCTTCTTGGTCGCGCGGTTCAGGTAGTGATTTACCGTATGTTCCGAAAGAACAAGAATGTCGGCGATCTCCGCGCTTGTCTTGCCCGCAGCCGTCCAATTGAGACAGTCGATCTCGCGGTCCGTCAGCGTTTCGGGGATGCGCGCGTCGAGGCTTCGCACATGCGCAAGGCGGCCATAGATGTGAGTCGCGAGGTAGAATATCTCCGCCACTTGCGAAGGAGAAAAGCTGCTTCGGCTTCCCGAGAGCGAAACCGCACCGCGCATGCCGGTCGCATCCTGCACGGGACACCAGATGGCGTTCGACATTTCGAAGCGGGCAAAGAGTTCAACGATGGTCTTGGCGCTCGATGGTTCCTGACCGCGCGTAAGAAACGCCTCATCGACGAGAAAGGGCGTGCAACCGCGCTTCAATTCCTTCAGCACATTGCTCGTCGCCAGAAGTCCGTCGTGATCGTATTGATGAAGAAGTTCGGCGGGCCAGTTGGTGATGACCGTGTAATGCGACAACTCAAGCGCCATTTGCGGAGGCAGGTTCATGACCATGAATGCCTTCATGCCCCAGCTTTCGCTCATCTTTTTCAAGAATCTGAAGATATCGAACTGAGTTTGCAGACGTGCCAAGTCCTGGGCGCTATCCGCCCCCATGACAGCAAAGTTGTCTATTTCAGGTTTGAGCATTCGTTACTTGTCTTTACAGTTCAACATATCAATTAATGAATGTGTCTTCGGGGAAATCACGTCAAAGCATAGTTATCAAATTGTTAATTTTATGCAAACGAAAGTTGATGTGAGCATTCCTCACAATTTATGCATGACTTAGACTTTCCTGCTTTTAAGGCGGGTTTTTCTATTCACCCAAGGGTGCAAGCCGCAGTGATGCGTCTACAGAAATCTCTCTCGCAATGTCTTTGACCAGCGGAGCCCAGCCTTCAAGCACTTCGCGGGTCAGCCTGTAGGCTGGCCCCGTCACCGAGATCGCGGCGCGGAAATCCTGCCGATTCGCGGAAATCGGTACGGCGATGCACTGGATGCCCGTCTCGTGCTCCTCGAGATCGAAACCATATCCACGCTCCCGGATCGTCTCGATTTCAGCCAGCAGCCGCTCGGGCGTGTCGATCGTGCTGGGGGTGAAGGACTGGAAGTTGAGTGATTCGATTATCGTCTTCAGCTCCGGCTCGGGAAGAAGCGAGAGCGCGGCCTTGCCGACGCCGGTACAGTATAATGGAGAGGTTCTGCCTATCTGCGAATACATTCGCACAGCATGCTTGCCGTCGATCTTGTCGAGATAGATGATTTCGGTGCCGCGGATGACGCCGAGATGCACCGATTCTCCGGTCTGCTCATGCAGCGCGCGCAGATGCGGTGCGGCAATGGATCGCAGGTCGCTACCGCTCCAGGCCTTGGCTGCAAATTTCAGCAGCCTGATTCCCGCGACATAGGTCTGGTCGCCCCTTTGCTCCAAAAGCCCCTCCTCCACAAGATGGGAAAGCTGTCGGTGAAGCGTGCCGCGCGGCTGGTCCGACCGGTGTAATATATCGGTGAAGCGAAGCGGCTCAGGCGACATCACCACAAGTTCAAGCAGCGATATGGCCTTGCCGAGTGTTCCGGTGGCAATTTCCTGCTTTTCCTGACCGGAGCTGTAGGGCACGGCGTTTTTCCTCGTGGAGCAAGTGGTGCGACTTGACTTTCGCGGCAGCTAATAGTGTTATTCCAATTAATAAAACTTAGTTCCAAATAATGGAACTTTCAACATCTATGTGATGGGTCATGACCGATTTGGATCATTCGTCTGAATTTGCTGACAAAGGTGTCCTCATCACCGGGGGCGGTTCCGGGATCGGGGCTTCGCTGGTGGAGGCCTTCGCAGCCGCAGGGGCCAATGTCGCCTTCATAGATATCGATGAAAAGGCGAGCGTTTCTCTGGTTGAAAGGCTTTCTTCCACAGGCGGAAAATCGCCTTTGTTCTTCAAGGCCGATCTGCGCGATCAACAGCAGCTTGCCCATGCGGTCCAGTCGGCTGGCGAGGCTCTTGGTGGTGTAAAGACGCTCATCAACAACGCCGCATGGGACGACCGTCACGACATTGAAAGCGTGACAAGCGACTATTGGGATGCAAACCACGCCGTCAATCTGAAGCAGGTTTTCTTTGTAACACAGGCCGCGTTGCCCTTTCTGCGGAAAGAGAAAAGCGCGTCTGTCATCAATTTCTCGTCCATTTCCTATCTGCTGAATATGGGCGATCTGCCCGCTTATGCGACCGCGAAGGCTGGTATCATAGGCCTGACGAAAAGCCTTGCCGGGCGGCTGGGTCCTGAGAATATCCGCGTCAACGCCATACTGCCCGGCATGATCGTGACGGAGCGGCAGAAGGAGCTTTGGCTGACCGATGACGGCATTACCAGCACGGTCAACCGGCAATGTCTCAAGCGTGCACTGACGGGTGAGGATCTGGTCGGTCCCTGCTTCTTCCTGGCATCGGATGCCTCCGCCGCCATGACCGCACAAACAATGATTATCGATGGAGGTCTTTTATAATGTCCGATGCTGCTTTCGTTGCCGTGGACTGGGGTACGACCAGTTTCCGGCTGTGGCTGTTGAGCAAATCCGGAACGGTCCTTGCCGAACGCCGCAGTTCCGAAGGCATGACGACCGCCATGCAGACAGGTTTTGCCGAGGTTCTGGCGTCGCATCTCGCCGCCATTTCCGCCCCGGAAGGCCTGCCCGTCATCATCTGCGGCATGGCTGGTGCACGCCAGGGCTGGGTCGAAGCCGGTTATGTGGATGTGCCCGCCAACCTCTCCGAAGTTCTGGATCGCGCGACGCCTGTACTCGGCCAGAAGGGCGATATCCGCATTCTTCCCGGCCTTGCGCAACGCGCGGAACAGACGCCGGATGTGATGCGTGGCGAGGAAACGCAGCTTCTTGGCGCGCTCTCCGAACATCACCGCAGCGGCCACCAGCTCGTCTGCATGCCCGGCACACATTCCAAATGGGTGCGGGTGGAAGACCTCAACGTCACCGGCTTCTCCACCTTCATGACGGGTGAGATGTTCGACGTCATTTCGAAGCACTCGATCCTGTCGCATGCGGTTGCCGATGCGCAAAGCTTCACCGGCGATCTTCCAGCGTTCCGCGATGCGGTGAAGGATATCTACGAAAACCCGCAAATGGCGACCAATCGCTTCTTCACTTTGCGGTCGGGTCAGCTGCTGCACGGGCTTTCGGCCACAGATGCAAAAGCCAAGCTTTCCGGCATGTTGATCGGGCTGGAAATTGCCGGGGCACATGCCAGCGCGCCAAAGGAATCCACTGTCATCCTGATCGCATCCGGCGGCCTTGGCGCGTTGTACAAGGCGGCCTTCGACGCTCTTTCGATTGATTTTACCATTATCGACGCCGATGATGCCGTTCGCCGGGGGCTGATCGCCGCTGCAACGACCATCTGGCACTGAGGAGACTTACACGCTCATGCGCATTCCCTTCCCTGACATGAAATATCCCCTCGTCGCGATCCTTCGCGGTATCAAGCCGGAAGAAACAGAAGGCGTCGTCGGCGCGCTGCTGGAAAGCGGCCTTCGTGCAATCGAAATCCCGCTGAACTCGCCAGACCCCTTCCGCTCCATCGAAATCGCCGCGAAAATGGCGCCAGCCGATGCGCTGATTGGTGCCGGCACCATGTTGACCGTGGAAGACGTGACAAGGCTCGACGCCGTTGGCGGAAAGCTGATGGTCAGCCCCAATGTCGATACCGACGTCATCACCGCCGCGCGTGAAAAAGGCATGGTCACCATGCCAGGCGTTTTGACGCCAACCGAGGCGCTGCTGGCCCTGAAAGCCGGAGCGACCGGCCTGAAGTTCTTCCCGGCGAGCGTGCTCGGTCCATCCGGCATCAGCGCCATCCGCACCATCCTGCCGAAGGACACCCTGGTTGCCGCCGTTGGCGGTGTGTCCGACAAGAATTTTACGGATTACACCAGCATTGGCATCACGGCATTCGGCCTTGGAAGCAGCCTCTACAAGCCGGGCATGAGCGCCAGCGAAGCGCGCGAGCGCGCCGATCTCACCATCAAAGCCTATGACGCGGCGATTGGAGCATAAGACATGGTGACGACGCATGAATTCAAGGGCACGGTTCTTGATGCCAACCAGATGATGCTGGGTGAAGGCCCAAGTTTCGACCCGCTGACGAACCGCGCCTGCTGGCTGAACATTCTCGGCAAGGAACTGCACGAACTCGATCCGGTCTCGGGTGAGAAAAACGTGGTCTTCCTTCCCTTCATGGCCAGCGTCGTTGCGCGCATCGATGAGCAGCTACAGCTTCTGGCCTCGGATGAAGGCCTGTTCATTCGCGACCGCGCAAGCGGCGAACTTTCGCTGCATGTGGAATTCGAACCCGGCAAACCCGGCAATCGCTCCAATGATGGCCGGATCCATCAAAGCGGCGCGCTGTGGATCGGCACCATGGGCAAGAAGGCCGAGGATGGCGCGGGCGCGATCTATCACGTCGCCAAAGGCGTCGTGACCAGGCTGTTCGACACGTTGAGCATTCCCAATTCCATCTGCTTCACGCCCGATGGCGCGACTGCCTATTACGTCGATACGCGCGCCAACCGCATGATGAAGGTTCCCATCGACCCCGCAACCGGCCTACCGACCGGCGCATCCAGCGTCTTCATCGACCGTGCTGGTCAGGATGGTGGTCTTGATGGTTCGGTCTGCGATGCCGAAGGCCACATCTGGAACGCGCGCTGGGGACAGGGCGCGGTTGACCGGTATAATCCGGCGGGTGAGCATATCGAGCGCTACAAGGTGCCCGCAACGCAAACCACCTGCCCGGCCTTCTTCGGCCAAGGCGCCGACCGCTTGCTCGTCACTTCGGCTTGCGAAGGGCTGGATGAGGAGAAGATCAAGGCCAATCCGCTTTACGGTGCGACCTTCGATCTTGGCATCAGCGTGAAGGGTGTGCTGGACGGAGCCTACAAGCTCTGACGTCCACGAATAATGCAGCAAAAAAGGCGCCGGTTGGCGCCTTTTTTATGAGACGAATTCCCGACCGGGCTGGGTGTAATTTTCCTGCAAGTACCGATGCGTGGCAATTGCATCGACGGGCCGTCCATAGAAATAGCCCTGCCCCATGGCGCAACCCAGACCGCGCAGCTTCTCCGCTTCCGTCCGGTCTTCGATACCTTCCGCCACGACTTCAAGGTCGAGACCATCGCACATGGCGACGATTGCCTTGATGATGTGCTCCGAGGGACGATCCGTGCTGATGCGGGACACGAAAGCACGGTCGATCTTGACTTTGTCGAAGGTGAAGTCGCGCAGGCGGCCAAGGCTCGATTGCCCCGTTCCGAAATCGTCCAGCGAAATGCGCACACCGGCCTGCTGAAGCTCGGTGATGATGCGTTGAGCGGTATCGGCTGAGGTCATCACGGCGGTCTCGGTGATTTCCAGTTCGACCCGTCTCGGATCGAGGCCGACGCGGGAGAGGATGGAGAGAATATTCTGCGCCGTGCCGGGGTCCATCAACTGTGCCGAAGACAGGTTGAATGAGAGGAACAGCTCACGCGGCCAGGAAAGCGCAGCCTCCGCCGCCTTTCGCAACAGGGTTTCCGACAGCGCATCGATAAATCCGCGCTCCTCCGCAATCGGCACGAAAACGGCTGGAGAAACGAAACCGAGATCGGGATCCTGCCAGCGGGCCAGCGCCTCGAAGCCGATCACCGTATCGTCCGTTAGCCTGACGATGGGCTGAAAATGTACGTCCACCGCATCCGTGATGATGGCATTTCGAAGCGCCTGTTCGAGTTGCGTCGCGCGCTTCATTTCCTGCGCGATCTCGCGCGAATATACCGTGACCTGACCCCGCCCGCGCCGCTTGGATCGATAAAGCGCAGTCTCCGCGCTTTTCATCAGATCCTCGAACTCCTCCCCAGCGAAGGGATGGATGGCGAACCCGAAAGAGGAGGAAAGACGGACATTGCGGTCGCCCAGATCGTAAGGGGCAGACAGGACGTCCTTGATCATATGCCCGACCCGCTCCGCGCCGTTGCGCTCGAAGATCAGGGGAAGCACGAAGGCGAATTCGTCGCCATCGTGGCGCGTGACGATGGCACCATCCGGCACGCAGGCCTTCAGGCGATGGGCGACCTGACAGAGGATTTCATCGCCTGCCTCGACGCCGAAAAGATCGTTGATCGGCTTGAAGCCATCTATATTCACCACGCCCACGGCGAAGGGTGCGGGGTCGCTGGCGCGCTCTGCGGCCAGCATTCTTATCCTGTCACGCAGACGGTACTTATTGCCAAGCCCGGTCAACGGATCGCTATACGCCATGGCCTGAAGCTCATGCTGACTTATCTGAGGCGCATTTGGCTCTGGCGACTTCATTCGCGCGTCCTGACCGACCTGTAACGATTTCGTGTACAATGAAAGGCAAATATTAAGAAACAATACACGCATGCCCACGAACCCGCATCCGGTACAAGCGGGCGTGTTCACCCCTGAAGGCGGCGCGCATGTTGGGGCAGAAAACGCTTTAGCAGCACATCAACTATATCCGGGCTGATCGGTTTCAGCAACATGTCATCCATGCCAGCATCGATACAGGCTTTCCGATCCCCCTCAAAAGCCAGGGGGATAACGCCGATGATTGGCGTGCGCTCGCGTTGCGCGCCCTCCATGCGGCGAATGCGGTTACACACCTCGAAGCCATCGAGATCCGGCAGTGTCGTATCCATCAGAATAAGCGCGGGGCTTTCCGCCTCGAAAAGCCGCAGTGCTTCTTCGCCGGATTGTGCCAGCCTGTAATTGATCTCGAAGCCTTCCAGAATTTGCGAAAAGACGATCTGGTTAATCTTGTTGTCTTCCACCACAAGAACATCGAGCCCGCGCTTCTTCGGCTTTTCGCTGCCTGCGCGCGTCGTGATAGCGATATCCTCCTCCTGCTGCCTAGTCCTTTGCAGAACATCGGCAGAGCGGAAATGGCGGGTGACGAGGTTGATAAGCGAGCTTCCCAACTGGAAGTCATCCAGCGTCATCACGTCCACGCCATAGGCCGGAGGCAGATCGAGGCAGCCGAGCTCCATCTGCACATCCACGATGATGAGATCGATCTTCACACCGGAAGAGGCCGCGATTTCGAGAAAGGCACGCTGCTCATCGAAACTGGTTGCAACTGCGCAATCGACACCGACGGCGGAGAGCTTCTTGCCCGCCATCTCGCCGGAATGGGCGTTGGACGTCACCAACAGAATGCGACGGTCTTTCAGCACCAGTGAAGCCTGATGGTGTTCGTCATCCATGTAGGAACTGGCGACGAAATCGAGATGTTCGAGCCCGTGGATGAGGGACTTGCCGTCCTTGCCGGTGGTGGCAAAAGCAGTGACATCATCCATCGTGGTCACGAGAAAATAGCGCCCGGGCTTGCCGACGCGCTGCTTTCTGGTGATCACGAGAATTTCTTCCCCGGTCAGCCGCGTGACGCGTTCGGGCAGAATCGCGGGCACGCCGGTTTCCAGCACGCGCACATCCATTTCATCGATGCGGGAGGCGAGCGGGTTGGAGTGAATATCGGAAACCATGCGGCCCAGAATAAGCTCCGGCGATGTTTCCAGCAGCGAGCAACCAGCCTTGTTGACCGCCGAATAGACGCGATTGCGGTCCTTGACGAAGATGGACAGCGGCAGGTTATCGAGAATTTCTTCGGTGATCTGCACGCGCTCGATATCGACGCGCCACTGATCTTCCCGCTTCTTCTGCTCGGAAATATCCGCAACCACGCAGATGCCGAGCCCTGAAGGCAGGCGTCTCTTGGTGTAGCGAAGCCATCTGTCGCCGGGGCGCTGCTCTACCCGCTCGGAACGTTCCTTCCAATGGGTGGCGAGATGTTCTGCGATCCACTCGTCCCGGCCCATGTCCCGTCCGGGCACTGCCTCGTTACCTGCCCTGCAGCAATCGTAAAGCGCGCCGAGAAAATCCTTCAGCCTGATGCCGGGTGTAACATGCTCCTCGCAGAGCGGGAAAAAAGTAAGAATACGGCGGCTGACGAAAAGGATGCGGTCGTCGCGGTCATAGATGATCAGCGCAGCGGAAATAGCGTCGCAGACAGCGTCGAGCATAGCTGTTTGAATGGCTGCGCCCTCTGGCGCCAAATCATTCATGGCAGTTCCTCACACGCACTTTTCGAGCAAATGCTCAATCCAACTCTATAACGGTGACAGCCAAAGGCTGCGCAATAGCAGGACATGCGGGCGTAAAGCTCGAACAGCCTTTTCAGGATCATGCAGACGACACCCAGCGTTCCCGTCATGCACCTATCAGCCATCCTGAAAAGGCGTGTGGATCAGTCATTTCAAGCTGCTGAAGTGATACTGTTTTAACATTAAGGCGGACTTAACGTGACCGAAGTCGAATAATTGGCGTGGACAACCATATGCCAGCCGCGATCACCCCGTATGGAATATGCGATTTTGCTTTCGCCCTGCCACCGAATCCACGACAATGGCCCCATGCCAATCCAACAGCTCTCAGAAACCCTCATCAACCAGATCGCCGCCGGGGAAGTCATCGAACGACCCTCCAGCGCCGCGAAGGAATTGATCGAAAATGCCATCGACGCCGGTGCCACGCGCATCGAGATTGCGACCGCGGGCGGTGGCAAGGGTTTGGTGCGCATTACAGACAATGGCTCCGGCATGTCTCCTGCGGATCTGGAGTTGGCCATCCGCAGGCATTGCACATCCAAGATTTCCGCTACGCTGGACGATATCCGCACGCTCGGATTTCGCGGCGAGGCCCTGCCCTCCATCGGATCCGTCGCCAAGCTGACGATAACCAGCCGACAGCAGGGTGCTACCGAGGGCGCAATCATCTCGGTGACTGGCGGCAAGCTTTCGCCGGTTCGCCCCGCGGCTTCGAATGCCGGAACCATAGTCGAGGTGCGCGATCTGTTTTTCGCCACTCCCGCCCGCCTGAAGTTCCTCAAGACCGAGAAGGCGGAAGCGGGCGCGATTACCGAAATCGTCAAGCGTATGGCCATCGCCTTTCCGCGCATTCGCTTCGTGCTATCGGGCACGGACCGTTCGACGCTCGAATTTCCAGCAACGGGAGACGATCATCTGGCGCGCATGTCCCAAATCCTCGGTGCCGAGTTCAAGGATAATGCCATCGAGATCGATGCCGTCCGTGAGGATGTGACGCTGACCGGCTTTGCGGGCGTTCCCACGTTCAATCGCGGCAATTCCGCTCATCAATATATGTTCGTGAATGGCCGTCCGGTGCAGGACAAGCTTCTGCTTTCCGCCATACGCGGCGCTTATGCCGAAACCGTTCCGCATGGGCGCTACCCCGTTGCCGTGCTTTCCCTGCGGCTCGATCCGGCATTGGTGGATGTCAATGTGCACCCGGCGAAATCCGATGTGCGGTTTCGCGACCCCGGCCTCATTCGCGGGCTCATCGTCGGTGCGATACGCCAAGCCTTGACCCGCGAGGGCGACCGCGCCGCCACGACGGGTGCCGCGCAGATGATGAGCGCCTTCCGGCCCGGCTACAGCCCCTCGACGGTCAGGCCTTTCGCATCGCAGGCATGGACGCCTGCAAACTCCCCATCGAGGCCGCTCAATGTTTCCGGTGGGCTTGCCTTGCAGGAGACCGCGCAATCCCACTTTGCCGATATCACCATGCCGACCGCCCGTTCCGAGACGTTGGGCGAAGCGGCGAACACATCCGTCGAACCATCGCGTTATCCGCTCGGTGCGGCGCGGGCGCAGGTTCATGCCAATTACATTGTGGCACAGACGGAAGACGGGCTCGTCATAGTCGATCAGCATGCCGCACATGAGCGTCTGGTGTTCGAGGAATTTCGCAAGGCGCTGCATTCAAAACGCCCCGCTTCGCAGGTGCTGCTGATCCCGGAAATCGTTGATCTGCCGGAAGAAGATTGCGACCGGCTGATGGAACATGCGGCAGGTTTCGACGCCATGGGCCTGTCCATAGAGCGCTTCGGCCCCGGCGCCGTCGCCGTTCGCGAGACGCCAGCCATGCTGGGAGAAGTGAATGTGCAGGGTCTCATCCGCCAGCTGGCAGATGAAATTGCCGAATGGGATACGGCCAGCAGCCTTGCCAACAAGCTGGAATATGTTGCGGCCACCATGGCCTGCCACGGTTCGGTGCGCTCCGGCAGGCGCATGCGCCCGGAGGAAATGAACGCGCTTTTGCGGCAGATGGAAAACACGCCCGGCTCCGGCCAGTGCAACCACGGCCGCCCCACCTATATCGAGCTGAAGCTCGCCGATATCGAAAAGCTTTTCGGCAGAAGCTGAGCAGGGTAGTATTCCAAGCCGCGCGGGATTAGACATGCGCCGTGACATTGAAGCATCAAGGAGACGCAGGCGCATGAACAGATTCGACGGTGGACATCGCGAAGCAAAGATCGAGTATCTCGATGGTGACCTGCGCATCGTCCAGACCGGCGCCTATGTCGTCTGCGCTATGACGGGCGCTCAAATTCCGGTCGATGAACTGCGCTACTGGAGCGTTGCGCGTCAGGAGCCCTATGCGGACGCCGCCGCCTCTGTGGAAGCGGAGAAGCGCGCAGGTGCCTTGCCGAACCAAAAGCGTTCTTCCTGAACGCATCTTTCGGAACAATCGAATTTTCCCGAGGTTAGTAGGCCCGCGCAATAAGCCGCACCAACCTTTGGGAGAATGACATGGCTGAGAAGAAGCTCGACGATCTTTTCTATGACACGCTGAAAGACATCTATTACGCGGAGCGCCAGATTCTGAAGGCGCTGCCGAAGATGGCGCGGGCCGCCAACAGCGATAAGCTGAAGGCTGCATTCGAAAAGCACAAGGAAGAAACGCAGGGACAAATCGAGCGCCTGCAGGAAGTCTTCGAAATCATCGGCAAGCGTGCGCAGGGCAAAACCTGTGAAGCCATTCAGGGCATCATCGCGGAAGGCGAAGAGATCATGGATGATTTCAAGGGCAGCCCTGCTCTAGATGCCGGTCTCATCTCTTCCGCGCAGGCGGTCGAGCATTACGAGATTGCCCGCTATGGCACGCTGAAGGCCTGGGCCGAGCAGCTTGGCCACGCGAAGGCCGTTCCGCTGCTGGATGCGACCCTGCAGGAAGAATCCAAGACGGATGAGGACCTCACCGCCCTTGCCGCTGCGTCTCTGAATGAAGCGGGCAAGAAGGCCGCTTGAGACCACTCATAGTCAACGAAAAAGCCGGGGCATGTGCTCCGGCTTTTCCATTTGGGTGTCTGTGGTGTGCAGGCGCTTATGGCGCCTGCGTATTCGGGTTGCGGTCCGTACCTTCCGTTGGCGGCGTTGCGCCAGCCGGCGGATTGTTATCGAAGGACTGCCCGCCCTGTGCGCCGGGATTAACGGTCTGGCTCGTGGTGCTCGGGCCGGGGGCAGGCGGCGTTTCCGGCGTGGCGGGTGCCGTGCTTTCACCCCAGATTTCGGCAACCAGCCAGACGGCCAGCGCAAGAAAAAGGCTGATGACCAGAATGATCAAGACTGGCCGACCCTGAAAACCCTGCCTGCTTTCGCGCGGCGTAAAGGTCTTTTTCTCCACATTACTTTGCGGCATTGCTCTCTCCCTCATTCGATGAACACGAAAAACTGTGCGTCAACTCAGAAAGAAAAGAGTTGCAGGGGGTGATTGTTCCTTCACGGTGGCGAGAGTCTTGCAGCAGCGTAAATCTATTTGTGAGTGAGCAAACGCCTGCGGCAGTTTTCAAAGGCCGCATCGATCATCGCAGAAGCGGCATTCGGATCATCGAAGACCATGTCGATTTCCACGACCTGACTGCTCCACAAAAGCTCCGCAGCCTTGCCGTGATGGCCGGTCAGGCGCACGGCATCCTTGGAGGTCGTGACAGGAAGAAGATCGAGTTTTGCAGCCTCCTCCATCAGATCGGCGATTTCATCGTCGCTGAAATGATGATGGTCCGGGAAGGACCGGGCAGACACGATCTCGGCACCAAGCTGCTCCACCGTGCGGTAAAATTTACCCGGATCGGCAATGCCAGCGAAGGCGAGTACGCGCGTGCCGACGAGGCCGGGTTGCGGGCGCGGCTTTATCGAGGAGACGAAAACAGACTTTGCGGCGCGGGCGGCGGTACGGATGATCGCGTCTGCCGCCTGTCCATCACCCACCTTCAGAATTGCTGATGCCTGCCGCATTTGCTCGGCCAGCGGTGCACGCACGGGGCCACCCGGCACCAGATGGCCATTGCCAATGCCGCGCTTGGTATCGATGACGAGAAGGGCATAATCGAGCGTCAGCCGGGCGCTTTGAAAGCCGTCATCCATGATGATGAGGTCCACGCCCTCCTTCACCAGACGCTGGGCGCCCTCCACGCGCCGTCTGGAAATGACGGTCGTGGCTTCGCGTGCGAGAAGCAGCGGCTCATCGCCCACATCGACGGAGCGATGGTGATCGGCATCGACAAGCGTGGTCACATCCAGCGTACCGCCATATCCGCGACTGAGAAACCCCGGCTTCAGGCCACGGGCCAGTGCCGCGCGGGCAATGGTGATGGCCGTTGGCGTCTTGCCAGCGCCACCGACGGTGAAATTGCCAATGCAGATGACGGGTACCGGAACCGAAGCGCGCTTCGCCACCTTCATGCGGCGACCGGCGATCCGTCCATAAAGGAAGGAAAAAGGAGATAGAGCCCAGGCCTGCCAGCCGGACTTTTCCCACCAGAATGGCGGTGCCTCTGAAACCATAAGCCCCTTAACTCCCCGATTAAATCTTGGGTAGAAGGAGCTATGTGCCAGAAAAGTAAGGATTTTGCAAAAGCCGTACCAAATCAGACGGTGGCGCGTTGCGGCAGCAGCGTTTCGATGCCGGTAATATCATCGAAGCAGTAATCGGAATCCGTCGACAGACTTTCACGCGAGCCCGTTCCCGTCAGCACGGCAATGCGAAGGCCAGCACCGGCACTGCGCGCCATATGCAGATCATGATTATTGTCACCGACCACTGCGACGCGTTCGGGAGCAAGCCCTATCGCCTTGCAGAAGCCAAGCACCATGCCCGGCTGCGGCTTGGTGCCGTGGCCGCTGTCATAGCCTGCGACGAAATCGAGGTCTGCCTCAAAGCCGAAACGTCTTGCGGTTTCGCGGATCGACGCCTCGTTGTCGCTGGAGGCGATGCCAAGCTTGTAGTCTCTGCCCTTCAGCCGGGCGAAAAAAGCCTTGAGATCGGTAACGGCAACGGATTTTCCTGCGGCTTCCGTGAACAGCCGGTCCAGCCTTTGCGTGAGCCACAGCAATTCGCAGCGCGACCCCGCCGCAATCAGCCCTGCCGCGATTTCCGCGGTGTTGCCAGCGGCGAGCAGGCTATCCGGCTTCACATGTCCTGTGACAGGGTCCATGCCGCAGGCAAGCAGCAGGCGGTCGGCCAGTTCCGGGTCACCTTCAGCGGCGATGGCCGCCAATTCGCGGTTCACCGGCCCCCAACTGGCATCATAGCCGAGAAGCGTGCCATCCTTGTCGAAAAGCACGGCGGCGATGGCCGAAGCAGGTCTTGGCGTTGCAACGCTGTTCACGAGATCAGCCCATGGCCACGCGCGGTTGCAGCTTTGCCGAAACCGTCAGCGGGTTGATGTAAGGTTCAAGCGCCTTTACCGTCAGGGACAGAGCGCCGCGCATTTCCTGAATGACCTTGCCACCGGCGTCGATCATCTTGTAGCGCTCATTATCGTTGACGAGCAGGTAATGCACCGCCTTCGCCAGCATCTCCACATCGCGAATGATGCGACCGCCGCCGGAGCGGAGCAGTTTCTGATAGGCTTCGCGGAAATTCTGCACATGCGCGCCGGAGAGAACGGCGCATCCCAGCATGGCGGGCTCCAGCGGATTCTGCCCGCCTTCAGCGGTCAGCGAGCGGCCCACGAAGGCAAGCTCGGTCAGGCGAAGATAAAGACCCATTTCGCCGATGCTGTCGCCAAGGAAGATATCCGTTTCAGGCGTAATAGCGTCGTTGCGGCTTCTGCGCGCCACCGTCAAATTCATGCCCCTGAGCATGGTCTCGATCTCGTCCGCCCTTTCCGGGTGGCGCGGAACGATGATGGTCAGCTGCCCGTCACGCGACTTGATGGCCGAATGGACGGTCGCTGCCGCCTTTTCCTCACCATCGAAGGTGGAGATGGCAGCCCAGGTCTTACGATTGCCGATCTGGCGGCAATAGTGATCGAAAACTGCCTGATCGAATGGTGGCGGATCGGTATCCCCCTTCAGGTTACCGGAAATGACCACCGGCCAGGAACCGAGATCGCGAAAACGCTCCGCATCCATATCCGACTGGGCCACGACCAGAGCAAGCTTGCTGAACAGGGCCTCGGCAAAATCCGAATGGTTCTTCCACCGGTCGAAGGAGCGATCCGACACACGTGCATTGACGCGGATTTGCGGAATGTGCCTGCGCTCAAGCTCCATCATCGTCACCGGCCAGATTTCGGATTCTGCGGTAATCGCCGCATCCGGTGTCCAGTAGTTCAGGAAGCGATTGACGGAAATCTTTATATCCAGCGGCACATATTGATGGATGACATCATCGCCCAGACGCGTCCGGCTGAGCTCGGCGGAGGTAACGGTGCCAGTGGTCAGAAGCACATGGATATCGCGCTTGCGGATTTCACGGATCAGAGGGATGAGAGCCAGCGTCTCTCCCACGCTTGCGGCGTGAAACCAGACGAGCGGCCCGCGCGGACGCTCCGCACTTGAATAGCCGAAGCGCTCCAGCCGTCTGCGCTTGTCTTCCTTGCCCTTGGCTGCGCGGTAGGAAAGATAGGGGCGGGCAAAAGGATAGGCGGCAACGCCTGCAATCCGGTAACCCGAAAGGGCGAAACGGGCGATACGGCTGTTCATGATATGCTGCCCTCGATCATTTCGCGCAATGCTTTTCCCCTATTATCTTTATCGTCGCCTACTTCTTATGAAAATGCGTCTTTTTTTGTTACAGGGTGGAATTTGCACGGCAAAAAATGCGCCGAAATCCACATGTTGTGCGCTTCCCTAGAGGGACTCGCACAAGCTCTGGTTTTTTCCAGCTATAGTACAAAGGAAGTAGGAAAGCAGCGATTATTTGCTTTCAGGATCGAGAAGACGGTGCATATGCACTATAAAATAACGCATGTGAGCGTTATCCACCGTCTGCTGGGCCTTGGACTTCCATGCACCGAGTGCCGATGCGTAGTCGGGGAAGATACCGACGATGTCCAGAGCCTTGAGATCGCGAAACTGTACATCCTGAAGATTATCGAGTTCGCCACCGAATACGAGGTGGAGAAGCTGTTTCTGGTTAGCGCCTTCAGTCATCGTCTAGTCTCTTCTTTTTCGTGTTGTAGTCCCAAGAGGCCTTCATCTGCTGGATTTTCCGGCAAAAATCAACCTCTGGAAGACCTGTTCAGCTGCTTGAGCAAAGTTGGCAGAAGGTGGCCGGTGGCAGCGCAGAGCGCGCCATGCTTGACCTGCCGCCGATTGTAGACCAACGGCTTGCCCTCGAGGTCCACCAGTTGACCGCCCGCCTGCTGCAGAATGAGATCCGCCGCCGCCAGATCCCAGTCGTGCGAATTGGGCAGCACCAGTGTTCCATCGATGCGCCCATCCGAGACCATGGCGAGCCGGTAGGCGAGCGACGGAACATGCGGAATGCGCCTGACCGATGTTTTGAAATCCTGAGGCAGCCTCGCAATCACATCTTCAGGCGCGGCAAGCTGTATCGATCCCTCGTGATCCGCAGCGACGGCCAACGGCTTTCCGTTCTTAAGCGAGCGCTGGCCGGGTAACGCCGTGAATTCCTCCTGAAAGGCGGGGGCAACGAGCGCTGCGGCAACCGGCCTGCCCTTATGAACGACGGCCACGCTAACGCACCACGTATCCTTGCCATTGATGAAGGCGCGTGTGCCATCGATAGGATCGACAACGAAAAGCGTATCTCGCGACAGCCGGTCGTCGTCATCCGTTGTTTCTTCGGAAAGCCAGCCATAATCCGGGCGGGCCGAACGAAGCATTTTTTCGAGAATATCGTTGGCCGCATAATCGGCAGCGCTGACCGGCGAATGGCCGCCATTCTTCCACCAGACTTCCGGGTCCTTGCGGAAAAATTGCAGGGCAGTGCGGCCAGCTTCGCGAGCGGCATCCAGAACAAGTTGTAGATCGGAGCGCCAGTCGGCCCCAGCAAGATCAGCCATTATCTCGTCGTTCTGCGCGGTTTCGCGCATATTATTGTCAAGCCATCACTTGCGCATGATGCGCAAGTGAAAGCAACCGCCGCGAGGGCATATCACCGTCCCGCGATCGTCATGCCTTCAATGGCAAGCGTGGGTGCGGCAACGCCGTATTTGCGGTCGATATCGTTCGCGGGCGTAACCCGCATGAACATGTCCTTGAGATTGGATGCGATGGTGACCTCCGAAACGGCGAAAGTCTTCTCGCCATTTTCGATCCAGAAACCGCTGGCACCACAGCTATATTCACCAGTGATCATATTGGCGCCGTGGCCGATCAGTTCGGTCACATAGAAGCCGGTGCCAACCTGGCGGATCAAATCTTCCGGCGAGATATCGCCGGGTTCCAGCGCAAGGTTGGTGGATGCGGGCGATACGGAGGTACCGCCGCGCACGCCGCGACCGTTGGTTTCCAGGCCGATTTCACGCGCGGTAGAGGTGGAGAGGAACCAGTGCTTCAACACGCCGTCCTCGATCATCACCATCTTTTCCCCACGCACGCCTTCACCATCGAAGGGGCGTGAGGACGGGCCGCGCACGATCTGCGGATCGTCGGTGATGGACAGGCCTTTCTTGAGGATTTGCTGGCCCATCTTGTCGCGCAGGAAGCTGGTCTTTCGGGCAACGGACGCACCATTGATCGCGCCCGCGATGGAGCCGACGAAACCGCGTGCGATGCGCGGATCGAAAACCACCGTGACGTTGCTGCCGGTATCCACCTGACGTGGGTTGACGCGCTGAACCGCCCGCTCGCCTGCACGGCGGCCAATCTCTTCCGGCGCATCGAGATCGGCAAAATAGAGGCGGCTATCATAGTCGTAGTCGCGCTCCATCTTGGTGCCTTCACCCGCAATGACGCTGACGGAACGGCCAAAACGGCTGCCCATATAGCTGCCGGAAAAACCATGCGAGGTGACCAGCACGAGACCGCCCATGCCGCTGGATGCACCGGCACCGGAGGAATTGGAAACGCCCTTCACCGCCAGCGCTGCCTCCTCGGCAGCCAAGGCCGCTTCGCGAAGCTGATCCGCCGAGACCTCGGTCGGGTCGAAAAGCTGCAAGTCCTCATAGGTCGTTGCCAGCCGTTCCTTATCCGCAAGGCAGGCATAAGGGTCTTCCGGCGAAACCTTGGCCATGGCCACGGCACGCTCTGCCAGCGTCTTCAGGTCGAAGCCGGGATTGGCCGATACGCTGGCGACGCGTTTTCCCACGAAAACGCGCAGAGAGAAATCGTCGCTTTCGGAAGATTCCGTACTCTCGACCTTGCCGAGGCGAACGCCGACGGATTGCGAGCGAGACCGCACGATAACGGCATCCGCCTCATCGGCGCCTGCGCGGCGGGCCAGATCGACCAGTTCACTTGCACGTTCGAGAAGCTTGGAGGAATCGATTTCTGAGGACATGAGAAGGCCTTTCGTTGACCTTCATTTATTGTGCAGCCTCTGCCGCATCAAGGCCAAAGCGGTATTTCACCCGCATTTGACTGCGCGACTTCAGATATCCAGTCCTCGCCCGCGATGAAACAGCTCAATCTGCATATCGATCTGGCGCTTCAGATCGTCCTTGATACCATCCGATTCATTCAGAACCTCATGAGCTTTGAGGAAATCCAGCACCCGGAAACGGTTGACCGGCGGGCGCAGGAAGATATGCGGCGGGCGCATGCGCAGCTTCAGGCCGATAGCGGATTGCATCATCAACTGGCTGGCACCGAACAGGCTTTCGATCCGGTTCGGCATGGTGGTGCCATCGCCTTCCGGCCCGCCAACCACATCCACGGCAATGACGATATCGGCGTCATCCAGCAGATGCTCGTAAGGCACGGGATTGAAGATGCCGCCGTCGATCATGATGCGCTCATTCATGCGGATGGGCATGAACAGTGCCGGAATGGCGGAGGATGCGGCCAGCGCCTGCCTCAGATCCCCGCTTTCGCAGATCACTTCCATCTGCGCGTAATAATCCGTTGCGATAACCTTCAGCGGTATGCCGAGTTCGGCAAAATCCCGTGGCAGCGCCGAGGGCAGAAGCGCATCGAGAATGAGTTCGAGATTGAATTGCCCGAGCCGAAAGCCGAAGGCGGCGTGGCGCATGGAGGCGGGGCCAAGGCTCCAGAGCCTGTTGGCGACACTGCCCTTCTTGCCCATGAGCTCCAGCGTATATTCGCGGATTTCCTTGCCGCTCATGCCCGCTGCCATGCCAGCACCCATGATGGAGCCGATGGAAGCACCCGCAATCGCGCTGGGGCGAATGCCCAACTCGTCCATCGCCTCGATGACATTGATGTGGCAGATGCCGCGCGCGCCGCCACCGCCAAGCGCCACGGCAAAGGTGGGGTCGCTTCGTTCCGGGGCCGTCTCTTTGCGTTTACGTTTCTTTTCGGAAAGCTTCTTTTTCTTCGCAGCCACGAGAACAGCCTCATTTCCTGTCATTCGTTCGCATGGCTCGAAGCACCGCGAACGTCATCCTGGAAATGGCTCTATGACACAAAGACGACAGGACAGTGACGTGCGCGAAGTTGCATGTCACTGTCCGTGTTAAGGAGCGCTGTTCTGATCAGGGCTCGTAGCGATAGAAATGCATCTTCGTGTCGCCGAAAGTGCGGCTTTCCAGCAGCTTGAAAACGGGATCGACAGCGATGAGCGCATCGCCCTGCTCTTCCAGAATAGCGAGCGCGCCGGGCACGAGCCAGCCGCCCAGATGGGCCGCCTGAAACGCCTTTTCGCCATGCCCATAGCCATAGGGGGGATCGGCAAAAAGCAGATCGAAGGGCTCGATATTGTTGACGCCGCCAAGCTTGGTGGCATCGCGGCGCAAAATTCGTGCGCGGCCATGCAGGCCCAGCGCATCGATATTCTCCCAGAGCAGACCCCTGCCCTCGACGCCGTTTTCCACGAACAGCGCCACCCGGCAGCCGCGCGAAAGCGCTTCGAGGCCAACCGCGCCCGTGCCTGCGAAGACATCCAGAATGCGGGTGCCTTCCAGACTTTCAGGATAAGCGTGGCTCAGAATGTTGAAGAGGCTTTCACGCGTCCGGTCGATTGTGGGCCTGATGGCATTCGATTTGGGAGCGGCCAAAGTACGGCCGCGAAACTCACCGCCTACGATCCGCATTACGCGTCATTCCCTTACCGCCAGAAGGCTTGCCACCGGAAGGTTTACCGCCGGGGCCGCGTCCACCGCCATTGCCCGGACCTTTGCCACCCGAACCCTTATTCGCGCCGCCCTTGCCGCCGAATCCACGACCGCCGGCACCGCCTTCGGAGCGCTCACCGCGAGGCTTGCCGAAGCCCGGCTTGCCACCGGCAGGCTTGCCGCCAAAGGGCTTTGCGCCACGCGGTTTGTCGCCGAACGGACGCTCGCTACGTGCGGGACGATCACCATCCTCACGCGGTTTGCGGTCGCTGAAAGGACGTTCGCTGCGGGCCGGACGATCCCCGAAGGAACGCTCAGCCCGAGGGGAACGGTCACCTTCTTCGCGCGGCTTGCGATCACTAAACGGGCGATCTCCACGCGCTGGGCGGTCGCCGAATGATCTGTCGCCACGCGCCGGGCGATCCGAGCGGTTCTGCCTGTCGCCGAAAGAGCGCTCGCCGTCTTCACGTGGCTTACGGTCGCCAAACGGACGATCCCCGAACTTGCGATCTCCGCGCGGCTTATCGCCGAACGAACCGCGAGATGGGCGGTCGCCTGCTTCGCGTGGCTTTCTGTCACCGAAGGAACGCTCGCCGCGTTCACCGCGACCACGTACGCCACGATCATCTTCCTTCGGCGAATCGGAGCGAATCCAGCTGCCTTCATCGTCATTATGCTTGACAATGGCGCGGCGGGCTTCAGCCTGTGCCGACGGCTTCTTGAACAGGCTTTCCGCTTCGGCGCGGGCCGAAAGCTTGCGGGCCTTTCCATCGCGTGTGGGCTTGGCGCCGGGCGCCATCCAGACATTGGCGGTGCGGTTGCTGCCGAGCGGCGGGCGCTTCGGGCCGCGATCATCCGCCTCGTCCTCATCCCGGCCCTTGGACGCAAACTTTCCGGCAGGCTTGGCGCCGAATTTGCCTGCGGGCTTGTCGGAGCGCTTGTTATCGAAGCGGCCAGCGGGACGTTCCGCGCCATCGCGCGATTTGCGTTCGCCGCTGTCCTGTTTGCCCCATTCGGCCTTGGCTGGCTTTGCAGGCGCTTCTTCTTCGTCCTCTTCGACCTTGTGGTCGTAGATCGGCGCATCGAAATTCGCGCCCGCTGCCTCGATCAGACGAGGGCCGAGCTGGTCGCGCAACATGCGTCCGCGCACCTCGATGACCTGACCTTCCGGTAGATCGCCAAGCTGGAACGGGCCGTAGGAGATACGGATCAGGCGGTTCACTTCGAGACCGAGCGCGCCGAGCACGTTTTTGATTTCGCGGTTCTTGCCTTCGCGCAGGCCCATGCTGATCCAGACATTGTGGCCCTGGGTGCGGTCGAGCGTCGCATCGATTGCGCCGTAAAGCACGCCGTCCACGGCAATGCCGTCCTTCAGCTTGTCAAGCGCTGCCTGATCCACCTCACCATGGGCGCGCACGCGGTAACGGCGCAGCCAGCCGGTGGTCGGCAGTTCCAGCACGCGCGACAGACCGCCATCATTGGTCAGCAGCAGCAGGCCTTCGGTGTTGATATCCAGACGACCGATGGACAGCACGCGCGGAAGCTCACCCGGCAAATTGTCGAAGACGGTCGGGCGGCCTTCCGGATCGGAATTGGTCGTCACCAGACCGGCGGGCTTATGATAGAGCCAGAGGCGTGTGCGCTCGGCACCACGGATCGGCTGGCCATCCACCTCGATTTTGTCATCGAGGGTGGCGTTGACCACCGGGCTTTCAAGCTTGACGCCGTTCAGCGAAACGCGGCCTTCCATGATCATGCGCTCGACATCGCGGCGTGAAGCCACGCCTGCGCGCGCCATGATTTTGGAGATGCGCTCGGGTTTCCCTGCTGCCGTTTCTACAACGGGTGCATCCGCCTTTTCCTTGAAAGGCTTCTTTTCACGGGCCTCGGACGGCTTTGCCGATGATTTCGGCTTGCCGCCCCGGTCGAATGTCTTGCCACCAGCGCGCTTCGGCTTGTCTTTGAATGTCATTTGTAGTTTGCCTGTTGTTTGCCGTGTCCTATCAGGTCACGCGGCACTGGTTAAGAGGAAATTGCAGCAGAATGGCCGAAACGACGCATTTCATGGACCTGGCGCTTGCCGAAGCGCAGGCAGCCGGTGAGCGGGACGAGGTGCCGATCGGTGCCGTGCTCGTTTACGAGGGCCGTGTGATCGCCCGTTCGGGCAACCGCACCCGCGAATTGAACGACGTCACCGCCCACGCCGAAATCGCCGTCATCCGCATGGCCTGCGAAGAATTGAGCCGGGAACGGCTACCCGGTGCAGACCTCTACGTCACGCTCGAACCCTGCACCATGTGCGCCGCGGCAATCTCATTCGCCCGCATCCGACGGCTTTATTACGGTGCGAACGACCCCAAGGGCGGGGCCGTGGAAAGCGGCGTCCGGTTCTACAACCAGCCAACCTGCCACCATGCGCCGGAAGTCTATTCGGGTATCGCCGAAGTGGAGAGCGCCGAGATTTTGCGCGGTTTTTTTCAGGGGAAGCGGGAGTGACGAAGACGAAATAGGCGGGCGCCCGTGACATACCCCTCACCTGAAAAATCTATGACTTAGCTAAAGCTAAGATCATGATTTTTCTTCCTCTCCCACAAGGGTAGAGGTAAGGCGCCGCACCATCTCCACTTCATCTTTAACGCTGAGATAAGGTAGAACGGCGCAGCGGATTTATCTCTCCCCTTGTGGGAGAGAAAGCAATTTCAACATCTTAGCGTCAGCTAAGTGTTAGAAATTGCAAGTGAGGGGTTTGCGTACCTCTCAACCTTACTGGAACGGATTCCACCAGCTCTTGCCGGTTCCGGCCATTGCGGCGTTCTTCTTGCGCTCTTTTTCCTTCTTCAGTTCCGGCTCGCCCAGATCGGCGAGTTCGTCCTGAGGAACGTTGCGGTATTCGGCGGGTGGGTCGGTCAGGTATTTGCGCTGGTTGGAGTTCACGATGGAACCGCCCTTTGCGTCCTGTTTAGCCTTGCGGAAGGCTTCCCACTTCTGGCTTTCGGTCATCTGACCGTTGGTGCCGTTACCGGCCAGCAGAGGAGAACGATAATGCGGATTATCCTTATTCTCATCTGCTTCCTGCCGCAGGCGCTCACGCGCTTCTTCCGGCGTTTCCGGCCATTGCGGGTTGGTCTCGCGGTTGGCGAGGCTCTGCTGCGGCTGGGTCAGCTGTTCGGCGCGGGCCTGTGCAGGCACCACGAGGCCAGGGCGCGGATTGTATTTCAGGTTGCGCTTGCTCTGATCGCCGGTAATGGACGTGGCGTTGCCAAGGTCATCCACGAGCTGTTCAGCCGAGGTTTTGCCCGTTCCATAGGTGGGGCTGGTGCACGCGCTCAGCGCCAGGCAAGCGAAGGAAATGCCCGCAACGGTGCGATACATGCGAAAACTCTGCGTCATGCTCATTGAAACCCTTCCGCCCCAGAGCGTCATCCCGTCTTGAAAAACGTGTCGAAGCCGCTCTTCATATTAAAACTACGCATCGTGCCCCTCGAAAGCCTTTTCGACTCTCGTACCCGTGCTGTAGCCGTCCCGACGACCGGCAGCATGCATTGATGCTTAATTCCGACCATTTTCAGGCAGGTTTACCGGATGAACGGCGAAAGTGCAATTCATCCGGCCATTTTCTTGGTTCAGGCTGCAAGCTCGCGAAGCGCTGCGGCATCGCGGGCGGAGACATCCGGGTACTGTGGATCGGAACCGACGTCCGTCGTGATCCGCCAGGAACGGGCGCATTTCTGCCCTTCCGCCAGCTTCTGCTCCACGGAGACATTCTGCACGTCACCCAGACGGAACGCATCCGCCGGGCCTTCACCCGCCACCACCGAGATGGCCGAGGTGATGCAGATTTCCGCGAAATCCTGACCTTCCAGCGCTGCCTTCAGCTCCGCATCGTTGACGTGAACGACCGGTGCTGCCTCCAGCGAGGAGCCGATACGCTTTTCGCGACGCTCGACTTCCAGCGCGCCGGTCACGACGGTACGGACCTTGCGGATCTTGTCCCATTTGGCATCCACCGCCGGGTTGCTCCACTCCGCAGGCACTGCCGCGAACTGAACCAGATGCACCGATTCCGCATCCGGGTAACGCGAGAGCCACGCCTCTTCCGTGGTGAAAGGCAGCATGGGCGCGAGCCAGGTGACGAGGCAGTCGAACAGCTTGGCGATGACATACAGCGCCGAGCGGCGCTTCAGCGAAGACGGTGCATCGCAGTAGAGCGCATCCTTGCGGATATCGAAGTAGAAGGCCGAAAGCTCGACATTCGAGAAGTCCACCAGCGCGCGGGCGATCTTTTTGAATTCGAAATTGTCATAGCCTTCGCGCACGACCTTATCGAGCTCCGTCAGGCGGTGCAGCACCAGCTTTTCCAGTTCCGGCAGATCGTTGTAAGCGATCTCCTCGCCCTCATAATGGGCGAGCGTGCCGAGCATCCAGCGGATGGTGTTGCGCAGTTTGCGATAGGAATCGACGTTGGTCTGGATGATCGTCTTGCCGACGCGAAGGTCGTCCGCGTAGTCGGAGGTCATGACCCAGAGGCGAAGGATATCCGCGCCCGCGTCCTTTATCACTTCCTGCGGGGCAGTAACGTTGCCCTTGGACTTGGACATCTTCTCGCCCTTCTCATCCATGGTAAAACCATGGGTGACGACGGCGTTGTAAGGCGCGCGGCCACGCGTTGCGCAGCTTTCCAGCAGCGACGAATGGAACCAGCCGCGATGCTGGTCGGAGCCTTCCAGATAGACATCGGCAGGCCACTTCAGGTCCGGGCGGTCTTCCAGCGTGAAGGTGTGCGTGGAGCCACTGTCGAACCACACGTCCAGGATGTCCATGACCTGCTGCCACTTGGCGTGATCGTGGTCATTGCCCAGGAACCGTTCCTTGGCGCCTTCCGCAAACCATGCATCCGCACCTTCGGCCTCGAAAGCTTCAAGAATGCGGGCATTGACGGCCTCGTCCACCAGAACCTCGCCCTTCTCATCGGCAAAGACGGCGATTGGAACGCCCCAGGCGCGCTGGCGCGAGAGCACCCAGTCCGGGCGATTCTCGATCATGGCGCGCAGACGGTTCTGGCCACCGGCTGGCACGAAACGCGTGTCATCGATGGCGGACAGCGAACGGGAACGCAGCGTGGTGCCGTCGCCAAGTTCCTTGTCCATATAAACGAACCATTGCGGCGTGTTGCGGAAGATGACCGGCTTCTTGGAGCGCCAGCTATGCGGATAGCTGTGCTTCAGGCGGCCACGGGCAAACAGGTTGTTGGCCGCGATAAGCGCCTTAATGACACGCTCATTGGCATCGCCCTTCTTGCCGTTATCGTCCATGACGCGCGCGGCGCCACCTTCGGCGGATGGGCCAAAGCCGGGTGCGTCTTCGGTGTAGAAACCGTCATCGGCAACCGGGAACGGGATTTTTGACGAGATGCCGCGGGCCTCGATTTCACGAGCTTTGGACGTCCACGCATCAAAGTCTTCGCGGCCATGACTTGGCGCGGTGTGGACGAAGCCGGTGCCTGCGTCATCGGTGACGTGATCGCCATCGAGAAGCGGCACGACGAAGTCGTAACCGAGGTCAGCTAGTGGGTGGGCACACGTGATCGCGCCAAGTTCATCCGCAGCGACTGGACGAACCAGTTTGAATGTCAGCTTCGCTTTCTTAGCTGCTTCATCTGCAAGCTTCGTCGCAAAGATCAGCTTTTCGCCGGGCTGCGGGCCGAAATCGTTCTCAGCGCTTTCGACCTCATAGAGACCATAGGGGAAGCGCGAAGAGAAGGAGATGGCGCGGTTGCCGGGGATTGTCCATGGTGTTGTCGTCCAGATGACAACCGAGGCACCCAGCAACTCGTCACCTAGCTTCGCCGTCGCAACAGCTTCTGCCTCCATCTTAGCGACGTCCGCCAGACCATCTACTCCGCGCAGCCCAGTTGAACGCCACGCACGTTTCACCGGGAACTTCACCCAGATCATGTCGCTCTCGACATCCGCATACTCGACCTCGGCCTCAGCCAAAGCCGTGCGCTCAACGACCGACCACATCACCGGCTTCGAGCCGCGATAGAGCTGGCCGCTCTTGGCGATCTTGAGCAGTTCGCCAGCGATGCGCGCTTCGGCGTGGAAGTTCATGGTCGTGTAGGGGTTTTCGAAATCGCCTTCGATGCCGAGGCGCTTGAACTCCTCCGACTGGACCTTGATCCAGCCAGCGGCAAACTCGCGGCATTCCTTGCGGAATTCGTTGATCGGAACCTCGTCCTTGTTCTTGCCCTTGGCGCGGTAGGCTTCCTCGATCTTCCATTCGATAGGCAGACCGTGGCAGTCCCAGCCGGGAACGTAGTTCGAGTCAAACCCGCGCATCTGGAAGGAGCGCGTGATAACGTCTTTCAGGATTTTGTTCAGCGCGTGGCCGATATGGATATTGCCGTTGGCATAGGGAGGGCCATCATGCAGCACGAATTTTTCGCGCCCGGCGGCGGAGGCACGGAGCTTCTTGTAAAGGTCCATCTGCTGCCAGCGCTTGACCAGTTCCGGCTCTTTCTGCGGAAGGCCAGCGCGCATGGGGAAATCCGTCTGCGGCAGGTAAAGCGTTGACGAATAATCGATTTTTTCTGCGGTGTCGTTCATGATCATACCGTTATGCGGCGCCCTCGAAAGGTCGCGCCGTCTTGAGTGCAAGATGGCAAAAGCGGAGAGCGCTTACAACAAGCGCCAAAATCCCGGACCTTCCGGCTCTCAGAGCGGGCGGAAGGCCGGGCCAATAATTCGGGATATGAACGTCGACCGATATTGGTGCATGACGATTGTTTATGTGGTTTCCAGCCAAAAAGGAAGGATTTTGTTTGCAGACGTCTGCAGACAAATCCAACAAAACAGACATCAGAACGCGATCTTGGCGTCAACGTCGTTCAGAGGCGTGACGCCGGAAAGAAGCGCCCTCGCCTCTTCGTCATCGCGCTTGATCTGCGCGACAAGCGGCTCCAGCCCGTCGAACTTCAGTTCATCGCGCAAATGGCCGAAGAAGGACACGGAACAGACTTCGCCGTAGAGATCGCCGCTGAAATCGAAAACATAGGTTTCGAGAAGCGCCGCACCATTTTCCGTCACCGTTGGGCGATAGCCGAAGCTTGCCACGCCATCGTAAAGCGTGCCATCCGCCCTGCGGAAGCGCACGGCATAGATGCCGGGCTTCAGTTCCGTTTCCGGGGGCAGCGCCATGTTGGCGGTGGGGTAACCCAGCGTGCGGCCAAGCTTCTGCCCGCCGATCACTTCCGCCTCGACCGTGTAGCGATAACCGAGCAGGCCAGCCGCGCCGACGACATCGCCTTCAGCCAGATGTTGGCGGATGCGGCTCGAGGAAATCACCTCGGCACCCTCATCGCGAAACGCATCGACCAGCGTCACATCGAAACCGTGACGGCTGCCCGCCTCCATCAGAAACGCCGGACCGCCTTCGCGGCCTTTGCCGAAGTGGAAATCGAAGCCGGTCACCACGCCGCTTGCGCCCAGCCAATCCACCAGCACCGCCTTGACGAAATCTTCCGCAGAACGCTGCGAGAATTCCCTGTCGAAGGGATATTCGATGACGGACTGGAAGCCTTCCGCTTCCAGAAGCCTTGCCTTCAGCGGCGCGGGCGTCAAACGAAACACCGGCGCGTCGGGCTTGAACACCGTGCGCGGATGCGGCTCGAATGTGAGCACAAGCGCCGGGACGCCGCGCGATTTTGCCAATTCCAGCGCACGATCCAGCACGGCGCGGTGGCCGCGATGGACGCCATCGAAATTGCCGATGGCAACCACGCCGCCCTTCAACTGGGCGGGCAGCGGTTCTTTCATCTCGTTGCGGTGAAAAACGGTCATGATAGCCTCTAAGCCAGAAAACCTTAAGCTAGGCGGGGCATCCACCAGCCGGGCGCGGCATTCTGGCTCTTCAGATAGGTGTTCAGCAATGCCTCGTCAGTCTCGCCGTTCAGCGTATATTCCGCCGCATGGATGCCGCCGCTGATATAAAGCAGGTTGAGACCAGCGGAAATCGCGCCCTTCACATCGGTCGGCATGCCGTCGCCGATGGCGAGAATACGGTCCTGCTGCAGCTCGCCGCGCACTTCCTTTGCCGCGGCAAAGCAGGCCTCGTAAATCGGCGCGTGCGGCTTGCCAGCGATACGGATTTCGCCGCCGAGCTGTTCGAAATAAGCGGCCATCGCACCCGCGCATGGAATGATGCGCTCTCCGCGTTCCACCACCAGATCCGGGTTGGCGCAAATCATCGGCACGGAGCGGGCAACGAAGCCCTTCAACATTTCGGTGTAATCTTCCGGCGTTTCGGTTTCGTCATCGAAGAAACCGGTGCAGACCACCGCTTCTGCCTCCGTCTCGGAAACCACTTCGACATCCAGCCCGTCAAACAGCGGCAGGTCGCGTTCCGGCCCCAGCAGGAACACCGTTTTCGGCCCCTGCGCGATGAGATCACGCGTCACGTCGCCGGAAGTTACGATACGATCATAGGCCTCATCCGGCACGCCAAGCGCACGCAGCTGCGGGATGACGCCTTCCGACGGACGCGGAGAATTGGTGATAAGGACCACCGTTTTTCCAGCCTTGCGCGCCTCTGCCAAGGCAACGCCCGCCGCTGGAAACGCCGATACGCCATTGTGCAGCACGCCCCACACATCTGAGAGAATAACGTCGAATTGGTGGGTAATTTCGCCAAGGGTGGCAATGCGATGGGCCATTCAAAGCTTCCAGCTATTTCGTGATTGCAAGGTGTGACATCGCAAAGGGCGATGGCGATGGCAAGTGAAAAAGACAAATGATGGCCTTTGTTCAAGCGAGCCAGAGCCGCACGAGACCCGCCGCGATGCAAAGGCCCAGCACCGGCACCATGCCAAGCTTCAAGCGAAACAGCATAACTGCCGAGACGACGAAAAGGCCGAGTGATGCGAGATCGAGCGTCTGCCACTGCGGCAGCGAGATGCCCAGATTAATCGCAGGCAAAAGCTCGACGCGATCCACCTTGCCGAACAGCACATGCAGCCCGAACCAGACCGACAGATTGAGAATGACGCCGACCACCGCACCGGTGATGGCCGCAAGCGCACCGGACAAAGCCGCGTTGTTTCTCAGCCGCTCCACATAGGGTGCGCCGAGAAAAATGAAGATGAAGCTGGGAACGAAGGTGGCCCATGCGGCAATGCTTGCCCCCAGCACGCCCGCCAGCAGAGGCTCAAGACCGCCGGGGTGCCGGAATGCCGCCAGAAAGCCGATGTAGGAAAGCACTAGCACCAGCGGGCCGGGCGTCGCTTCGGCAAGGGCCAAGCCATCCAGCATCTCGGTTGCCGTCATCCAGCCATGGGTTTCCACCACCACCTGCGCGACATAGGCCAGCACGGCGTATGCGCCGCCGAAGGTGACGACCGCAAGCTTTGAGAAGAAGCCTTGCAGATCGACCAGCGTTTGCGGAGCAGCGAATAGCCAAGCCAACAGCAGGGGAATCTGCCAGATTGCGACACCGACAAGAGCGCCGCCGAGCCGCCTCTTCAAAGACAGCATTTTTGGCTGATCGTCAGCAACGGATGCTTCAGGCGTCTGCCTGCCCCTCGCCCTTAAAAAACCTGCGATACCTGCAACAAGAATGACCAGCGGAAACGGCACCGCGAAAAAGAATAGCGCCACAAAGGCCGCCGCCGCAACGCCGACGAGAAAGCGGCTGGTCAAAGCCCGTTTTGCCACGCGCAGCAATGCCTCGATGACGATGGCCAGCACACCCGCCTTCAGGCCGAACAGCAGCGCAGGCAGCCAGTGCGTATCCTGATAAAGCGAGTAAGCGGAAGCAAGCGCAACGATGACGAGGAAGCCGGGCAGGGTGAACAGCGTTCCGGCAATGATGCCACCGCGCCTGCCGTGCAGCAGCCAGCCCGCATAGGTCGCGAGCTGCTGCGCCTCCGGTCCCGGCAAAAGCATGCAGTAGTTCAGTGCATGCAGAAACCGTTCTTCGGAAAGCCAGCCTTTCTCATCCACGATCACACGGTGCATCATGCCGATCTGCCCGGCGGGTCCCCCGAAGCTCAACAGGCCGATGCGGGCAAAGACGAGCGTCAGTTCGGAAAGAGAAGGATCGGTGGATGAAGTTTCGGAACGCAAAAAATCTGTCATGCAATCGCAGTAACCATTTTACATGAAATTTTTCCGACAGGCCGTTCTTGACTCCGCCAGAGGGCCTGCTTATCTCCGTCTCGCTAGCACTCGGCAAATGAGAGTGCTAACATCCATCCAGGCGGGTCGTTTCGATCCGCAAGTGTCATTTGATCGAGGGAATAGACAATGGCAAGCACAACTTTCCGCCCACTTCATGACCGCGTCGTCGTTCGTCGCGTTGAGTCCGAAGCCAAGACCAAGGGCGGCATCATCATTCCAGACACCGCCAAGGAAAAGCCGCAGGAAGGCGAAATCGTCGCTGTTGGCTCCGGCGCACGTGACGAGTCCGGCAAGGTCGTCGCACTCGACGTCAAGGCTGGCGACCGCGTACTGTTCGGCAAGTGGTCCGGCACGGAAGTCAAGCTCGACGGCGAAGACCTTTTGATCATGAAGGAATCCGACATCATGGGTATCATCGGCTGATTTTCGGCTGAACCCGTCGCATCCTTTTAATTTCAAGCCGGACCCCGTTCCGGCCATTCGAAACCAGGAGTTTTGAAAATGGCAGCTAAAGAAGTAAAATTCGGCCGCAGCGCACGCGAAAAGATGCTGCGCGGCGTTGACGTTCTCGCAGACGCAGTAAAGGTAACGCTCGGCCCGAAGGGTCGTAACGTCGTTATCGACAAGTCCTTCGGCGCACCGCGCATCACAAAGGACGGCGTTTCCGTTGCCAAGGAAATCGAACTGGAAGACAAGTTCGAGAACATGGGCGCACAGCTCGTTCGCGAAGTTGCTTCCAAGACCAACGACATCGCTGGTGACGGCACGACCACGGCTACCGTTCTGGCGCAGGCTATCGTTCGCGAAGGTTCCAAGGCAGTTGCTGCCGGCATGAACCCGATGGACCTGAAGCGCGGTATCGACCTCGCTGTTGCAGAAGTCGTCAAGGACCTGCAGGCAAAGGCGAAGAAGATCAACACGTCCGAAGAAGTTGCACAGGTCGGCACGATCTCTGCAAACGGCGAGCGTCAGATCGGTCTCGACATTGCTGAAGCAATGCAGAAGGTTGGCAACGAAGGCGTTATCACCGTCGAAGAAGCCAAGACCGCTGAAACCGAACTCGAAGTCGTTGAAGGCATGCAGTTCGACCGCGGTTACCTGTCGCCTTACTTCGTGACGAACCCGGAAAAGATGATTGCGGACCTCGAAGACGCATACATCCTTCTCCACGAGAAGAAGCTTTCGAACCTTCAGGCCATGCTGCCAGTTCTCGAAGCTGTCGTTCAGACCGGCAAGCCGCTCGTCATCATCGCTGAAGACGTGGAAGGCGAAGCTCTTGCTACGCTCGTCGTCAACAAGCTGCGTGGCGGCCTCAAGATTGCTGCCGTCAAGGCTCCTGGCTTCGGCGACCGCCGCAAGGCCATGCTCGAAGACATCGCGATCCTGACCGGCGGTACGGTTATCTCCGAAGACCTCGGCATCAAGCTCGAAAACGTCACGCTCGACATGCTTGGCAAGGCGAAGAAGGTTTCGATCTCCAAGGAAAACACGACGATCGTTGACGGTTCGGGCCAGAAGTCCGACATCGAAGGCCGCGTCGCGCAGATCAAGGCCCAGATCGAAGAAACCTCTTCCGACTACGACCGCGAAAAGCTGCAGGAACGTCTTGCAAAGCTCGCTGGCGGCGTTGCCGTTATCCGCGTTGGCGGTTCGACGGAAGTCGAAGTGAAGGAAAAGAAGGACCGCATCGACGACGCTCTCAACGCGACGCGCGCTGCTGTTCAGGAAGGTATCGTACCGGGCGGCGGCGTTGCCCTGCTGCGTTCCTCCACGAAGATCACTGCCAAGGGTGAAAACGACGACCAGGAAGCTGGCATCAATATCATCCGCCGCGCTCTGCAGGCTCTGGTTCGCCAGATCGCAGACAACGCAGGTGACGAAGCTTCCATCGTTGTCGGCAAGATCCTCGAAAAGAACGAAGACAACTACGGCTACAACGCTCAGACGGGCGAGTATGGCGACCTGATTCAGCTCGGCATCGTCGACCCGGTCAAGGTTGTTCGCACGGCTCTGCAGAACGCAGCTTCGGTTGCTTCCCTGCTGATCACCACCGAAGCCATGATCGCCGAGCTGCCCAAGAAGGACGCTCCAATGCCTGCAATGCCAGGCGGCGGCATGGGCGGCATGGACTTCTAATCAGTCCATTCCGATTGGAACACGAAAGGGCGGTCTTCGGGCCGCCCTTTTTCGTTGTGGTAACTTTAAACACCCTATAGCGCATAGCGAGCTAAAATCAAAATACGCAACCAAAGGGTAAGCGCTACGTGTCGCAAATAGAGTCGGAAGCAATATATACTAAAGTCTCGCCGTCTTTTTTATATGGAAGATTGCTTCTGGTTTGTGCGGCGGTGTTGTTGTTTGCCACAGGATCATGCGCGTACGACATCATCAATCTGCCTACGCCAACTCCGTCAAACAACATCTATTTTGTTTCTACCTTGCTGTATTTCACGGTCTTCAGTTCCCAATCACTAATTCTTGTCATCTGCTTGAAGTACTTCGGTAAATTATTCGATGCTCCACCCGCTGGTCATGAGCAGCGGAAATGGGATTTCACGGACTGGGTTCTGAAAAACCCCTATGCTGCGGTCATTATTGGTCCGCTTGTATTTATCTCACCATTTCTCCTCATCTTCGGCCTTTCCGGTATTGTTTTTACCTTTGTTGTCGGGGTTGGATTTTACGTAACGCCTCGACTGTTGACGAGAGGTCCTATCGGTTACGCTCTATTTCTAGGAATATGGCTGGCTAGTGGATGGACGCTTTCGATACTCTTTTCCGGTGCACCCAACATAAAAGAGTGCGTGGGTGACAAGGCTGTCCCACTTCGATCTGGTGAGCTGGTGTCTTGCGAAACTTACATCGTCATTGAAAAAGCTAAGGGTTTGCTCATCGCATACAGCCAATCTTCTAGATTTGTACCGTTAAAGGACCTCGCGCCATATGAGATCGAGTCACTTGGGCCTGGCAGTTGGTTAATTCGGGGCGGGATAAGGCCATATCAATGAGCTAGCACGCATTCATTGTCCACAAATATTGAACAAACAGTCTTCTTCCGTTTATCTTTCGTCAATTCAATAAATCCGGCACAACCGTCTCCAGAAATTCATCGCGGGCTGAGATCGCCCCTCAAACGGAGACACGTCCATGTCCAGCAGCCAGAATGCACTCGTGCTCGTCGCACGTATTCTTCTCTCCTTCATTTTCATCTATTCCGGCTTCGGCAAGCTGGCCGATCCTGCTGGCACGGCTGGCATGATTACCGGCGCTGGCCTTCCTGCCGCGACGGCTCTCGCCTATCTCGCAGGCGCCTTCGAACTCCTGACCGGCCTTGCCGTACTCGTCGGCTTCCAGACGAAGCTTGCCGCTTTTGCGCTGGCTGCTTTCTGCGTATTCACCGGCCTCGTTTTCCACAGCGGCACGGTTGCCGTTCCTGGCTGGCCTGATGCGGCTCTCGGCTGGATCAACACGCTGAACGGCATCATGCTGATGAAGAACATCACGCTGGCTGGTGCTTACATTCTGCTCGGCACTTTCGGTGCTGGCGCTTACTCCATCGATGCCAAGCGCGGCGTTGCTCTGGCCCACGCTTAATCGACCAGACGCATAGAGTTGATGAGACCGTCGGAGCGATCCGGCGGTCTCTTAATTGGTGAAATCCTTTGGATAGGCAGGCAGAGTTTCGATTTCGTCCAGCCATTCCGCCTTCGAACGGGTCCAAATCTGCGCACGAGGCTTCAATTCGGAGCGCTCGTTAATCGCGCCCCATCTGATGCCCCAGTTGTCGTCTTCTACTTCCGCGCTGGTGAAAAGCGGCGATCCGCAGTCTCCGCAGAAGTGCTGATGGCGCATATTGCCGTTATCGCCAGCTTTGCGGTAGATTTTCGGCACGCTGCCCGTGAGCTTGATATCGGAGCGTTTTGCTAGAAGTGTCACGCGAAACGGTGAGCCGCTCAGGCGCTGGCAATCGGTGCAATGGCAAATGCCAACCTGATGCGGGTCCGCCTCCGCCTCAAATCGAACATTGCCGCAGTGACACTGGCCAGTAATGCGCATGGCTTCCTCCCTACAGAGCATTTCAGCATTTCTTCGAAACGCAAAAATACTCTGACTTCTTGCTTTGGCGCATTGTCCGGACGCAAAACCGCTACGCACTTTTGCTGGAAATGCTGTAGAGAGAAAGCATAGAGCAATTCCGATCTCAGCCAAGTGCCTTCTGGACACGCGAGACAATCTCGCTCACCACAGCATTGCCCTCATGCTCTGCCTTGCGCGCACGCACGAAGCAGGCTTCCGATTTCAGGATGATGCCATCCGTCAAAATCTTGAGGTGGTTGGCCTTGAGCGTCGAGCCGGTGGAGGTGATATCGACGATGATATCCGCCTGCCCTGCCGCTGGCGCACCCTCGGTAGCACCAAGGCTTTCCACGATGCGGTACAGCTGGATGCCGTGCTGGCGGGAGAAGAACTGCTGCGTCAGCCGCCAGTATTTCGTGGCGATGGCCAGACGGCGGCCATGGCGGGCGCGGAATTCCGAGGCGACATCGCCAAGATCGGCCATGCTGTCCACATCCAGCCAGATTTCCGGCACGGCGACCACGACATCCGCGTGGCCGAAGCCGAGGCGGGCGCAGAACTCGACGCGGCGGTCCACATCGCTCAGGTCTTCGCGCACGAGGTCTTCGCCGGTCACGCCGAAATCCACCGTACCATTGCCGATTTCGCGGGCGATTTCGGAGGCTGAGAGGTAGGCGATCTCAATATCGTCACGGCCTTCGACGCGGGCGCGGTAGGAGCGGTCGCTGCCGATGGCAGTGACCTTCAAGCCAGCCCGTTCCAGAATTGCCGAGGAATCTTCCTTCATGCGACCCTTCGAGGGCAGCGCGATGGTGATGGTCATGCGTTGTTCCTCGCAGCTTCGATGCGGTCCAGCCAGAGCGAAAAGCCGACAGCGGGAATATTGTCCGTCGCGCCGAGAAGCGTCATCAGCCGGTCGAACCGTCCGCCACCGGCCAGCACCGCCGCCTGCCCCTGTTCGGTGATTTCGAAAACGAGGCCGGTGTAATAGTCCAGCGGACGACCGAAGGCCGCGCCATAGGTCACGGCATCGAGATCGACCCCGCCATTGGCAAGGGCTGCGACGCGCTTATCGAAATCCGAAAGAGCGCCGCTAAGCTTCAGCTTCGCCTTTTCGGCAAAGTCGGACAGCGTTTGCGATGCCTGTGATAGCGGAGCCTGAAGCGCCAGAAATTGCTTCAGAAGCTGAAAACTGTCATCCGGCAGGCGCGTTGCGGCCAGCGCCAGCTTTTCGCGCAGGCGGCGGGCGATTTCCTGTGGCGGACGGCTGGCATTGGTGGAATAGCCGGTTTCCTGCATGACGCTGTCGATATAATCGACCAGCACCTTTTCCTCACCCGTGGCCAGAAGGCCGGCAACGCGGGCATCGAGCCCCGTCATCGGCTTGGGGCTAACGAGGCTTTCCAAGAGAGCATCGAGATGCGCCGTATCGCCAAAGGCATGCACCATGCGCTTCTGCCAGCCGAGTGGCAGGCCAAGGGCCGCGATAACGGCCTCGAAAACCTTCTGGTCGCCCAGCTTGGTGGAAAGCGCCCGGCCCGGCAGCAAACGGTTGAGAATGCCAATCGCATCTCCGATCGCCCGCGCATCGGCAGCGGCTACATCCGTATCGCCAAGGTCTTCTATACCGGCCTGATAGAACTCGTTCGCCCCATCGCGGCGCTGGCGGAATACCTCGCCCAGATAGGCATATCGCTTCGGCGTGCCGGTTGCCGTTTCGATATGGCGAAGGCAGACGGGAATGGTAAATTCCGGCCTCAGACACAGACTCTCGCCCGTTTCGCTTTCGGTCAGAAATATCCGCCGACGCAGATCCTCACCCGCCATATCCAGAAACGGCGCGGCAGGCTGAATGACCGGCGTGTTTACCCGCGCGGTCTTGCGCGCAGCAAACTCTTCCAGCAGCTCTCCGGAAAATTCCGGCATGTCGATCAGGGGCATGGCAACGCTCAAATATCTTCTGCGGTATCGCCGACTTGATTAGGATCGTAAGGTAGACCTTCCGCCCGACGCCGGTCTTCGGCCTGCGCGGCCAGAATTTCCTTCACCTTCGCCACCAGCTCGGCCTCCGGCACGACGTCCTGCGCCACGCGGGCTTCGCGCCACGCCGCATTGTCCTCGATCTCGCCGGAGAGACGCTTGCCTTCGATCAGGTCCTTGATCTGCACGACGCCCTGCTCACGCTCATCGCCGCCCTGAATGATGGCGATGGGGGCGCCCATGCGGTCGGCATATTTCAGCTGGTTGCCGAATTTCTTCCAGTTGCCCTGATACATTTCGGCGCGAATGCCTTCTGCGCGCAAAGCCTGCGTGAAGCGCTGATAGCGGCCCATGCTCTCGACATCGCCATCCATGACGGTGACGAGAACCGGCGCGAGCGGCTTGGCCTGACCGAGCTTACCGAGGTTTTTCAGCGCCGTCATAAGGCGCGAGACGCCGATGGAAAAGCCGGTTGCCGGAACGGGCTGGCCCATGAAGCGGGAGACAAGCCCGTCATAACGACCGCCACCACCGACGGAACCGAAGACGACTTTCTCGCCCTTTTCGTTGGTTACGTCGAAGGTGAGTTCGGCTTCGTAGACGGGGCCGGTGTAGTATTCGAGGCCTCGGACAACGGAGGGGTCGATCTTGATGCGGTCAGAGCCGTAGCCCGCCGATTCGACTAATAGACGAATGGTATCTAGCTCTTTTAGACCTTCCGATAGGATTGTAATCTCGCCTGCGCTCACGTCATTGTAAGTCAACGTCGGCGGATTTCTGAACATGACGCCGCCCCGCATGTTCGCTAACGAGCTTTCATATCTCGGCTGGACCGCAGCCCCGGAGACAGCAAACATCGCATTTTCATCAAGCATTTCTAATACGATAGCAGTCTGCGCTTCATCCAGCCCAGCGCCCTTTGTAAAGTCTCCAGACTCGTCCTTACGACCGGCGCCGAGCAGCAGCTTCACGCCTTCCGGACCGAACTTGTCGAGCTTGTCGATAGCGCGCAGCACATTGAGGCGGCGGGCGGCGTTTTCTTCGCCGCCGAGGCCGATGGCTTCCATCACGCCATCCAGAACCTTACGGTTATTGACGCGGATGACGTAATCGCCGCGCTTGATGCCGAGTGCTTCCAGAGTATCGGCCATCATCATGCACATCTCAGCATCGGCCTGCACGCCCGGTGCGCCAACGCTATCGGCATCGAACTGCATGAACTGGCGGAAACGGCCGGGGCCGGGCTTTTCGTTGCGGAAGACGTAACCGGCGCGGTAGGTGCGGTATGGCAGCTGTATTTCGTTGAAATTCTCAGCAACATGGCGGGCGAGCGGTGCTGTCAGATCGTAGCGCAGGCTCATCCACTGGTCGTCATCATCCTGAAGCGAAAACACGCCTTCGTTCGGGCGGTCGCTGTCTGGCAGGAACTTGCCGAGTGCATCGGTATATTCGAAGAGCGGGGTTTCTACCGGGTCGAAGCCATAGAGCTCATAGACCTTGCGGATCTTCTCGATCATCTCGTTGGTGGCATGGATATCGGCAGCCGAACGGTCCACGAAGCCGCGCGGCAGGCGGGCTTTCAGTTTCTGAGGCTTTTTTGCTTTTTCGCTCATGATGCCGGTCCAATTATCTCTTGAAATCAAGCCGGTGTATTAGAGGATGAAACCCGGCGCGGCAAGGCATGCGGCAGCAGTAATGCTGGCATTTGGCGGCGGGATGGACTATATGGGATGCATGTATCCCAATCTGCCCCGTGAGGTCGCATCATGAGCAAACAAACCGCAATCCGTCTGCCGGATGATACCTATGAGCGGCTGAAGGCGCTTTCAGAGCGCACGGGCCGCACCTCCGCCTTTTATATCCGAGAAGCCATCGAAAAGCACATCGAGGATATGGAGGATTTGTATCTGGCGGAAGAAGCGACGCGGCGACACATTGCAAATGGTGAGCGCACCTATAGTCTTGAAGAAGTGATGCGCGATATTGATCTGGGAAATTGAATTTCGAGAGTCTGCGCGCAAGCAATTGAAGAAGCTTGGCAGACAGGACGCAACGCGGATCATTGCATTTTTGAGTGATCGGATTTCCGCAGACACAAATCCAAGACGAACCGGTCAGGCACTTCAAGGCTCAGAGCTCGGCAAATTCTGGCGTTATCGCGTCGGTGACTATCGTATTATATGCGACATTCAGGATCAAAAACTTGTCATTATCGCCATCGAAATCGGCCACCGCCGGGAAGTATATCGTTAATCCATGATCCTTGAAGCCTTGAATTATGCTGCGACCTACCGAAAGACGCAGCCGGAATTTCGCCCTTACATCAAATACTCGGTCAATCTCTGGGCGCGCGCCAATCGCTGCGGCAAGGCGTGGGCGGAGCATGAGCAGAACAGCAAGCGCTTCATTCTGTCCACCGCCGCCAAATTGAAGCAGCGGCGCACAGCGGTCGTTCTCGGTTCCGGCCTGTTGCGGGATGTGCCGTGGCAGCAGCTTGCGGCAGCTTTCGATACCGTCGTTCTGGTCGATCTCGTGCATCTTGCCAGCGTGAGAGCCAGGCTCTATGGGCGCAAATATCGCAACGTAGTTCTCAACAGCCGCGATCTCTCCGGCTATGACGCGTTAAAGGCAGGGAGCGAACTTGAGCCTCTGAGCTTTTTGAGGCTGGTGCCTTATCTCGATCTCGTCGTTTCAGCCAATCTGCTGTCGCAGATCGGCACCGGCGCACGTCACAGGCTGGAAAAAGAAGGCGCAGGCGGCATGCCGGAGGATGCGCTGAAGCGGTTGATCAAGGCGCATGTCGATGGTCTCGAGGGCCTGCCTTGCAAAGTGTGCCTCGTTACCGATACGGGCTTCAACCTCATCGACAAAAACGGCAAGCTGCACCAGCAGGAAGACCTGCTGCACGGGGTTGAAATCCCGAAGATCGCAAACCGATGGGACTGGACTTTGGCACCCTTCGGCGAAGAGAGCCGGGATTACCAGATCATCCACAAGGTCGTGGCGAGCGAGGTGCGATGAGCGCCATTTTATTTTCCAGATTGGCGCGCTAGATTAAGGCCATGCGCTTGCTCACTCGCACATTGATGTTTCTCGCCTGCCTTATGTACGGGATGATGCCGGGCATGGCGGCGAATATGTCAATGCAAGTGATGGGACCGCAGTTGAGCCATAAGATGCCGGGCGATCACTCTGGTCACGCTGTCGCATCAGCATCCGCAGATGCAAAAAATCAAAGCGATCCCTGCCCACACAAAGGCAGCATGACACACGCGCCCTTTTGCGCCGCGTGTCTCGTTCTGCTGCCTGATCTGACCTTTGCCGAAAAGGGCACGTCACCTCACGCGGCACCTTTGCCGGAGGTGCAGGCAGCTTTCATCGGCAACCAGCCAGCGCCGCCTCTGCCCCCTCCCCGCGCCTGATCGTTTCGATATCCCATCATTCGAAACATTATCGGCACAGGAGGATAACCCATGCCAATCAAAACACTCGGCCTCGCAGCAGCGATGGTCGCACTTACCGCTATGCCCGCACTCTCGCAGGACATGAAAAGCCATGACGGACATGACATCTCCAAAAAGGAGAGTGGCTCGACTGAAGCTTTCAAACAGATCGCTGGCAAGATGCACATCGACATGTCACAGAACTACACCGGCGACGCCGATGTGGATTTCGTGCGCGGCATGATCCCGCATCATCAGGGTGCCATCGACATGGCCAGGGTCCAGCTGAAATACGGCAAAGACCTGGAAATCCGCAAGCTGGCCGAAGAGGTGATCAAAGCGCAGGAAGCGGAGATTTCCATGATGAAGGAATGGTTGAAGTCAAAAGGCTATTGATGCCAGCATGGAGAAGCGCCCCCGGGCGCTTCTTTCTGTCAATGCCAGTCAAAGCCCGGCCAGTCCCGCCTTGTAATTCTCGGATGATTCCCGGCTCAGCCGTTCAAGCTCCATGGACGCGCGGCTGCTGCGCCTTTCCTTGTGGGTCAGAAGGGCGAATTGCCGGGCGGGAAGATCGATGCCCGCACGCGCCAGCAACCCCTGCCGCAACATCAGCGAGGCAACGGATGCGGAGACGACTGCGGCAGCACCTCCCGCACGGGCTGCCGCGACGACTGCTTCATTCGAAGGCAGTTCCAGCGTAACATTCAGATCGCTCAATGAAATATCCATTGCCGCCAGCGCCGCCTCGAAGGCGGAGCGCGTGCCGGAGCCTTGCTCCCTCAAAACCCAGTTGGTGGACTTTATGTCTTCAGCCGTCAGATGCCGCCCGTCGGCGAATGGGTGCAAGGGGCCTGCAACGACCAGCAGCTTATCCGAAACGACAGGCCTTACCGACAAGGCGGGCTCATCGATGTGGCCTTCGATGAAGCCGATTTCGGCCAGTCCCTTCAACACGGCTTCCGTCACGGTTCGCGTGTTGCCCACTTCCAGTGTCACGGAAACGCCGGGATAAAGCTGCTTGAACTGCATGAGAATGGGCGGCAGCCAGTAGCTGGCAATGGTCTGGCTGGCAAAAACGCGAATTTCTCCGCGGGTCAGGCCGCCCATTTCCGAGAGAATCAATTCGGCACTGCGAACGCGGTTCAGGGTCGCTCGTGCTTCCTGAACGAAAACCCGCCCGCTTTCGGTAAGCTCGATGCCGCGTCCGACCCGGTGGAACAGTTCCACATTGTAATAGGCTTCCAAGGTCTTGATCGCGGAACTCACAGCCGAGGGCGTCAGACCTAGCGCTTCGGCAGCGCGGGTCAGATGCTGCCGCTCGGCGACGGCGACGAAAATTCTCAACTGTTCAAAAGTCATACGCAATCATTCGATTTAACCGAATGAAACATGCCATATTATTTGATGGAATGAAATGGATGATTGGGTGATTATTTAGCCATGGCTCATCATCGTTCACTCACCTCATCCCTGCCCTTTTCGCTCCGCCCGGCATTGCGCTTGGTGCCCGGCATCGCCCTGTGCGGTGTCATTAGCGTTGTGGCCATTCTTGCGCAGGATTTTCAGGTGAAGCTAAACGGGCACGCCTGGCTTGGTGATCTGGTGCTGGCAATCCTGTTCGGCGTGCTGCTTAGAAGCTCTACCACGCTTCCAGACGTGACGAAAACCGGTATCAAATTCAGCGCGAAGACGCTTCTGGAAGTGGCGGTCGTGCTTTTGGGCGCTTCGCTCAGCCTCGCTATTTTGAAAGGGGCTGGCGGCCTGCTCATTCTGGGCATCGCAATCGTCGTCGTCTTGTCGCTCGTCGGAAGCTACGGCATCAGCCGCGCCATTGGGCTCGAGCCGAAACTTGCCGTTCTGGTTGCCTGCGGCAATTCCATCTGCGGAAATTCCGCCATTGCTGCCGCGGCCCCGGCCATCGGCGCGAAGGCGGAAGATGTTGCGGCGGCGATTGCCTTCACCGCCGTTCTCGGCGTTGCAGCCGTCATCATCATGCCGCTCATTCCCGGCGTCGTTCCCATGGATGCCACGCACTACGGCCTGTTCGCGGGCATGACGGTTTATGCGGTGCCACAGGTTCTTGCCGCCACCGCGCCCTTCGGCACCGTTGCCGTCCAGACCGGTACGGTGGTGAAACTGATCCGCGTTTTGATGCTTGGTCCGGTCGTCACTACACTTTCGATCATCCATGGACGCGGTGCGCAGGGACGGCTGGATTTGCAGCGCATGGTGCCGTGGTTCATTCTCGGCTTCGTGTTGATGATCATGGCCCGCTCGTTCGGCCTTATCCCGGAGGTTGCGCTGGCACCTATTTCCAGCCTTGCCAATGTGCTGACCATCATGTCCATGGCCGCACTCGGTCTTTCGGTCGATATCCGCTCGCTACGCCATGCTGGGGGAAAGGTCATCGCTGCAGCGACCGCCGCATTGCTTCAGCTCTGCACGCTTTCGGTCGGCTTGATTGCCGTCGTCGGCTAAGGCTGTCGCTCGACCGTGATCGAGTAATTGGCGCCAAGTCCACGGCGGGATGAGCTAAGGACGAGAATGGGGCGGATCAGCCATTCGGTATCCGCTTTCGGCGTCAGAACGGCTTCGTTGTTACCGGCATCGCTGAAGAAGATCGCGTCGTCTTCCGGCTTGCCGAAATCGAAAACGGCCATCACCACGAATTCACTGCGGCTGGCGAGGCCGACCTTCAGCTTTTCCCCGGCCTTCACTTTCAGCCGGTAAACATCGCCTCTGCCCTGCCGCGTCCAGCCATTGAGTACCAGCGGGCCTGAAGGCGGCATCTCGACGCGCTTGAGATGTTCCCCATCATCCAGCCACATGCCATCGACATTACGCTGCTCCGCCACGGCGGGTACCGCAACGGAAAGAGCCAGCAGACCGGCAATCATGCATCCAACCAGCTTTCTCACGGTCGCGAAAACTCCTGTCGCAAAGCTTCGATGCGCGGGCGGCAATGGCAACCCTCGATGTGATCATTGACCATGCCCATGGCCTGCATGAAAGCGTAAACGGTGGTCGGACCAACGAAGGTCCAACCGCGCTTCTTCAGGTCTTTGGACAGACGGGTGGAGGCTGGCGTGATGGGGTTTGCCCGCAGCGTCGCATAATCGAAGACCGGCGGGCGTTCTTCCTGCCCCGGCTCGAAGCTCCAGAAATAACGCGCCAGCGTGCCGAATTCATTGCGCAACTCAACGGCCCGGCGAGCATTGTTGATGGTGGAAACGATCTTGCCGCGGTGGCGCACGATGCCTTTATCCGCAAGGCAGCGCTCGATATCCATTTCATCGAATTGAGCGACCTTTTCGAAATCGAAACCGGCGAAGGCGGCCCGGAAGGCCTCGCGCTTGCGCAGAATGGTCAGCCAGGAAAGGCCGGACTGGAAGCCCTCAAGGCAGATTTTCTCGAACAGGCGCCTGTCGTCGGTGACGGGATAGCCCCATTCCTCGTCGTGATAGCGACGATAATCGTCAAGACCCTGCTGCCAGAAACAGCGCACCTGGCCGTCTTCACCTGTCAAAAGTCCAGTTTCAGTCATTCGGGGCCATCTCTTGAAGCTTGGATGCGGTTCTTACCATTGATTCACCTCGTTTTAAAACCGCCTGCTAACCTTATTGAAAAGTTTCAGCAAATTCAGGCGTTTTAACAATCGCTCTTTACCATTCGCTGGCGCGGCCATGCGAACGTGAGGATCATTTTTCCGGTGTCATGTAAAAGAGTCCACCCGATGTCGATGAAATCCTTGATTATTGCGCTGAGCATCGTTTCAGCCGCCTTGCAGCCTGCCCTTGCCAATGATCGCTACCGCGAACGCCCGCCCGTGGTCGTCAGCCCCGATCTGACGGCACCGTGGGTCATGCAGCTTGGTGGTGCTCAGGTCCGCCCGGTGGTTTATCCGCAGCGCCCGGTCTCGCGGCCCTTCTGGCAGCGGCAGGTTGCTCCGCAGCGTCCACAAGCCATTGCGGCACGCCCCAACGCCCCGCGCCTTCGCACCGATCCGCAGTTCCTGCCGCAAATGGTGAATTACCAGACCAAGGAAGCGCCCGGCACTATCGTCATCGATACGCCAAGCCGCTTTCTTTATCTGGTGATGGGGGATGGCAAGGCCCGCCGTTACGGCGTTGGCGTTGGCAAGCCGGGCTTCGAATGGGCCGGAACGCACAAGGTAACCCGCAAGACCGAATGGCCGAGCTGGACGCCGCCGAAGGAGATGATCACGCGCGAAGCGGCCAAGGGCCACTACCTCCCCGCCTTCATGGAGGGCGGCCCTGAAAACCCGATGGGCGCGCGCGCCATGTATCTCGGCTCCACACTTTACCGCATTCACGGCACCAACCAGCCATGGACAATCGGCAGCAACAATTCCTCGGGCTGCATCCGCATGCGCAACGAGGATGTGACCGATCTTTACGAGCGCGTGACTGTCGGCACCAAGGTTATTGTGATCTGATAGCAACGCTGAAGTATTCACTGCGTGTCCGATAGTGGCACATTGCATGATTGAGCTTGCTTAAGCCCGCCAAGGCGTTAATTCTTGGCCGAAAGCTTGGCGGGGGACGCCAGGGGGACAGGAAGCGCTTCAAAAGCTGCAGACCGATAAAAAACGAGCGGTAACCCCGCTCGTTTTTTATTTTGTGGCATTCAGTTTTTCAGGCTTTGGACCGCCATAGGCCCAGTCCAGCAACTGCGCTGTGTGAAGGATTGGCATCGCCGTTCCCGTTGCGATCTGCGTCATGCAGCCAATATTGCCGGTTGCGATGATGTCGGCTTTCGTCGCCTCGATATTTTTGATCTTGCGCGCCTTCAACTGACCGGAAATTTCCGGCTGCATGATGTTGTAGGTGCCAGCGGAACCGCAACAGAGATGCCCTTCCGCAGGATCGCGAACGACGAAACCCGCCGCCTTCAACAACAGCTTCGGCGCAACGGTGATCTTCTGGCCGTGCTGCATGGAACAGGCGGAATGATAGGCAACGGACAGGCCGTTGCGATCCAGCTGCTGCAACTCCAGTGTCGCAAGATATTCGGTAATATCCTTTGCCAGCGCAGAGACCTTGGCCGCCTTCTCCGCATAGGCCGGGTCGAGCCTCAGCATATGGCCATAATCCTTGATCGTCGTGCCGCAGCCGGAAGCGGTGATGATGATGGCATCCAGCCCGCCCTGCTCGATCTCGCGCATCCAGACATCGACATTGCGACGGGCAGAGCCGAGCGCCTGCTCCTCCCGGCCCATATGGTGAACCAGCGCACCGCAACAGCCCTCCCCTTCCGGCACCACGACCTCGATACCGAAGCGCGTCAGCAGCCGGATCGTGGCATCGTTGATCGCAGGATCGAGAACCGGCTGGGCGCAGCCCGTGAGAATGGCAACGCGTCCGCGTTTGTTCGTGCCGGGTTTGTAAATTCCCGGCTGGCTTGTTGCAGAAGCGGGGGGCAAGGTTTGAGGCGAAAGCTCCAGCATGGCCGCAAGCGGCTTGAGCGCACCCGCCTTGCCGAAGAGAGGCGCGAAGGGGCGCCCGACTTTCGCAAGCTTCAACGCTGCGCGAAACCGCGCGGGGTGAGGCAGGACGGCAGCGAGCAGACCACGAATCAGCCTGTCCATGAGAGGGCGGCGATAGGTTTTCTCGATATGGACCCGCGCGTGATCCACCAGATGCATATAGTCCACGCCGGAGGGACAGGTGGTGGTGCAGGCAAGACAGGACAGACAGCGGTCGATATGCGTGACCACCTGCGCATCCGCAGGGCGGTCGTTTTCCAGCATATCCTTGATGAGATAGATGCGCCCGCGCGGACTATCCAGCTCGTTTCCCAGCGTAACATAAGTTGGACAGGTGGCAGTGCAGAAGCCGCAATGCACACATTTGCGCAGGATTTTTTCGGATTCTGCTACATGCGGATCGGCAAGCTGTTCGGGTGAGAAGGAAGTCTGCATGCTAAATTCCCATCTTGCCCGGGTTGAAAATCCCCGCTGGATCGAGCTTTTCCTTGACCCGCCTCGACAGCGCCAGCTCAACGGCATTGAGCGGCTCAAACGCCGAAACCGCCTGACGCACGTCATCCGTTGCCCGCAGAAGGGTGGCATGGCCACCGCCGAGGGTTGTGATGTAGTGGCGGAGCAATTCGGCTTCGGGGTCAGCCTCCATCTGCATCCAGATCAACCCGCCCTGCCAATCATAAAAGGCATCGATGCCCGCCTGCATACGCAAGGCGGCAACCAGTTTGTGACCCTGCGCCGGGGCCACGGAAACACGCCATAGAGGCTTGCCCGTATTTCCCTCGTAAGGCCTCACATCGCGGATTTCGCGCCACAGCGCTCGGCTTTCATCCTGCGCTAGAAGCATGCTGGGGCCGATGGACGACAGGATGGCTTGCAGTTTCTGCGCCCTCGCCTCGACAGACGCGGCAAGCCCTTCCAGCCGCAACACCGTGGCAGCACCGTCCGGCAGCACTCCATTGATGAAACGGGACTTCACGCTTTCCGGCAGATGGGCGGCGCCGGAAACCTCGACGCTGGTTGCCATGGCTGCGGCCATGGCGTTGCTGGCGACGGCATCCTCAACGCCGGAAATCACCATTGTCTTTTCAGCGGGCGGCACCGGCAGCACGCGGAAGGTTACTTCCGTCAGGAGGCCAAGCGTGCCGTGAGAGCCCGCCAGGAGCTTGACGAGATCCAGCCCGGTGACGTTCTTCATCACCCGTCCACCCGCCTTGATGGCCTCGCCCCGACCGTTGATGAAACGGATGCCGAGAAGGCTGTCACGCGCCGCACCGGCAACGTAACGGCGCGGACCGGAGACGTTCGCGGCAAAGACGCCGCCAATCGTCTGCTCGCCCGATGTGCCCATAATGGCGCGATGATCCATCGGCTCGAAGGCCATCATCTGGCGGGCCTCGGCAAGTGCCGCTTCCACATCCGCCACCGGCGTTCCGGCCTTGACGGTCATCACCATCTCGGCGGGATTATACGCGACAATGCCCGATATGGCTCGGGAAGACAGCGTCGCCTCCGCCTGAACCTTGTTGCCGAAACCGGAACGCGTGTTGCCACCGATGATGGCCAGTGTGGTTTTGGCCTCGGCGTGGTCTCGGATTATCGTGGCGGCTTCTGCTTCCGAATGTGGGGTCAGCATGTGACGGCACCCCCCTCTGTCCTGCCGGACATCTCCCCCTCAAGGGGGGAGATCAGCAAGACGTGATAACATCGCCCAGACAACAAAGGCCAATTTCGAGCCGCAACGTCGCGGCAGATCGATCTCCCCCCTTGAGGGGGAGATGTCCGGCAGGACAGAGGGGGGTGTAGCGGCGTGCGCCGACGTACAAACATGCCTATCACCCCCGCCCCTCCAAGGGAAACACCTTGGAGGGGTTCATTATCCAACCCTCATCGAATGCAGCGCGCACCGCCATCTGCTGCTTCAGGTCGGCATCGGAATATTGGTGGCGCATCAGGTCGCGTTTCTCGATGCCGACGCCGTGTTCGCCGGTAAGGCAGCCGCCGGCGTCGACGCAGAGTTTGAGGATTTGGTTGCCAGCCTCCTCCGCCCGCGCGGCATCCTCCGGGTCATTGGCATTGAAGAGGATCAGCGGGTGCATGTTTCCATCGCCTGCGTGAAAGACATTGGCGACGCGAAGCCCGAGGCTGTCGGTGATTTCGCTGGTCTTTTTCAGCACGTAGGAAAGCTGGCTGAGCGGCACCGTTCCATCCATGCAGATATAATCGGCGATGCGCCCCGTTGCGCCGAAGGCCGATTTGCGGCCTTTCCAGATGGCGGCTGCCTCCATGGCGGATTGGCATTCGCGCACGGTCTTGACGTCGTGTTTGCGCGCAATGGCGACGATATCAGCCAGCATGGCATCCATCTCATCCTCGGAGCCTTCCACTTCCACGATGAGCAGTGCCCCCACATCCAGTGGATACCCCGCCTTGGCGAAGGCCTCGCAGATTTCTATGGCAGGCTTGTCCATGAATTCGATGGCGACCGGAATGATGCCTGCGCCGATGATATCCGCCACGCAGGAGCCTGCCTCTTCCGAACTTTCGAAGCCAAAGAGAACAGGGCGTGCGCCCTCCGGCTTTGCAATCAGGCGCACTGTCGCCTCGGTAACGATGCCGAGTTGCCCTTCCGATCCGCAGACCAGACCCAAGAGATCATAACCGCTCGCATCCAGATGCTTGCCGCCGAGTTCCAGAACGGTCCCGTCCACCAGAACCATCTTCACGCCGAGAAGATTATTGGTCGTCACGCCATATTTTAGGCAATGCGCACCACCGGAATTCATGCCGATATTGCCGCCTATGGTGCAGGCAAGTTGCGAGCTTGGATCGGGCGCGTAAAAGAAGCCTTCCGGCCCCGCCGCATCGGAAATGGAAAGGTTGGTAACGCCAGCCTGAACGGTGGCGGTGCGGTTGAAGAAATCCATCTCGATGATGGAGGACATTTTCGAAAGGCCGATCACGACGGCATCCTCCTGCGGGATTGCGCCGCCGGAAAGTGACGTCCCCGCCCCGCGCGGGACCACCGGAATGCCATAGCGATGACAGTACTTCATCACCGCTGCCACCTGCGCCGTCGTTTTTGGCAGTGCCACAACAAGCGGCACCTTGCGGTAGGAAACGAAGGCGTCGGTTTCGAATGGCACGAGCTCTCGAGGCTCATGCACCAGACACTCCGGCGGCAGAAGATCGGCAAGATCCGCCACGATGCGATCCCGGCTCGAAAGGACGGAGGGGCGCGGCTGCAAGAATTGTATCGATTGCGACATGGCTTCCAGATGCCTCCCCGCATCTTTTCCTATGCGAATCTATGCGGGTTTACACCTTGGAGGCAACCCCGGCGAATGCTACAGATTCTTTCCATAATGGAAAGAATTGGCGCAGAGTAATGACAAATCTGGGTGATCTCGAAGTCTTTGCCAGCGTCGCCGCTTCTGGCAGCATGTCGGTTGCGGCCAAGGAGCTGGGCTATTCGCCCGCCGTCATTTCCAAGCGGATAAAGCGGCTGGAAGAGAAGCTCGGCGCTCGGCTGTTTCAACGGACCACACGGCAGATTTCGCTGACCGAGGCCGGGCATGGCTTTCACCAGAGAATTCTGGCCGTTCTGGAAGGTCTTGAGGAGGCGGAGGACTTCGTTTCCGGTCGCTCCAATATGCTGACGGGCACCCTGAAGGTTTCCGCCTCCACCTCCTTCGGGCGCATGCATGTCGCGCCGCATCTCAAAGGTTTCATGGAGCAGCACCCGTCGCTTGCGATCAACCTTACGCTCAGCGATGATTTCATCGACATTGTTGCGGGCGGCTATGATCTGGCTATCCGCATTGCCGACCTATCCGATTCAAGCCTCGTGGCGAAACGTCTGGCGCCGGTGCGGCGCGTGCTGTGTGCATCCCGCGCTTATGTCGAGCAACATGGATTGCCGAAAAGCATCGAAGAACTGAAGAAGCACCGGTGCCTTCCCGCCCACAACAATGACCTTTGGCGGCTGGAAGGGCCGGATGGCGCGTTCAATCTGCGGCCTGAAGGTTTGCTGATCACCAACTCTTCCGAGGTCATCCGCGAGGCGGTGATCTCGGGCCTTGGCATCGCCCTGCGCTCCACCTGGGACATCGGGCAGGAATTGAAGTCGGGCGTGCTTATTCAGGTTCTGCCCGGCTATGAGGGCTCCAGAAACGTGGCGCTGTCGGCGGTCTATCCCAGCCGAAAATTTCTGCCCGCCAAGGTGCGGTTGTTCATCGATTATTTGGCAGGGCTCTATGGTCCGGTTCCGTATTGGGAGAAGACAACGACCAGCGACCTGGAGTAGGCGTAAACCTCATCTTGAGAACGAAAAATCCATCCAACGCCTTTCAGCCGGGAACTTTATCGCTTTTCACACGTTCTTGACGGGTTATTGGAAAATTTTACCAAGATGGGACGCGATGACTACCACGAGCGAAACTGAACGCTATCCACGGATAGCACTCATATCGACGCATGGCTATGTAGCCGCACACCCGCCGCTTGGCGCCGCAGACACCGGAGGGCAGGTGGTTTATGTCCTCGAACTCGCGAAGAAACTAGGTCAGCTGGGATATACGGTTGACCTTTACACACGCCGTTTCGAAGACCAGCCCGAAATCGATGAAGTGGACGAACGTGTGCGCGTCGTGCGCATTCCCTGCGGTGGCAAGGACTTCATTCCAAAGGAATATCTCCACCGCCACCTCATGGAATGGTGTGAAAACGCGCTGCGCTTCATCAAGCGCAATGACCTCAGCTATTCCTTCATCAACAGTCATTACTGGGACGCTGGCGTTGCCGGTCAGCGTCTGTCGGAAGCGCTGAAAATCCCGCATCTTCACACGCCGCATTCCCTCGGCATCTGGAAGAAACGCCAGATGGAGACAGACTATCCGGAGAAGGCGGATACGTTCGAGCTTGAGTTTAACTTCAAGGAACGTATTCAGCACGAACTCATCATCTACCGCAGCTGCGACATGGTGATTGCGACGACACCGGTTCAGCTGGACGTACTGCTGGAAGATTACGGGCTGAAGCGCAAGCAGGTCCATATGATCCCGCCGGGATATGACGACAACCGCTTCTTCCCCGTATCCGAAGCCTCGCGCCAGATGCTGCGCCAGCGTTTCGGCTTCGAGGGAAAGACCGTTCTCGCGCTGGGGCGCCTTGCGACGAACAAGGGCTATGATCTTCTGATCGACGGCTTCTCGGTTCTGGCGGAACGTGAACCGGAAGCAAGGCTTCATCTCGCCGTTGGCGGCGAAAATATGGATCAGCAGGAAACCACGATCCTCGAGCAGTTGAAGGAGCGGGTCAAAACGCTGGGGCTGGAAGACAAGGTCGCCTTCTCCGGTTACGTATCCGATGAGGACCTGCCCGATATATACCGCGCTGCCGATCTCTTCGTGCTTTCCAGCCGATACGAGCCTTTCGGTATGACGGCTATCGAAGCGATGGCGAGCGGTACGCCCACGGTCGTCACCGTTCATGGCGGTCTGTTCCGTGCGGTGAGCTATGGCCGCCATGCGCTCTTTGCCGATCCTTTCGACAAGGAAGATCTGGGCATCACCATGATGAAGCCCTTCAAGCACGAGCGTCTTTACGGACGCCTGTCGCGCATGGGTGCTCACAAGGCACGCAGCCTGTTCACCTGGACGGGCATTGCGCAGCAGCTTCTTTCCGTCGTCGAAGGCCGCACCATGCTGCCGGTGCTGGAAGAGTCCGATTGGGCCGAACCATGGAATGATGGCGATTGAAACCGGTTCGCCTCTTTTCCACCGATCTGGACGGGACCGTTGTCGGCAATAATGACGCAACGGCCCGGTTCCGGGATTTCTGGCAGTCTCTGCCTAACGAAACCCGTCCGCTGCTGGTTTTCAACAGCGGACGACTGCTTGACGACCAGCTGGAACTGATGGAAGCGGTGCCTCTGCCGAAGCCCGATTACATAATCGGTGGCGTGGGCACGATGCTCTCCTGCCGCGACCAGCCGTCCTTGCGACAGGCCTACACGAATTCGCTCGGTCAGGGCTTCGATACGGAAAAAATCATATCGCTCATGAGCGACATTCCCGGCATCAGCATCCAGCCGGAACGGTATCAACATGGGCTGAAGTCCAGCTGGTATCTGCATGATGCAGACGATCAGGCGATTGCCGATATCGAACAACGTCTCAATGAGGCAGGGATAGAGGCGCGCATCGTTTATTCTAGCGGACGCGATCTCGACGTTCTGCCCCGCGCAGCTGACAAGGGTGCTGCCATTCGCTGGCTCTGCGACCATCTGGAACTTGGCCTCGATGAGGCTGTGGTTGCGGGCGATACGGGCAATGACCGCGCCATGTTCGAGCTGCCGCAGGTGCGCGGCATCGTGGTTTCGAATGCGCTGGATGAGCTGAAGTCTTTTGCAACAAGTAAGCACAATATGTTTACTGCACTTGAAGCGGAGGCAGATGGCGTTATATCTGGGCTGAAGCACTGGATTTCCAGCGCCATCGAGCCTCGTGTCTGATTATCATCAAAAATGCTGGTGCAGTGTAAGCAGGATATCTTGACCTGCTAATATTTGAGCCTGACAATGAAACGAATCGCACATCTGATGGTTTGGAGTGCCTTCTCGATTCTCGTTGTAAGGAACATCGGACATTGAATATTCTTAGCCGTTTGGCAAATGATCTCGGATTGATGTTGCGGCGCCCTCCCCGCCAGCAATATGGCGCGATCTGCCACCGGCTGAACAAGAAGAGTGGCGAGGTCGAGGTGCTTCTGCTGACCAGCCGCGATACGGGCCGTTGGGTCATCCCCAAGGGCTGGCCAATGGAGGGCAAGAAGGCCCATGCCGTTGCAGAGCGCGAGGCTTTCGAAGAGGCAGGCGTGCGTGGCAGCGCCAACAAGGAGCCTTTCGGTTTTTTCCATTATGAAAAGAAGCTGCGCAACGGCGTGAAAGTAACCTGCCGTGTTCAGGTGCATCTGCTTGAAGTCGCCGATCTCGTAAAGAATTTTCCAGAGCGGGAAAGTCGCAAGCTCGAATGGGTCTTGCCCGATGAGGCCCGAAAACGGGTGAACGAGCCTGAGCTTCGAGAGCTCTTCATCAGCTTCGGCAAACAAATGGCGCAAATACAACAGATTCCCGCGCAAAAAGCTGTAAATCTATAAGATCATTTTTTCTCGCCAGCGCCTGTGAAACGCGACGAGTGTCGCACATAAGGCTCAATGAATGGCGCAGCCGCCCGAAAACCGCATGAAACCAACGCTCGACAAGGACCTCGACAAGCTGACCCGGGTCGAAGAAGCGACCAACCATCTCAGCCGCAGGCTGGTGGCGCCGGGTGCAGGCCTTCTGTTCCTTGTCATCGTCGGTCTCATTGGCAGCGAATATGCGGGCAGCACGCCGAGCGCGACGATTACCCTCGCAGCCGTCATCATCGGCGCTTACATGGCCATGAATATCGGCGCGAAGGACGTGGCCAACAATGTTGGCCCGGCGGTTGGTGCGAAAGCGCTGCCGCTGACGGCTGCACTCATTCTGGCCGCGATCTTCGAAGTGCTGGGCGCCGTCATCACCGGCGGCAATGTGGTCGAGACGATCTCAAGCGGTATCATCAATACCGAAACCATCCCGGACCGTTTCCTCTTTGCCTGGGCAATGCTGGCAGCCCTTCTGGCTGCGGCGCTGCTGGTCAACCTTTCCAATCTGCTCAAGGCACCCATTTCCACCACGCACAGCATCGTTGGTGGCGTTGCGGGTGCGGGTACGGCTGCTTATGGTCTGGGCGCGGTGGATTGGCCCTCGCTTGGCAGCATTGCGCTGACCTGGGTTGCGACGCCCTTCATCAGCGCTTTCTTCGCCATCATCTTCCTGGCTTTCATCAAGGAATTCATCATCTACCGCGATGACAAGATCGCGGCTGCCCGCGTGTGGGTGCCAGTGCTGATCGGCGTCATGACCGGTGTTTTCACTGCCTATCTGATGCGCGTCGGCATGCATCAGATCAAGGATGTATCGCTGAAGCTTTCCGCTGGCTCCGGCCTCGTCGTCGGGCTCTTGGGCTGGCGGCTCTCCATCCCGCTCATCCGTAACCAGTCGCAGGGGCTGGACAATCGCAACCAGTCGCTGCGCAAGCTTTTCCAGTGGCCGCTGATCTTTGCGGCAGCGCTCATGTCCTTTGCGCATGGCGCCAATGATGTATCGAACGCCATCGGCCCGGTCGTTGCCATCGTGCGTGCAAGTTACGGGCAGATCGTCGGCGAGACCGCGCGGGCGCCGCAATGGGTGATGCTGATCGGCGCCTTCGGCCTCTCCTGCGGCATTCTGCTGTTCGGGCCGCGCCTCATCCGGCTGGTGGGTGAGCAGATCACCAAGCTCAACCCCATGCGCGCCTTCTGCGTTTCGGTCTCCACGGCATTGACGGTGTTGATCGCATCCCGCTTCGGCATGCCCGTCAGCACGACGCATACGGCGATCGGTGCGGTCTTCGGCGTCGGTTTCTTCCGTGAATGGTACACCCAGAACTCACGGCGGCGGCAGGAACTGACGCAGCAGGCCAGCGACAAGCGTGGTGAAAAGGACGATGGTGACGAAAATCCGTCTGAAGTGCGCAGGCGCTATCTTGTGCGCCGCTCGCATTTCATGACCATCATCGCCGCCTGGGTCATAACCGTTCCTGCAAGCTCCGCCCTGGCTGCGGCGTTTTACGGGATCATGTATTTTCTGTTCATATGATATTGAAGTAGAGACATGCGCGCCAATTTCAGAATGCAGCGGCTTTTCGTAAATCAGGCTTTACGCTCCGGTGAGGGTGTGGAAGCCAATGCCGACCAGTTCAACTATCTGGCCAATGTGCTGCGCATGGCCGATGGCGCAGAAATCCTGCTGTTCAACGGTCGGGATGGTGAGTGGAAGGCCAGGATTTCCTTCCCCACCCGCAAGAAAATCCTGCTGGTACCCATAGAAGAGACGCGTCCGCAGCCGGAAAAACCCGATCTGCATTATCTCTTCGCGCCGCTTAAAACCGGGCGGTTGGATTATCTCGTGCAGAAGGCCGTTGAAATGGGTGCAGGCGTGCTGCGCCCGGTCATCACCCAGCATGTTCAGGGCAAGATCACCAATCTGGACAAGCTGCGGGCCAATGTCATAGAGGCGGCGGAGCAATGCGGCATCCTTGCCATTCCCGAGGTCGAGGAGCCGGTGAAACTCAAGGATCTGCTTGAGACATGGCCATCGTCGCGGCGCATCATTTATTGCGATGAAGGCGATGAGGGGCAGAACCCTCTACCTGTCCTTCAGCGTATCGAAGAGCGGCAGCTTGCGCTTCTCGTCGGGCCGGAGGGTGGTTTTTCGGAAGAGGAGCGAAATCTTTTGCGCGGCATGTCCTGCGTGACGCCCATACCGCTCGGACCCCGCATCCTGCGGGCGGATACGGCGGCAGTGGCAGCACTGGCGGTCATTCAGGCCGGTATTGGCGATTGGAAATAGTTCACCTTCAAGTGCGGCGAATGCGCAAAATCGCCGCGCTTGGCCATGCTTAAAAGAAATTCATTTGCCTGCGCAACCGCAGCGCCCTATCAGCGATTTTCGAGATGCCTGCACAGGCAGCACAAGACAACAAGGTAATTCCATGGCCCGCGACACCACTGACCAGACCCCGATTTCATCTGTGCAGGAACTGACCGATTATCTGGCGGGCGGCTGCAAGCCGAAAGAGAAATTCCGTATCGGCACGGAGCACGAGAAATTCGCGTTTTTCCGTGAGGATCACACACCTGTTCCTTACCATGGCGATGCCAGCATTTCCGCGCTGCTGAAGGGCATGCGGGCCAAGCTCGGCTGGGACCCGATCATGGATGGCGACAACATCATCGGGCTTGGTGAACCGAGTGGTATGGGCGCGATCTCCATCGAGCCCGGCGGCCAGTTCGAGCTTTCCGGCGCACCGCTGGAAAACCTGCATGAGACCTGCAAGGAATCCAACCAGCATCTGGCCACCGTACGCGAGATTGCGGAGCCCATGGGCATCCGTTTCCTCGGGATTGGCGGCAGCCCTATCTGGACGCTGGACGAAACGCCGAAAATGCCGAAATCCCGCTACAACATCATGACCAATTACATGCCGAAAGTCGGCACGCAGGGTCTGGACATGATGTACCGGACCTGCACGATCCAGGTTAATCTGGACTTCTCCTCCGAAGACGACATGCGCCGCAAGATGCGGGTTTCGATGAAGCTTCAGTCGCTTGCAACGGCGCTCTTCGCCTCCTCCCCTTTCACCGAAGGCAAGCCGAACGGCCTGCTCTCGTGGCGTGGAGATATCTGGCGCGACACCGACAACAATCGTTCGGGCATTCTGCCCTTCACCTTCGAGCAGGGCTTCGGCTTCAAGGACTATGTGGAGTGGGCGCTGGATGTGCCAATGTATTTCATCGTGCGCGATGGCAAGTACCGCGATTGCACCGACATCACCTTCCGCCAGTTCATGGGCGGTGCACTGAAGGGCCAGATTGCGGACTGGCAGCCCAACCTCGGTGACTGGACCAACCACCTGTCCACGCTCTTCCCGGACGTGCGCTTGAAGCGCTTCCTTGAAATGCGCGGTGCCGATGGCGGCCCATGGCGCCGCATCTGCGCGCTTCCGGCCTTCTGGGTCGGTCTGCTCTATGACGATGATGCGCTTGCCGCAGCCGATCGTTTTACCGCCGACTGGTCCGTCGATGACGTGGCCTATATGCGCGATACGGTTCCGGTTGAAGGCCTCAAGGCGAAGATAGCCGGTCGCGATTTGCTCGATGTTGCCCGCGAAGTCGTATCCATCTCGCGCACCGGCCTGCAGAAGCGCGCGCGGCTGAATGGCGACGGGCAGGATGAGAGTGTGTTCCTTTCGCCGCTGGAAGAGGTTCTGGCCAAGAAATCCACGCTCGCCGAGGATATGCTGGCGCTTTACAATGGTCGCTGGCAGCAGTCCGTCCTGCCTGTCTTCGAAGATTATCAATATTGAGAGGCGCTCGGCCTCATTCTAGAGGTCGCTGGAGCCACAAATAAAAAAGCCCGGTGCAGCTTGGTCTGGCACCGGGCAAATGGCAGGGTTATTGGCAATCACCCTGCGGGGAAACGTGTGAGGCCGTGAGCGGCCTGAAAATCAGCTCTTGCGAAGCCGAAGGAAACGCGTACCGGCGCGCATCTTTGCAGCCCGCGCCAGATGCAGGGCCGGGTCATCCAGCAGGCTCGTTTCAAGCGCATCCATGACGTCCGCACGAACGAGGCCGATATCGGCAAGCTGATAATCGTCCATCTCCGTCAGCTTGTTCACGGCAATACGGTTGGCGATGGATCGCACCAGCTTGAACACGCCTTCGCGTGTCACACCGGCGCGGCTCCAGAATGAGACGTGCGGTGCTGTGAGTTGCAATTCCATTTTCCGTTCTGCCGTGCGCATGACACTGTCCTTCCTATGAGGCACGAGAATTTATGGTCCTCGCGCGTTCCGGCACGAAGACTTGTGGAGGCGTTATTGCCGCGGCCGTGAAGCAGTGGCGTGGTTGATCGGATGTCTTGAGCGTCAAAATGTCGCAAGACTATTGATCAGTCCAACGAATGTTTCTAATGTCAGTTATCAATAGCTCTTATGGATGGCCTGCCATGACCGCGCCTCTGGATATCGATCAGCTGCATACCTTCATCGCAATCGTGGATTCGGGAAGCTTCACCAAGGCTGCCGACCGGGTGTTCAAGACGCAATCGGCGGTCTCTATGCAGATGCGCAGGCTTGAGGAGAGATTGGGCAAACAACTCTTCGCCAAGGACGGGCGCGGCAACAAGCTGACCGCCGAGGGCGAGAAATTGATGCATTATGCGCGACGCATCATACGCCTGAACAATGAGGCAGTCGCAGCTTTTGACGATAACCGTCTGGAAGGAACGTTGCGCATCGGCACGCCGGATGATTATGCCGACCGTTATATGCCCGAGATTATCGGGCGCTTCGCCAAGACGCATCCGAATGTCGAGCTTTATATCGTTTGCGAGCCGTCCGTCAGCCTTGCCGAAAAGATGGCGAAGGGCGAGCTCGATATTGCGCTCGTAACCCACAATCCACGGGCGCGCACCTCCGATATCGTCCGAACCGAACCGCTTTGCTGGGTGGCATCCGCCAATCACCCCCTGCGTGACGATGTTCCAGTCCCACTTGCAGTGGGGCGGCGCGACTGCCATTGGCGACAGCTTGCCGCTTCTGCGCTTGATGCGGATGGACGTGAATATCAGGTGCTTTTCACCAGCTGGTCTTCCACCGTGATTGCGGCTGCGGTTCTGGCCGGGATGGCGGTTTCGGTTCTGCCGGAATCCACCTTGAGAACGGGCATGAGGGTTCTGACATCCGCGGACGGCTTCCCGCCCCTGCCTCCGGTGCAGATCGGCCTGATGAAGCGTCCCGGCCTGTCGCCATCATTGATGAACGCCATCACGGACCACATCACTGCCTGCCTCGACAATATTTCGCTCAGCCAGCCCCCGGAAGAGCTGGACACGCAGATCAAGATTTTTTCTGGCATGCCGAAGCTGAAGACGGCCTATACCGCGCCCGGCTGGTAATCAGCCCGGGCGAAACACGGTTTGCTTGATGACAAAGCGCCATTCCTTCAGCAGGCGCTGTGCCATGTCGCGGTCGCTGACAACTGCCAGCTTTACCGCGCCGCCGGTGAGATAGGACAGGAGGAAGGTCCGCGCTTCCATATCGGCCTCGAAACCTTCCGGCAGGAACTTGCGAGTGGCTGCGGCGAATTGGTCACCCATGATTCTGGCTGCTTCGATGTTGATGCGCAGCAGATCGAGGTCGGTTTCCGTGCCGAACCATACGGCAATGTCTTCGGGACTGTGCAGAAGTTCGCGGTGGTACCATTCGATGATATCGAAGACGGCATCCAGCGCCTCATCCAATGACTGGACTTGTCCCAACGTCTCCAAAATCTTCGTATTGACGTTCATGACCGCTTTTTCGAAAAGCGCTTTCACAATCGCCGTTTTGTCAGGAAAGTATTGATAAACCGAGCCAATGGGTATGCCCGCTTCCTTGGCGACTTCGGTTATCTTGAGCTTAGCAACGCCGCCATCGCGGATAAGTTTTGCTGCGGTGGAAAGGATCACATGGACGCGCTGAACGCTTCGCTCCTGTTGCGGCATACGTCTTGGATTGAGTGCGTCTGCGTTACCTAATGTCGATCCCATTGCCTATACCTTTATAAAAATCATTCGCCCCCCTTACGAATGAATAGCATATCGGCATTTACGTAAAATATCCGGCTTATGATTTATCAAAATATCTTGATAACAATCGAGCAACATACCAAAGCTGATATAGGGCTTCGATAATTTCATTGTCTCATTTCAAAGACTAATGATAGGAAAATCCTATCATGATGACACTCAGGCAAATGCGATACTTCGATGCCCTCGCTCGCACGCAGCATTTCGGCAAGGCGGCGGCGGAAGCGCATATCAGCCAGCCCGCTCTTTCCGTCCAGATCATGGAAATGGAAGAGCATCTCGGCGTGAAACTGGTGGAGCGCGGACGTGGCGGCATTACCATCACGCCCAAAGGCGAGGATGTTCTGCGGCATGTGCGGGCGATTTTGCTGGAAGTCGAGCGGCTGGAAGAGACCGCGCGCAAGACGACCGGTGCGCTGGAGGGACTTGTCCGCATCGGCATCATTCCCACAATCGCTCCCTATCTGGTGCCGAGACTGGTGCCGCATCTACGCGCCCGCCACGCACTGATCGAGATCGAGCTCAAGGAAGCCGTCACCGACCGCCTGCTCTCCGATCTTGCGGCGCGCAAGCTGGATGCCGTGATCGCAGCGGTGCCGGTGGATGGCGATGGGCTGGAGACATGTCATCTCTTCACGGACCGTTTCTTCATGGCCATCGCCAAGAATGACGACAATATACTGATGTCGCCGGTGGATGAGGGAAAGGTCGATCTGGACCGGCTGCTGCTTCTCGAGGAAGGACATTGCCTTCGCGATCAGGCTCTGGCCGTTTGCGGCACGGCGGGCAAGCGCAGCCTGGTCAACTATGGCGCGACCTCCATGGCAACCCTGTTGCAGATGGTTTCGCACGATATGGGCATGACGCTGATCCCGGAGATTGCGATCTCCACGGAAACGACGCGCAACAATCTGCGTATCGTGCCATTCGCGGAACCCGCACCGGCACGCGAGATCGGTCTCGTCTGGCGCAAATCCAGCGCCCGCAAGGCCGATATCGAGGCGTTGGCGCAGGCCGTCAGGGACTGCGCCTCGCCGTCTTCATAGGGGGGCAGTTCAGGCGAGGTTCTTGCGGAAGAAATCTATGGTTCTTCCCCATGCCAGATCCGCAGCCGTCTTATCATAGCGGGCGCTCGACGTATCGTTGTTGAAGGCGTGGTTGACGCCGTCGTAGACGAAGATTTCGAAGCTCTTGCCATCGGCTTCCAGCGCCTTGCGGTAGTCTTCGATGCCCGCATTGATCCGGTCATCCAGACCCGCATAATGGAGAAGCAGCGGTGCCTTTATGTTTGCAACATCGGCTGCCGGAGGCTGCGCGCCATAATAGGCAACGCCTGCATTCAGGCCTGCCGATTTCGTGGCGAAGCGGTTGACGAGGCCGCCGCCCCAGCAAAAGCCGACCGCACCAACTTTGCCGTTCGCACCATCGCGTTTCGACAGCCAGACCCGGCTTGCCTCGGCATCGGCGACAGTGGCGGTCATGTCCAGACCCGTAAACATTTCGCGTGCCTTGTCTTCATCCGCAGGCGTGCCGCCTTTGGACGACAGGAAATCCGGCGCCAGTGCCGCGAAGCCTTCAAGCGCCACGCGCCGCGCGACATCCTTGATGTGATCGTTAAGGCCACGGTTTTCGTGAATAACGATGACCGAGCCGAGCGGGCCGGAGGCCTTTTTCGGCACAACGAGGTAACCCTTCATCTCGCCACTTGCGCCGGGATAGGTCACATCTTCCGCCGTCAAGCGTTCGTCATTTGCAGGCACGATTGCCGCCTGCGCGCCATTAGCAGCCAGCAGCGGCGCAATGGCAGCCGCCGCCGCACCCGAGCCCGCCAGTAGCGAAAGCTTTTCCATGAATTTGCGACGATCAAGGCTCAGATGCGTGTACTCATCATAAGCATCGATCATCGCCTGGGTGATTTCAGGTTTATCCGCCATCGCTTCTTCCTCCCTTGTTAAAACGAGAGTTAACCGCTGAGCGTGACAAAAAGCTGCGTCATTCAGGCCGACGCAGCACAATTTTGCGTGATTTGGGTTCTGCTATTCCAGCGCAAGCCAGATGAAGAGCCAGCCCCACATCATAACCAGCGACGCGAAGCCGATCGCAAAACTTAAGGCGCGGGTGCGCAGGGTGTTGCTGGTGACATGAACATAGGAATGTACATAGCGCGTGAGAACGAAGATCCAGCCGAGAATGATCGTTGCGATATTATCCGCATCGGTGATGTAAAGCAGCAGGCAGGCTGCGTGGAACAGCATCGGCAATTCGAACTGGTTGGCAATGTTCTTGTTGACCACCCGGCTTTCCGGCGCTTCCTCACCCGCGTCGCGATAGCGGCGAACCGCATCGCCATTGAGGAAGGTGTATTTCCTGCGGCGGTAAAAGAGCAGCGCATAGAGACCGAAGACAAGAAAAGCATGGGCAATCATTGGCCAGAACATTGCGGTCGTGGGTGACATGCTTTTCTCCTCATTCATAAAGACGCTCCCCGAACCGGGTTCGGAGAGCGTTCAAATCGTCAGATCGTTTTATCGATTTAAAACGAAAGATCAAACCGCGCCGGGGTAGTTCGGGCTCTCGCGGGTGATGGTTACGTCGTGAGCGTGGCTTTCACGCAAGCCTGCACCGGAGATGCGAACGAAGGTGGCGCGCTCCTGGAAGTCCTTGATGGTCGCGCCGCCGACATAACCCATGGCGGCCTTCAGACCGCCAGCCAGCTGGTGCAGCACGCCGGAAACCGGCCCCTTGTACGGAACCTGGCCCTCGATGCCTTCCGGTACCAGCTTCAGCGTGTCGCGTACTTCCGCCTGGAAGTAACGGTCTGCCGAGCCGCGGGCCATGGCGCCGACGGAACCCATGCCGCGATAGGCCTTGAAGGAACGACCCTGATAAAGGAAGACTTCGCCCGGGCTTTCATCCGTACCGGCCAGCAGCGAGCCGATCATGACGGCGGAAGCACCGGCGGCAATCGCCTTTGCCAGATCGCCCGAGAACTTGATGCCACCATCGGCAATCACTGGAATATCGGCTTCATGCGCAGCTTCGACCGCCGACATGATGGCCGCGAGCTGCGGAACGCCGACACCGGCGACGATGCGCGTGGTGCAGATGGAGCCGGGACCGATACCGACCTTGACCGCATCCGCGCCCGCATCGATCAGCGCTTTGGTGCCTGCGGCAGTGGCAACATTGCCTGCGATGACGCGAACCGAGTTCGACATCTTCTTGACGATCGTGACCGCATCCAGAACGCGTTGGGAATGTCCGTGCGCGGTATCGACGACGAGGACGTCCACGCCCGCCTCGATCAGGCGCTCGGCGCGCTCGACGGCATCGTCACCAACGCTGATGGCGGCGGCGGCGCGAAGGCGGCCCTGAGCATCCTTCGTCGCATTCGGGTTGAGCTGCGACTTCTCGATATCCTTGACGGTGATGAGGCCGACACAGTTGCCCTTGCCATCCACCACCAGCAGCTTTTCGATGCGGTGCTTGTGCAGAAGGCGGCGTGCTTCCTGCTGATCGACGCTGCTTTCCTTGACCGTGACGAGGTTTTCGCGCGTCATGAGTTCGTAGATTTTCTGCGCTGGATCGGACGCGAACCGAACGTCGCGGTTGGTGAGAATGCCCACCAGTCGGCCCGACTTGTGGCCACCCGCACCGCCATTTTCAACGACCGGAATACCGGAAATACCATGCGCCTTCATCAGCGCCTGTGCTTCCGCAAGCGTTGCGTCCGGGCCGATGGTGACAGGATTGACGACCATGCCGCTTTCGAACTTCTTGACCTGACGGACCTCTTCGGCCTGCTCGATGGGGGTGAGATTGCGGTGAATGACGCCGATGCCGCCAGCCTGCGCCATGGCGATTGCCAGACGACCCTCGGTCACGGTGTCCATTGCGGAGGAAAGGATCGGCAGGTTCAGCTCGATATCGCGAGCGATGCGCGTTGCGATATTCGTCTGGCCGGGCATCACTTCGGAATGCCCAGGCTGGAGGAGCACGTCGTCGAACGTCAGCGCGTCTAGACCTGTGGGAGTTTCAATGATGCGAGCCATGGCCAAAGTCCTTCAGTATGGAATGCATGGCCGATCCGGAACGAATTGTTCACCCCGACGGTCCTGCAAAGAAATGCTTGGAAGTTGGCGAGGGCTCGTAACACGGTTATGACGGTAAGGGAATAGAAAAAAACCCGGAAAAGGCTTCCGGGTTTTCGTGTGTGTCGCAATGCAGCAAAATCAGATATCGAACTGATAGGATTTCGGCACGAACCTGTAGCCCGTATCCAGCTTTTCCGCGTAACCGACAGCCGGGAACGGCATGTGATAACCGAGGAACGGCAGGCGATCCGTTGCGATCATGTCGAAGACCTTTTTGCGGGTGGCGGCTGCGGCGGCCTTATCCATATCGAAACGCACTTCCCAATCCGGCCTCTGAAGCGAGAGCACGAAATGGTTGGCGGTATCCGCCGTCAGGATGAGCCGCTTGTTGCCCGATTCGACATTGAAGATCATGTGGCCGGGAGAGTGGCCGAAGGCTGCGATGGAGGTAATGCCGGGAACGACTTCCGCGCCATCGCCGATGAAGGTAGCCTTTTCAGCCAGCGGCTTGACGTTGGCGAGCACCGCCTTTTGACCGCCTTCGGCTGGCGTTCCAACGCGCTTTGCATCCGTCCAAAAATCATACTCCGCCTGGCCGAGCACGTAACGAGCTTTTGGAAATGCGGGCTTGCCCTTTTCCATCAGGCCGCCAATATGGTCGCCATGCAAATGGGTCAGCACGACCACGGTCACGTCTTCCGGCGTGTAACCGGCGGCGGCCAGACCTTCGATCAGGCGTCCATTGCCGGATTCGCGACCGGCCTCACCGAAGCCCGTATCGAACAGAACGAGGTCCGAACCCGTATTGATCAGGGCGGGCGAGAAGCTGTTGACGAACTGATCTGCAGGCAGGAAATTCTTCTCAAGCAACTCGCCAACTGCTTCCGGCGTCTGGTTCGTGCCGAAGGTTTCTCCAGGCTTGCCGGAGGGACGCGCGCCATCCTTGACGACGAGAACTTCGAAATTGCCGAGCTTGAAGCGATTTGTTTCCGGGGGCATTGCGTGATTGATCTCCATGGATGTCTGGGGCTGAGCCGTCTGGGCAAATGCAGTGGAGCGCAGCACGAAAGGTGCGGCAAGAGCACCGAAGCCTGCCGAGCCGATCAATACACGCCTGCTGATCTTCATAGAACCGTTCATAAATCCCTCCGATGTCGTTCATTGGACGCAAACCTTAGACCAATAGTTCAACGACGATCAGGTTCAGAATAGGCCTCTCACAGAGACGTGATGAAAACGGGATTATTGCCAAAAGTTTAGTTGGCAAAGCCTGTGGGCAGGCGTAGTAAGGTAACCAAACCTTTTCGGATGCGGGTCGCCGCAGACATTTCTATGAATAGAATCATTCCGCTCATTCTCGCCGTCGCTCTCTTCATGGAGCAGATGGACTCGACCGTCATCGCGACATCCCTGCCTGCGATTGCGCGCGATCTGAACGTTGGCCCCATCACGCTGAAGCTTGCGCTGACCTCCTACATGGTCGCGCTTGCCATCTTCATCCCGATCAGCGGATGGATGGCGGACAAATATGGCGCAAAGAAAATCTTTCGCTTCGCCATTGCCGTTTTCGTCATCGGCTCCATCTGCTGCGCCGTTTCCGGTTCGGTGGTTGAGTTCGTCGTGTCCCGCTTCTTCCAGGGTATGGGCGGCGCGATGATGACGCCGGTCGGGCGTCTCGTGCTGTTGCGTACCACCAAGCGTAGCGATCTCGTTTCCGCCATGGCGCTTCTGACGATTCCGGGCCTCGTCGGCCCGCTGACGGGCCCGCCCATCGGCGGCTTCATCACCACCTATTTCTCCTGGCACTGGATATTCCTCATTAACGTCCCGATCGGCGTGATCGGCATCTGGCTTTCCACGATCTATCTGCCGGAGATCGAAACGACCAACCCGCCGCCCATGGATACAATCGGCTTTATCCTCTCCGGCGTGGCGGCCTCCGGGGTGGTATTCGGCTTTTCCGTCGTCAGCCTGCCCGCGCTGCCGCCTGCAATCGGCATCGCCGCCATCATCATCGGCTTCATCTGTGGCGCGCTTTACCTGCGCCACGCAAAGAGGCACCCGGCCCCGATCCTCGATTTCAGGATTTTTGAAAACACCACCTTCCGCGCAGCCTCCATCGGCGGCACGATCTTCCGTATTTCGACGGGCGCGATACCTTTTCTGATGCCATTGATGTTGCAGATCGGTTTCGGTCTGAACCCGTTCCAGTCCGGCATGATCACCTTTGCCGGTGCCATCGGCGCCATCACCACCAAATTCATGGCGCGACGGGTCTTTGCAGCAACCGGCTTCAAGACGACGCTGATCAGTGCAGGCATCGTCGGCGCGTTTACGACGCTCGCCAACAGCTTCTTCACGCCAGATACGCCCTACCCGCTGATCATGATCTTTCTGGTGACAGCAGGTTTTGCCCGGTCCTTCTTCTTCACCGGCACCAATGCGTTGAGCTATTCGGATATCGCTGACAGTCAGGCAAGTCAGGCCACATCCATGGCATCCGTGCTGCAGCAGATCAGCCTTGCGCTGGGCGTCGCCTTTGCGGCCACTATACTCGAAGTGAGTGGCTTCATCTCCGGTGCGCATCTGCAGCTTGCCGATTTCCACCATGCCTTCGTCATCGTGGCGCTGGTATCGCTCTTTGCCATCGTGCCGTTGATTGCGATGGACAGAAGCGCCGGAGACGCCGTTTCCGGCCATCGCCGCAAGATCGAGCAGCCAGCCGAGTAAGTCTTACTCGGCCTCTTCCGCTGAAACGGTTGCCGCTTTCCGGCCCTTGAAGTGCTTGGCGAGCAGGAACATTTCCACCGATTCCGAGCGCGACGAAGCTGGCTTGATGTGGATGACCTGCTTGAAGTTCTGCTTCAGCATATCCAGCAATGTCTTCTCAGTACCGCCCTGGAATGTCTTGGCGAGGAAGTGGCCGCCTTCGGCCAGAACCTGCACGGCAAAATCCGCCGCCACTTCGCAAAGATGCATGGTGCGGATGTGGTCCGTCTTCTGGTGGCCGGTCGTGGGGGCCGCCATATCCGAAAGAACCAGATCCGGCGTGCCGCCAACGGCTTCCATCAGACGATCCGGTGCAGTCGGGTCAAGAAAGTCCAGCTGCAGGATTTTCACGCCGGGGATCGGGTCCAGTTCAAGGAAGTCGATGGCCGCCACGCGGATGTCGTCTTCGGTCGAATCCGTTACCTTGGCCGCGATCTGCGACCAGCTGCCGGGCGCGGCACCAAGGTCGATGATGCGGCGTGCATCTTTCAGAATCTGATGCTTGTCGTTGATTTCCAGAAGCTTGAAAGCTGCACGGGCGCGGTAGCCTTCCAGCCTGGCACGCTGCACGTAGGGATCGTTGATATGACGCTCCAGCCAGCGGCGGGACGATGCCTTGAGCTTCGTCTTCTTCACCTTCTGGCCGATCTTGCGTCCGGTACGGTTCGTACTTGTGGGCGCCTTGCTCATATCAACCCTTCCGCTCTGTCCGGCCACCTGTCTGGGCACGGCGTATCTTGTTTCGGCGCCATGCGCCATCATCTGCCATCATATCGGTCAGGAGACCTTCGCGAAGCCCCCGGTCTGCTACACGCATGCGCCGCGCGGGCCAACGCCTGCGGATCGCCTCCAGAATGGCGCACCCGGCCAGAACCAGATCGGCCCTGTCCGGCCCGATGCAGGCATTGGCCGCACGCCCGGCGAAATCCCAGGCCAGCAACTTGTCCTGCATCGCCGTCACCTCGGCATCGGAAAGCCACAGCCCATCCACCTTGCGGCGATCATAGCGAGGCAGATCGAGATGCACGCCTGCAAGCGTGGTCACGGTGCCAGAGGTTCCGATGAGGTGAAAATCTTCCTGCGCGGACTGGCCATTGATCGGCGGGCAATGAAATGCCTCGAGCAGCCCTTCCACTTCGTTGACCATGGCGGAGAATATTTCGGGCGTCACATCCCGACCGCCATGGCGCTCGGACAGGGTGACAACGCCGACCGGAAGCGAGGTCCAGTGCGTGATGTGGTTGGCAAGCCTGTTCGAGCGATTCTCGTTCACGCGGATAACTGCGATTTCCGACGAGCCGCCACCGATATCGAAAAGCACCACCGAGCGCGCTTCCCGCCCTACCAGCGAGGAGCAGCCTGACACCGCAAGCCGTGCTTCCGTCTCGCGGCTGATGATCTCGAGCTGGAGGCCCGTTTCGCGCGTTACGCGGGTTAGAAACTCTTCGCCATTGGTAGCCGCACGGCACGCTTCCGTCGCAATCAAGCGCATGCGGCGGATCGGGCGGCCCGAAAGCTTCGAAGCGCAGATGCGCAAGGCCTCGACGGCACGGTCCATGGCATCATCGGACAAACGGCCGGTGGAGACGAGGCCTTCCCCAAGGCGAACGATCCGCGAAAACGCATCCACAACCCGGAACTGGCCGGGTCGTGTCGGCTGCGCGATCAGAAGACGGCAATTGTTCGTGCCGAGATCGAGCGCGGCATACATATCCGCGCCGCCTTCATAGGCATCGCGAGTACCGGGATGTCGCCCATGGGAAGCATGCTGGGTATCAAGCCCTCCTGAAGAGCCATGACCTGCCGCACCATTCTGCTTTGCGGCGGGACGCGGCGCATGGTTCGGAACCAGCGGCCTTCCCTGCGGATCGCGGTGGGTGCGTTTGCGATTTCGCGCTTTTCTCTTTCCGGGAGCAGGTGCTTGTTCAGATCGCAAGGCAATGCCAGGCTTCTGAGCTTCTGCATTCGCCGGTGTAGATGGCTGCTGACCGCCCTGCCCGCGGGAACGCCTGCGCCGCTTGCGCTTGCGCGCCTCCGAGCCAGGCTCGAGATTGCCAGAAGGTGGGGAATCCGGACGGGAATCGGCCATATGCAGTTGCGGCAAAGCAGAAGCCGGACGGTTCTTGCCGCCTCGCTTGCCCTTGCCACGACGGGAACGCTTCGCCTTCCCTTTTTCTGCCACCGACGCCCCTGATTCCGGCGGCTTTACGCCGCTGCCGGGGTCAATCACTGTTTTATCCACTCCGCCGCGCAAAAGCCCGAAGGCATGCCGCTGGCGTCCAATAAAGGTTACGTTGGGGCAACCATACCAGTCTGTAGCATTTTAGCCAACTGGTTTTTGGAAAAGCACAGAGCCCGATGAGCAGAGCGCTAAGGAACGGGTGAGGAGGCAGAAGAACTTGATTGAGAAGGAGGAAGGAAATTCTCTTCTCCCCGAAAGTCTAAGTGACGAATGACTGACGGGGAGAAGAGAATGGTACGGTTGAGTGGGGTCGAACCACCGACCTCAGGTGCCACAAACCTGCGCTCTAACCAACTGAGCTACAACCGCACATGCAGCGCTTCGGCGCCACGGGGGCTCACATACGGGGTGTTTTTCCCTTTTGCAAGTCCTTCGATAATTTTTGCGAAAAAAGGCACGGAAAGCAAGCGGGTTTTCGATGTCGGCGGTGGACATTGTGCAAAGTGGTGGATGGCGAGTGCGGGCCCATAGCAATCGATTGCAAAATCGCCACTTCGCCAGCACTATCGGATTGGCAGGTCGGGTCGGGATGGCGTTAACTGTGTTTGGCAATTCCATCCAGAGATTATGGACCCGGCAGCCCTGTGAAGTTATTTAAGATTCTGTTAACATCAAGCCGATGCAGGCTGTTTAGCGTCTCATGAGGAGGCCGTGCGGCAGGCAACGTCAGGTAGTGCCAGAATAGGTTTCGACATGCCCGCCGTTCAATATCCGTTTATCGACATTGCAGTGCATGAGCGCGTGCGTGAAAAATTCGCTGGCGGCGAAGCCATGGCGCTTTTTTCCATGGATATGAAAAACGCGCTCTGGGCCAATGGGCGCGGGGCAGCGCTTTTCGGCACGCCGCTGATCTATGATTTGCTCGAGCATGGTCCGAAGGCGCAGGATGTCACCTTCCGCCAGTTGGCTGGTGCGGCAAGCCGCCTTGCCAAGATCGGCGACCGGCAGCAATTCACCATCCGCGTTCTTTCCGGTTTTCGCAGCGTTGCCGTAGCAGCCATCGCAGAAGTGATCGAAGCCGAGCCAGGCCAGCCAGCCATCCTCTTTTCCGCAGCACTCGATCAGGCGCAGCCATCGCTCAAAGAGCGTGCGCGCCGCATGATCGAGGGTTTCGATGACGCCGATATTCACATGGCGGTGCTGGATGACAGTGCCAATATCATTGCCGCGTCCGATGGTTTTGCAGCCCTTGGTATCGCGCCGCAAACGGCAAGAACGCTGATTTCCATGGCATCCGGCCAGGAGGGCAAGCTGGTCAAAAGACCTGTGCCCACCGGTAAGGGCTACCTTCCCGCTGCCACAGGCCAGCTGACGCGAGATCCCGCACTTAATCTGGTGTTCGTGGTTGAGACGGCGCTCGGTACGCTCGATCCTTCTTCCGACTTCGTGCAGGAGAGTGCCGAGCCGAAGGTGGAGCCGATCATTCCCCAGGCCGAGGCGGAAAATCTTCGCAAAGCGGAATTTGCCAGCGTTCTGGATGCCGTTGCCGAAATCGAGGAAGTGTCCGAGCCAGAGGACATTGATGGGAGCGATGACGAGGCTGTTGCGGATGACACGCTTGCGGCTTCTTCTCAGGAGCTTGAGACTGAAGCTCAGGACAATGTAGAGGAACTCGTCGCACCTTCTGATTCGGCAGATGCGGAAATATCTTCTGATAGTGCAGAAGAAGTGGCTGTCGCCACGGCGGAGCCTCAGCAGGAGTTGGCGCTCGAGCAAAAGGCACCTGCCAATGTCGAGAAAGCTGAACCCGTTGTCGAGCAGACGCCTCCAGGGGCTGTTCAGCCTTTCGCTTTCAACCCGAATGGCCGTGCATCCCGTTTCGTCTGGAAAATTGATGCCAACGGTCGTTTCAGCTCCATTTCCCATGAATTTGCCGATGCTGTCGGGCAGAAAGCTGCTGCTGTCGAAGGCATGAGCTTTTCCGATCTGGCGGCCCTTTTCAACCTCGATCCGGAAGGCAAGATCGCCGAGCTTCTGAACCGTCGCGATACATGGTCGGGCAAAACGATCTATTGGCCGGTGGAAGGCACCTCGCTTGTGGTGCCGATTGATCTCGCGGCCTTGCCCACATACACGCGTTCACGCGAATTCGACGGCTTCCGCGGCTTCGGCATCGTGCGAATTGCCGATGCGGTGGAAGACCCGAACGCAGTTGGCTTGGCGCTGAGCGGCGAGAGCGAGCATTCCGAGCAGCCGGAACAGGACATTCCTGAAGACGAGACGGTTCTTTACACTCTGCCTGACGATACCGAGGCGGTTGTCGAAGAAAATGAATTGCTCGAGGCAGAGCCTGAGATTGAGGATGCGTCCATCAATGAGGCTGAAGCCTACCCCGAGCCTCCGCAAAGCTACGAGCCGCCTGAAACGGAAGTTCCGGTTCTGAAAATCACCGAGACGCCCGGTCGTCGCTACTCCGACAAGGTCGTGCGTTTCGAGGAACACCGCAATCGGGTCCGTGATGGCCTGAGCGCCAGTGAGGAGGCTGCGTTCCGGGAAATCGGCCGTACGCTGAAGCCGGTCGAGAGCTCCGAAGACAAGCCGGTTGAGACCGAGGCTTTGTCGCAGGTCGAAATTCAGGAGGAGCATACCCAGCAGGATGCACCGACGCAGCACGATACTGTGGACGCGGTGCCGACATCGACGGAAGCCCCGGCGGCAATCGAAGCGGATGAGGATGATTTCGCGGATTACACGCGTGGTGACGAGCCTGTTGCCTTCACGCATATACCGTCATCCAGCCGCGTGACTGCCGAAGAAGAAGAGCCCAAAGACGATGGCGAGGAAGAGGCTGAAAAGGCCTTGAGCGTCGAGACGCTAGCTATTCGCCACGCCTCCAGCCTGACGGCTGAGATCGTGGATCAGATGCCGCTTGCTCTTCTCATCCATAGCGGCGATAGGCTGTTCCACGCCAACCCGGAGTTTCTGCGCCTGACCGGCTATGCCGACATTGACGAACTGGCCGATGTGGGTGGCCTGGATGCGCTGTTGCAACGGGATGATCTTCAGGCCGATTCGGATCACACCGGCGGTATGATTGCGGTCACTGCGGAAAACGATCTCGTTCCCGTGCGTGCCAAGCTGCAATCGGTTCGCTGGGACGATGCAGGCGCGCTGATGCTGTCGTTGATCCCGACAGAGATGGTGGCCCCGGCTTCCCTTCCCGCCAATGAAAATCAGGCGGAGGCGTTGCCGCCCGAAAACATCGAGGCGGAAGATGCGGCCAATGTTACCAAGATGAAGGGCGAGATCGAGGAGCTTCATTCGATCCTCGAAACCGCCACCGATGGCGTCGTGCTGGTGGGTGAGGACGGCAATATCCGCTCTCTCAACCGTTCCGCCAACGCACTTTTCAACTACGATACCGGAGAGATTGCCAACAAGCCCTTCGTGACGCTGTTTGCGCATGAGAGCCAGCGGGCGGTGCTTGATTATCTTTCCGGGCTTGCCAATAACGGCGTTGCCAGCGTGTTGAATGATGGCCGTGAAGTGATCGGTCGCGAAGCATCCGGCGGCTTCCTGCCGCTGTTCATGACTATCGGCAGGCTGAAATCCACCAATGGTTACTGCGCCGTCATTCGCGATATAACCCAGTGGAAGCGCACCGAAGAGGACCTTCGCAACGCCAAGCGCGCGGCAGAAACCGCCAATGCCCACAAGACGGACTTCCTTGCGCGCGTCAGCCATGAAATCCGCACGCCGCTCAATGCGATCATCGGCTTTGCCGATATGATGGCGACCGAGCGTTTCGGCCCTGTGGGTCATCCGCGCTATATCGAATATTCGAACGACATCGTGCGGTCTGGCCGCCATGTTCTGGATATCGTCAACGATCTTCTGGATATTTCCAAGATCGAAGCGGGCCAGATGGATGTGGATTTCCGCGCGGTCTCGCTGAACGAAACAATTGCGGAAGCCGTGTCCATCGTTCAGCCGCAGGCGAACAACCAGCGTGTGATCATCCGCACCGCTCTATCCCAGTCTGTTCCGCAGATCGTGGCCGACCTGCGCTCGATAAAGCAGATCCTGCTGAACATTCTGTCCAACGCCATCAAGTTCACGCCGTCGGGTGGGCAGATCGTGGTATCCACCGCCTATGAGGCGAATGGCAGCGTCACCATGCGCATTCGCGATACGGGCATCGGCATGACGCGCTCGGAACTGGAGCAGGCCATGAAGCCTTTCCGCCAGGTCTCTGCATCAAGCAGCCGCGTGCGCGGCGATGGCACGGGCCTTGGACTGCCCCTGACGAAAGCGATGGTGGATGCCAACCGCGCCAATTTCTCGATTACCTCAACCCCGAATGAGGGAACTTTGGTGGAAATCAGCTTTCCTTCACAGCGAGTGCTTGCGAACTGACCCGTTGCGGGATTAGCAATTTCCGTGGCCTCGATTTCTTGCGGGCCGCGGAAGGATAAGAAGCCTTGCAGCCATCCGAAACTACATCAACTCCGCAAAGTGCCCGCGCCTTGCGGTTAGGCGCGCTGTCCATCGGCGCGGCGCTTTTGGCTGCTATCGTCGCCATGCCGCTGATTGCCATCTTCTCCATGGCGCTGACCGGCGGCACTGCCGGATGGCAGCATCTGCTGGCAAATGTGTTGCCGCGTGCGGGCATGCAGACGATTCTGCTTCTTCTGATGACAGGTGCTTTTGCAACTTTCTTTGGCGTGCTGAGCGCATGGTTCGTCAGCGCATTCGAGTTTCCCTTCCGCCGTCTTCTGTCTTTCGCGCTGGTGCTGCCGCTCGCCATTCCATCCTATCTGGCGGCCTATGCTTTCGGCGAATTTCTCGATTTCACCGGGCCGGTGCAAAGCGGCATCCGCGTGCTGTTCGGCTATCAAAGCATCCGCGATTACTGGTTCCCGGATATCCGTTCTCTCGGCGGCGCGGTTCTGGTTCTGGGTTCGGTTCTTTATCCTTATGTGTATCTCTCGGCACGCGCCGCCTTCGGGCTTCAGGGGCGTGTCGCTTCGGAAGCAGCCAGAACACTGGGTGCCGGGACGTTGCGCAGCTTCCTTTCCGTGCAACTTCCCATGGCGCGCCCTGCCATCATTGTCGGTCTCGCCTTGGTGATGATGGAAACGCTGAACGATATCGGCGCCGTGGAATATCTGGGCGTGCGCACGCTGACCTTCACCATCTACGAGACATGGCTCAATCGCGGCAATCTTGCCGGTGCCACACAGATTGCCTCCATCCTCGTCATCATCGTTGCCGCCCTTATCATTACCGAGCGAAAAGCGCGAAGCCGCCAGCGTTTTGTTGCAGGCAAGGCAACGGCCATGGCGCAGCGTTCCGTGCGCATAAAGCTGTCGCCTGCACGCGGCTGGATGGCCACCTTGTTCTGCGTTCTTCCCGTGCTGTCCGGCTTTGCCATTCCTGTCTTCGTGCTTGGCAGCTATGCCGCAAAAAGGCTGGATACCATGGCCGATCCAAAACTGGTCAAGGCGCTGTATCACAGTCTGGAAGTGTCCGTTCCGGTCGCGCTGCTGACATTGTTGGGCGGCTTTCTTTTTGCCTATGCCCAGCGCACCAACCCCTCTTCACTCACCCGCTCGGCCATTCGCATCGGCGCGCTGGGTTACGGCATTCCGGGGACGGTGCTTGCCATCGGCGTGCTGCTGCCGCTTGCCGGTTTCGACAACGCGCTGGATGGCTTGTTGCGCACGCATCTCAATGTTTCGACAGGGCTGCTTCTATCAGGCACGGCCATCGCCATCATTTATGCCCACAGCGTTCGTTTCATGACGCTGGCGGAAGGGACCATCGATGCGGGGTTTCAGAAGCTTTCTCCGCATCTGGACATGGCAGCGAGAACGCTTGGACGCACAAGGCTTCAGACGCTGACGGGCGTGCTGCTGCCGAATATCCGGCCCGGCGCCATTACGGCATCGCTTCTGGTTTTCATCGAATCCCTGAAAGAGCTTCCAGCCACGATCATGCTGCGGCCCTTCAGCTTCAATACCTTGGCAACACTGGTTTATGAGAGCGCCTCGCGCTCGCGTGTTCAGGATGCCGCACTCCCTGCCCTCATCATCATCGCTGCAGGGCTTGTGCCTGTCATTCTTGTTTCCCGCTCGCTGGATGCGGACACATAAAAAAAAGGCAGCTGACGCTGCCTTTGAATGTGTGCTTATCAACGAGAGTTAAGAACGAAAATACATCATGTCTTTTTGGAGCCACCGGCCCTGCCATCCCGTCATTGGATGGACCCACGTTGGGTTTACATTTGAACAGCGCAATTTAACAAAAGGTAAAAGCGGCACTGGACCTTTGAGGGGCAATAAATCCTATTTCGATGCAGCTGTTTCAGCATAATGAAAGATGCGCGGCGCCGACATTGGCGCGACGACTGCCAAGCCACTCAGTGCTGCAACGCCTCGATACCTTCAAAGAGGGCCAGCGCTTCCGGGTTGGCCAGCGCTTCCTTGTTCTTGACGGGGCGTCCGTGGACGACTTCTCGCACGGCCAGCTCCACGATCTTGCCGGACTTTGTTCGAGGAATATCAGCCACCGCGATGATCTTTGCCGGAACGTGACGGGGTGAAGCACCGTTTCTGATGCGGTTTTTAATGGTGGACGTGAGCGTCTCGTTCAGCGTCACGCCCTCGGCGAGCCGAACGAACAACACCACGCGAACATCCCCATCCCAATCCTGCCCGATGCAGAGTGCTTCCAGCACCTCATCCAGCTTCTCAACCTGATTGTAAATCTCGGCAGTGCCGATCCGCACGCCGCCGGGGTTGAGCGTCGCATCCGAGCGGCCATGGATGATGAGCCCACCATGCGGCGTCCACTCGGCAAAGTCGCCGTGACACCAGACGTTATCGAAGCGCTCGAAATAGGCCGCACGATATTTCGCGCCGTCGGGATCATTCCAGAACATGATGGGCTGGCACGGGAAGGCCTTGGTGCAGACGAGCTCTCCCTTCTCACCACGAACTGGCCTGCCCTCTTCATCCCAAACGTCGATGGCAAGCCCAAGTCCCGGCCCCTGAATTTCACCCTCCCAGACGGGCTTGACCGGGTTGCCCAGCACGAAGCAGGAGACGATATCCGTTCCGCCTGAGATGGAGGCGAGCTGTACGTCTTTTTTGATCCCATCATAGACGAAGTTGAAGCCTTCCGGCGAAAGCGGTGAGCCGGTGGAGGTGATTAGCCGAAGTTTTGCGAGATCATGGGTTTTGTCCGGTTCCAAACCGGCCTTGCGCACGGCATCGATGTATTTTGCCGAGGTTCCGAAGATGGCAAAGCCTTCCTCTGCGGCATAGTCGAACAGCACATTGCCATCCGGTGCGAAGGGTGAGCCATCGTAAAGACAGAGCGTTGCGCCGGAGGCGAGGCCGGTAACCAGCCAGTTCCACATCATCCAGCCGCAGGTGGTGAAGTAGAAGAGCCGCTCGCCCTCCCTCAATTCGCAATGGAGGCGATGCTCCTTCAGGTGCTGCAGCAGTGTGCCGCCCGCCGAATGAACGATGCATTTGGGCACGCCTGTCGTGCCGGACGAGAAGAGAATATAGAGCGGATGGCTGAAGGGCAGACGGGTGAAGACAAGAGGCTTTGCGACAAAATCGCGGATGACGTCATGATAGAGAATTGTGCCGCCCGCTGCATCGGCTGAACCCTCGCCACCGGCATAGGGAACCAGCAGCAGCTTCACGCCGAGTGTCTCCGCCACCGCGCGCGCCTTCGGGGTCACATCCTGTCGCTTGCCATTGTACCAATAGCCATCACAGGCGATGAAAAGCTTAGGCTCGATCTGGCCGAAACGATCCAGCGCGCCCTGCTCGCCAAAATCCGGGGAGCAGGATGACCAGACGGCGCCAAGCGAGGTTGCCGCCAGCATCAGCGCCACAGTCTCCGGCATGTTCGGCATCATGGCCGCGATCCGGTCTCCCGGTTCGATGCCCATTGCGGCAAATGCCTGTTGCAGACGGGAGACTTCGCCTCGCAGGCGCTCCCAGGACCACCGGTCCCGCACCTTGTCTTCGCCCCGAAAGATGATGGCGTCATCGGCCCCGGTTCGGACCAGCAAATTCTCTGCGAAGTTCAATTGCGCGTCCGGGAAGAACCGCGCTTTCAGCATGTCGTCGCCATCTACAAGCACCCGGTCGCCCGGTTCGCCGATCACGCCGCAATAGGTCCAGACCGCACTCCAGAAGTCTTCGCGGCTTTCCACCGACCAGCGGTGAAATGCATCATAGTCAGCGAATTCGACCGAATAGCGCTTTTCGCACCAGTGCATGAAATGCGTCATGGGCGAGCGCGCAATGCGCTCGGCAGAGGGTGTCCAGAGCGATTTGCTGTCAGTCATCGGCGGCCTCCTCCTGCCCGCGCAATCATTCAGCCCTTGGCGGCGGCGTGCTCGTCCCTCATCCGCTGAAGCTCCGTTCGCTTCGAGGCGATGGAAGCGCAGATGACACCCACCGTGACCAGCGCAATCAGGATTGTGCAGATGGCGTTGATCTCGGGCGTTACGCCAAGGCGCACCTGCGAATAGATTTTGATCGGCAGCGTCGTTGCACCCGGCCCCGTGGTGAAGCTGGCAATGACCAGATCATCCAGCGACAGCGAAAAGGCCAGCATCCAGCCTGCAACGACGGCGGGCAGGATGAGCGGTAGGGTAATGCGGAAGAAGGTCTTGACCGGCGGACAACCGAGATCGAGCGCCGCTTCCTCCAGACTTCTATCGAAGGTCAGAAGACGCGACTGCACCACGATGGCGACGTAGCACATGGTGAAAGTGGTATGCGCGATAACCACTGTCCAGAACCCGCGATCCACCCCGATGGACACGAAGAGCAGCAGCAAGGACAGGCCGGTAATGACCTCCGGCATGACGAGCGGCGCATAGATCATGCCGGAAAACAGCATACGGCCCGGAAAGCGGGCAAAACGCGTCAGCGACAGTGCCGCGAGCGTGCCGAGGATCGTGCCGATGGTGGCGCTCAAAATCGCGACGCGCACGGTGATCCATGCCGCATCCATCAGCCCCTGATTGGACCACATGGAGCGATACCATTGCAGCGAAAAGCCGCCCCATACCGTCACCAGTTTGGATGCGTTGAAGGAATAGATCACCAGAACGAGGATCGGAATATAGAGGAATGCAAAGCAGATCGTGAGGATGGTCGTGTCGAGTTTACCGCGCTTCATGGCTCACCCCACCTTTTTCTGCTGGTTCTGGAAAATCGCAATCGGCACGACCAGCAGCAGCAACAGAAGCACGGCGACGGCGGATGCCAGTGGCCAGTCTCGATTGCCGAAAAATTCGGTCCAGAGCGTCTTTCCGATCATCAGCGTCTGCGCACCGCCGAGAAGATCAGGGATGACGAACTCACCGGTGATCGGGATGAAGCAGATCATCGAACCGGCAATGACGCCGGGAAGCGACAGAGGGAACGTGATTTTCCAGAAGGCTTTCCATGGCGGGCAACCGAGATCGGCAGCGGCTTCGAGCAGCGTATTGTCCAGCTTTTCCAAGGCCGAATAAAGCGGCAGCACCATGAATGGCAGGTAGGAATAAACGATGCCGATGAAGACCGAAATCTCCGTGCGGAAGATGTTGACCTGTTGATCCGGCCCCAGCAGACCGACGGTCTGGAACAGCACCGTCAGCAGACCTTCCGGCTTCAGAATACCAATCCAGGCATAGACGCGGATCAGGAACGAGGTCCAGAACGGCAGGATGACCAGCATTACCAGCGTCGGGCGGATGTGGCTCGGCGCGCGCGCCATGGCAAGTGCCATGGGATAACCGATCAGCAGCAGAAGCACTGTCGAAATGAAAGCGATGCGCAGCGACGAGAGGTATGCTTCGATGTAAAGCGGGTCTTCCGTAAGAAAGAAATAATTCTCGAAATCCAGCTGCGACAGGAAATCACCGATGCGGCTGAAGCCTTCGAAGACCGGCACATAAGGCGGCATCGCAATCGCGGTATCGGAGAGCGAAATCTTCACGATGATGAAGAAAGGTGCTGCAAAGAAGAGCAGAAGCCACAGATAGGGCACTGCCACGACCAGCCATCGCGTCGGGCTCTGCCGGTTTTCAGGAGACGAGATCGCCATGTGTCACTCTCCTTATCGGGTCAGGACCAGACCGGAATCGGCTTTCCAGTTCAACCAGACCATATCACCGAAGGTGATGGGCCGGTCCACCAGACGCGAGACATTGGCCTGCGCGGCCCGCATGATGCGCCCGTCATCCAGCTTGACGATGAAGACCGAGAAGTCACCCAGATAACCGATATCCCAGACTTCTCCGTGGGCAACATTCATCGACGTATCGGCGGGCTGATCGAGCGATATGCGCACTTTCTCCGGGCGGATGGCGAAGGCGACGTTGTTTCCAACACTCGCCGCGCAATCCTGCTCCACGGTGACGGCAAGTCCTTCGCAATCGAGCACCACGCTTGCCGGTCTGCCATCGGCAGGCGTCTTTTCGTTGATGTTCGCCTCGAAAATATTGATGTCGCCGATGAAGTCCGCCACGTAGCGGCTGTTCGGCGCTTCGTAGATTTCCGCAGGCGTCGCCACCTGAACCACGATGCCCTTGTCCATCACCGCGATGCGGTCGGAAACGGTCATTGCCTCTTCCTGATCGTGCGTGACGATAAGGAAGGTGAGGCCGAGCGTCTGTTGCAGGTCCATCAATTCGAACTGGGTTTCTTCGCGCAGCTTCTTGTCCAGCGCGCCCAGCGGCTCATCCAGCAGCAGCACTTTCGGGCGTTTGGCGAGCGAACGGGCCAGCGCCACACGCTGGCGCTGGCCGCCGGAAAGCTGGCTTGGCTTGCGCCGGGCAAATTCCGTGAGCTTGACGAGGCGCAGCATTTCCTCTACGCGGGTATTGATATCGGCTTTCGGCAATCCATCCTGCTCCAGACCGAAAGCAATGTTCTTTTCCACCGACATGTGCGGGAAAAGCGCATAGGACTGGAACATCATATTGGTGGGCCGCTTGTATGGCGGCACGCCGGAAATATCCTTGCCCTGCAAGAGAATGCGCCCCTGCGTCGGTTCCTCAAAACCGGCCAGCATGCGCATCAGCGTCGTCTTGCCACAACCGGAGGGGCCGAGCAGCGAGAAGAATTCGCGCTCATAAATATCCAGCGTCAGATTATCGACGGCAGTGAAATCACCGAATGTCTTGGTTACATTTTCGAAGCGGATGAAGGGAACCGCAGAGGGATCGGTCCAAGGAGAGAATTTACGTTTTACCGGACCGAGTGATTTCGCCATGACCTGCCCTGTTGACTTGCGGTTCTGAGACTGAACGGGAAAGGGGCAGGAGTTGACCGCCTGCCCCTTGTTCGAAACCCGGTCAGCTGCCGGTTTTTATCTGAGTCCAGACGCGGTTCAGAACGCGTTGTTCACGAGGCCCGTAGGGTGAGATGGTGAAGAGCTTCTTCATCGTCTCCGCATCCGGGTACACCGAAGGATTTTTGACGACCGCTTCATCCATCACCGCCTGCGAAGCAAGGTTGCCGTTGGCATATTGAACGTAGTCCGATGCCTTGGCGGCGACTTCCGGCTTCATCATGAAGTTGATGAAGGCGTGGGCCGCGTCGACATTCTTCGCATCGGCAGGGATGGCGAAGGAATCCATCCAGATATAGGTGCCTTCCTTCGGGATGACGTAGTTCACGTTCACGCCGTTCTTGGCCTCTTCGGCGCGGGTCTTTGCCTGAAGCACGTCGCCCGACCAGCCGATGGTGATGCAGCTATCGCCATTGGCAAGCTCATCGATATAGGCGGAGGAGTTGAACGTCTTCACGTAAGGACGGATCTTCTGATAGACCTCGCCACCTGCTTCCAGATCAGCGGTTTCCTTGCTGTCCGGGTTCTTGCCGATGTAGTTCATCGCAATCGCGAAGGTTTCGTCGGAAGCATCGAGAATGTTGATGCCGCAGGACTTCAGCTTCTCGGCATTTTCCGGCTTGAACAGAACGTCCCAGCTATCGATCTTCACATCGCCAAGTGCTGCCTTGACCTTATCGACATTGTAGCCGATGCCGGTGGTGCCCCACATATAATTGACGGCATATTCGTTGCCGGGATCGTACTGCGCCAGACGCGTCGTGATTTCCGGCCACATGTTCTTGAGGTTCGGAAGCTTGGACTTGTCCAGTTTCTGGTAAACGCCTGCCTTGATCTGGCGTGCGAGGAACGGAGATGTCGGAGCCACGACGTCATAGCCGGAATTGCCAGCCAGAAGTTTCGTTTCGAGAACCTCGTTGCCGTCATACACGTCGTAAACGACCTTGATGCCGGTTTCCTTGGTGAATTCCTCAAGGAGGGACGGATCGATATAATCCGACCAGTTATAGACGTGGACGACCTTTTCCTGAGCGAAGGCCGCGCCACTGGCGAGAACCGCCGCGGCAACTGCCAGAGTGAAACGAAGCGAACGATGTCTCATGATCTCTCCTGCTTAAAGCGCATGGTGGGAAAATCTGCGCGAACCCCTTGTTTTGAACGGAGACTAAAAAGGAAAACTTCTCGCCGCAAGCGGGAAATGTGCAGCGCCGCAGTTTCAAACAATTGTGTTTCGTCGCTTACTGGAAATCGAACACGCTGAGCCCTGTCACCATCTCATCCAGACCCAGCGGGCGCGTAAGCGGCGCCTCGGCGCGCGAGAGGCACCCCTGCCTCTCGCACAGCCTGCAAGAAGGGCCGATGGCGACGACCCCGGTCTTTGTTCCCACAGCATCCCCATAGACCAGATCCTTGGCAAAACCGGCCTCGCAAGCCAGCATCAGTGCAGTGCGACGCACCCGTTCCCCAAACCCTGCCTGCGGCCCTTCCAACGTGCGGGATATGGTCAAATAGGCCCCGCCATCGGGCATTTCGGCACTTTCCACCAGCACTTGCCCCGGCTGGGCGAAAGCGGCGTGGATGTTCAAGCGTGGACAGAGCCCGCCAAAGCGCGCTTGCGGAAAGCCCTGCGCACCGGATTTGCGAAACCGGTTTCCGGCATTGTCGGTTTCCATAAGGAAGAAAGGCACCGCCGTAGCCCCCGGCTTCGCCAGCGTGACGAGGCGGTTTGCCGCCTGCTCGAAGGATACGTTGAAGCGGGCGCGCAGCACGTCGATATCGTAACGCGCTCTCTGGGCCGCAGAGAGAAAGGCTGCATAGGGCATCATGAGAGCGTGGGCGGCGTATCGCGCCAGTTCGAAACGGGCAATGCGCCTCGCCTCCTCTCCCGAAAGAGCAAGAGCCTCCAACTCGGCAGAGATTTCAGCCGTCAAGGCCAGAAGCGAAACCTCCATCGCCAGCTCGCGCAACTGATCATGCGGAGACAGCCGCTCGGACAGGAACAGCCGCATGGAGTGGCGATCGTAGCGCCGCCGCAAGTTCGGCATGGCATGAACCGGCAGGCTTCGCACGACGATGCCGTGGTTCTTTTGCAGCCAGGATTTCAGCGTTGCGGCAAGGTCATCGCCCGTTGCGAGCGACGCGTGGAAGGTTTCCGCGGCGGAATCGAGACCAGCGAAATGAGCGGGCCGCGCTTCAAAAACCTGCCGAACTTCATCGATTGGCAGCCGCGCATCGGACAATGTCGTCTGGTGGCCTTCCCGCGCCAGAAGATCGGAGAGATCGCTCAACCGCTTGGCCTGCTCACGGTAAGCGCGATAGAGCTTGACGACACCGCCTGCTGCATTGGGTGCGGCTTCCGCCACTTCCACCAATTCCTGCGGCGATGGAATTTCGCCTGCCAGAAGCGGATCGGCGAAAACTTCTCGAAGCTGGCTTGCCGTGCCGCCGCTCTCTCCCTGCAGATCATCCAGATCAACCTTGTAGACGGAGGCGAGCTTCAGGAGCAGTTGCACTGTCAGCGGTCGCTGGTTGCGCTCGATGAGGTTGAGATAGGATGGCGATATGGCAAGCGCCTCCGCCATCGCCGTCTGCGTCAAACCAAGACTGTTGCGCACGCGACGGACCCTAGGCCCTGCGAATATCTTGTTTTCCGCCATGTCACCTCCCTCTTTGACAAAGCACGTACAATCAACATGATTTACAAAACTGACAATTTTACAAGGTCAATCTGTCAAAGACGATACAGCATAACCCGTTTCAAGTCACTGATTTTCCTTTTTATCTAGCCACTATCAACCATGAAATGTAAATTCAGTCACATCAAATCGCCGCTTCCGAGGAGCTGAATAGCGGTGAGTGATTTTGATTGATGAACATGGGAGAGAGATGTGACTGATTTTTACAAACTGGTTCCAGCCGCACCGAAAGGCCGTTTCGATGGCACTGAGCGCACTTATAGCATCGAGGATGTGCTGAAGCTTCGCGGCTCCGTTGAAATCCGCCATTCGCTGGCGGAGATGGGTGCTAATCGTCTCTGGCAGCTGATCAACGAGGAAAGTTTCGTCAACGCGCTTGGCGCTCTTTCCGGCAACCAGGCCATGCAGATGGTTCGTGCGGGACTAAAAGCCATCTACCTGTCCGGCTGGCAGGTTGCGGCGGATGCGAACACGGCGTCCGCCATGTATCCAGACCAGTCTCTATACCCCGCCAATGCCGCGCCGGAACTGGCGAAGCGTATCAACAAGACACTTCAACGCGCCGACCAGATCGAGACGTCTGAAGGCAAGGGTCTTTCTGTCGATACATGGTTTGCGCCTATCGTCGCGGATGCCGAAGCCGGTTTCGGCGGCCCGCTCAACGCGTTTGAGATCATGAAGGCCTTTATCGAAGCGGGTGCGGCTGGCGTTCACTATGAGGACCAGCTGGCATCGGAAAAGAAGTGCGGCCATCTGGGCGGCAAGGTTCTGATCCCGACGGCTGCCCATATCCGCAACCTGACCGCCGCGCGTCTGGCCGCAGATGTCATGGGCACGCCGACGCTCGTCATCGCACGTACCGATGCGGAAGCGGCCAAGCTTCTGACTTCGGACATCGATGAGCGTGATCGGCCCTTCGTGGATTACGATGCCGGACGCACCGTGGAAGGCTTCTATCAGGTGTAGAACGGTCTCGAGCCCTGCATCGCCCGCGCCAATGCCTACGCTCCTTACTGCGATCTCATCTGGTGCGAGACATCGAAGCCGGATCTGGAGCAGGCGCGCAAATTTGCAGAAGGCGTGCACAAGGTGCATCCGGGCAAGAAGCTTGCCTATAATTGCTCGCCGTCCTTCAACTGGAAGAAACATCTGGATGACGCGACAATTGCCAAGTTCCAGCGCGAGCTGGGTGCCATGGGCTACAAGTTCCAGTTCATCACCCTTGCCGGTTTCCACCAGTTGAATTACGGCATGTTCGAACTGGCACGCGGTTACAAGGATCGTCAGATGGCCGCCTATTCGGAGCTTCAGGAAGCGGAATTCGCAGCCGAAATCAACGGCTACACCGCAACCAAGCACCAGCGGGAAGTCGGCACCGGCTATTTCGACGCGGTATCCGTCGCAATCTCCGGCGGCACCTCATCCACCACCGCCATGAAGGAATCGACCGAGCACGACCAGTTCCGCCCGGCCGCAGAATAACCAGTCAATCGGAGGAAAAGACAATGGCATCGATTTCGAGAGTTAGAGAACGGGCAGAAGAACAATCCTCTGCCATGACGCAGGACCAGCAGGCTGCTATTCGCATGCTGGCCAACGACCTGCACCGCCTCAACCAAGCCGTGATGAACGCCGTGGAAGCAGGCATCTCCGTCGAACTCGTCCGCTCCGCCCGCCACCACGGCGGCGACGGAAACTGGGGCGACCTGCTGATCCCGGTCATTGTGGCGCAGGGGAAGGCGGCTGCGTAAAGCGCTTCCACCAAAGCGACAAGGAGAGGCGCTGGCCGGAAGGCTAGCCTCTGCCCGGACCGCGACCTGCGTAAAGGTCGGAATGCTGCTTGAAAAGCTTGATCATGCGATCCGCCACCGTCCGTATATCGCGGCGGTGGCGGTCCTCATTGTTCATTACCAGCCACTGCTGGTGGCGCAGATCATCGATCTCCACCCCTTCCCGCACCAACCTGCTATCCGCGTCTCCGATGAAGCAGGGCAGAACAGCCGTTCCGGCACCGGATAGGATCAATTCCCGCAGCGCAAAGGGGCGATTGATTGTCACCACGATGTTTTGCGATTTCATTTCGTGCGGCCAACGCAAATAAGCAGAAATCGCATTTTCCTTGTCTACCGCAATCCAGCGATCCGCCACGGATTGAGGCGCATTACGCAAACGATAGGCGGCATAGGCAACGCTGCCTGTCTTGATTGCAGCGAGATTGCGCTCTTCGGGCTCGAATGCCCGGATGCCTATATCGTTTTCACGATGCGCTAGAGTCGCGCGCTGCTCGGCGATGAAGAGATCGATACGGAAGCTATCTCTTTCGCTGCAAATCGCAGAAAAATTCCCCATGATCAGCTGGGCGTTCCATGTGCCGACCGCAATGCGAACAAGCGAACTTGCACCACTGGATTTTCGCCAGCCATCGATGCCGGAAGCAGCGGCTTCCATGGCTTGCAGATTATCCAGCAGCGTCCGGCCATCCACCGTCAGGGCATATCCGGTCTGGCTTCGCACAAAGAGAGATTTGCCAATCTTTTGCTCAAGCTCGAGCATTTTTCGTCCGATGGTCGCCGGACTGAGACCGGACGAAGCCGCAGCGCCCGTGAGCCCTCCCCCACGCACGACATCGAGAAACAGCTGATAGAAATCCCAACTTACGTTTTTCATTATTGAAAAACATAAGGCGATATCGGCGGCAGATAAAGAAAAAATATGCGTTCAGATTAGTGCCTCAAACAGGAGAGGTCACCATGCATGAAATCTACGCGGCGTTCAGTATGATCAAAATTCCGCAGCCGGAAGGACCGCGGGAAAAGCGAGATGCGGAGGAGAAATTTTACGCAGATGCCTGCGCGCCGCAATTTTGCTTGCGCGCTTCAAGAGCGCTTCGAAAGATGAAAAGCTTTTGGAAAAGCTTAAAGCGCGAAGGCCAGCAACGCGGCAACTGCGCCGACTGTAATCAGGCTCAGGCGGAAAGCGAAAACGAGGCTGTCGTCTCGAGTGCGGGCAATGGCGATAGCGCGGGCGCGATTTCTGGACGTGTTCATGAGCGGCTTCCAACGAAAAACATAACCGTTCAATGCCGGGTTACGGCGTCCAGCGAGACCTCATGTTCCAACTCGCGTTGTGCTGGCATAGAGGTCAGCATGACTCGCGCTTCTTAACAAGGTGTTAAGAACTGGAAGTTCTACACAGATTCTCCGGCGGCAAAGCCGGACGCCCATGCCCATTGGAAATTATAACCACCCAACCAGCCCGTCACGTCCACGCATTCGCCGATGAAATACAGGCCGGGCACCGATTTCGCCTGCATGGTTTTCGAGTCTAGATGCGTGGTATCGACACCGCCCAAAGTTACCTCGGCAGTGCGGTATCCTTCCGAGCCGGAGGGTTTGATCTGCCAGTCCTGCGCGCTGGCTGCAAGCGATGCCAGCGCCTTGTCGGAGAGGTCCGCAAGATGGGTGGAGATGCCGGATTGTTCGACCAGATATTGGGCGAGGCGTTTGGGCAGAATATCGCTTAGCGCCGTTTGCGCGGACTGTCTTCCGTTCGCCTTTTTTGCCGCCTTCAACCTTTCGGCAATGTCCAAGTCCGGTTCCAGCTTGAGGCGGATCGCCTCCCCCTCCCGCCAGTAGGACGAGATTTGCAGGATCGACGGGCCGCTCAGACCTCTATGAGTAAAGAGAAGCGCCTCGCGGAAACTCGTCTTGCCGTGCGAGACATCGGCAGGCACCGCGACGCCGGAAAGGGCAGAGAGCTTTTCCAATTGCGCTGGATCCAGCGTCAGCGGCACGAGGCCGGGACGTGGCTCCACCAGCGGCAGGGCGAATTGTTCGGCGATGCGATAGGAAAAGCCGGTGGAACCCATCTTGGGAATGGATTTGCCGCCTGTGGCGAGCACGAGGCTCCCCGCCTCGATAACGCCCTGAGAGGTGCTGACGCGGTAGCCGCCCGTTGCGATGGGTTCGACAGCCGATATCTCGGTTTGAAGCAACAGTTTTGCGCCAGCGGCCTGCATTTCCGCCAGCAACATGCGGATAATGTCCTTGGCGCTATCATCGCAGAAGAGCTGACCAAGCATCTTTTCGTGCCAGGCAATCCTGTGCTTTTCCACCAGATCGAGGAAATCGCGCGGGGTGTATCTGGCAAGCGCGGATTTGGCGAAGTGCGGGTTTTGCGAGAGGTAGTTCTTCGGGCCCGTATGGATGTTGGTGAAATTGCAACGGCCACCGCCGGAAATGCGGATTTTCTCGCCCGGGGCCTTCGCGTGATCCAGAAGAATGACGGAGCGACCGCGCTGACCGGCACGAATGGCGCACATCATGCCAGCGGCACCGGCACCCAGTATCAGCACGTCACATTTTTCCGTCATGGAATTTCCTTAAGTTTGGTCCACTTCCTCTTTTCGAAGTCCGTCTTCTTGTCAATGCGCTTTCCCCTCTCGCCAATTGTCAAAGTCTGACTATTATGGCGTCGATCCAAACAGACACGGTGATTTATGCCCCCCAAGAAAACCATGCTCCGCCCGAAAAAACCGGCAACCATGGCAAAGAAAGTTTCTCCCGACCTCTCCTCCACCCGCGGCGTGTCCACCTGGCGCGACGCGGCGCAATGGCTGAAGGCCCGCGGAATTGAAGATATTGAATGCATTACCCCCGATCTTGCAGGCGTGCCGCGCGGCAAGATGATGCCGACTTCGAAATTCACCGGCGATACGTCGCTGGCCCTGCCCTCGGCTCTCTATCGCCACACGATTTCCGGCGATTATCCCGATGAGACGGCGAATTTCCGCTACGAGCCGCGCGATAGCGATCTGAAGCTGGTACCGGACCTGTCCACGCTCTCCGTCGTTCCGTGGGAAAGCGATCCGACGGCGCAGGTGATTTGCGATGTGGTGGATCAGGGAGGCAAGTTCGTTCCCTACACCCCTCGTAACGTGCTGCGGAACGTGCTTGAGCTTTACAGGGAAAAAGGCTGGAAGCCGGTCGTCGCACCCGAGATAGAATTCTATCTCGTGGCGATGAATGACGACCCGGATTATCCGCTGCATCCGCCGAAAGGCCGTTCCGGTCGCTCCATCGTCGGCGGGCAGAGCTATTCGATTGCCGGCATCAACGAATTCGACGAGCTGATCGACGATATCTACCATTTTTCGGAAAAGCAGGGTCTCGAAATCGATACCCTCATCCATGAAGAAGGTCCGGCGCAGCTGGAAATCAACCTGCGCCACGGCGATCCCATCGAGCTTGCCGATCAGGTGTTCCTGTTCAAGCGCACCATTCGTGAGGCGGCGCTGAAGCACGGCATCTACGCCACCTTCATGGCAAAGCCGATGCAGGGCATGCCGGGTTCCGCCATGCATATCCACCAGTCGGTCATCGATATCGAGACCGGCCAGAACGTGTTTTCCAACAAGGATGGCAGTCCTTCCAAGGAGTTCTTCTCCTTCGTCGGCGGCATGCAGCGTTATGTGCCGAATGCGCTGGTGATGCTGGCGCCTTACGTGAACTCCTATCGCCGCCTGACGCCGGATATGGCATGCCCGGTCAACAACGCCTGGGGTTACGACAACCGCACGACCGCCTTCCGTGTGCCGATTTCCGGCCCGCAGGCGCGGCGTGTGGAAAACCGTCTGCCGAGTTCGGATGCCAATCCCTATCTGGCGCTTGCCGCATCGCTCGGCTGCGGCTGGCTTGGCATCATGAACAATATCGAGCCGACCGAGCCGACCTATGAAACGGCGAACGAAGGCTCTATCGAGCTTCCGCGCGGGCTTCTCGAAGCCGTGGCGCTGCTGGAAGGCGAGCAACAGTTCGAGCGTGTCTTCGGCAATGAATTCGTGGGCCTTTATGCTGGCCTGAAACGCGGCGAATTCGAAACCTTCATGCAGGTCATCAGCCCGTGGGAGCGCGAGTTCCTGCTGCTGAACGTATAAGGCAAGATCAAAATGGCATGGCAAAGCCCGATATCTCCGGGCATCTCCTGGTATGAGGCAACGGTTCCGGAAAGGCCGGGCTATGCGGCCATGGACGGATCGCGCGTCAGCAATGTCGCCATCATCGGCGGCGGCTTTACCGGGCTTCAGGCGGCGTACAATCTGGCCAAGGCTGGCGTTTCGGTCACCCTTATCGAAGCGCATCGCTTCGGAGACGGCGCCTCCGGTCGCAATGGCGGGCAGTTCGGCACCGGCCAGCGTGCCTGGCCGGATGAGCTCGAGGATCAGATCGGCTTCGAACGGTCGAAGGCGCTGTTCGATATTGCGGAAAGCGCCAAGCATTATGTGCTGGATTTCGCCCGCGACAACGACATCGACATCGACATCGACATGGACTTCCTGCCCGGCCAGTTGAACGTCTCCCACAAACAGGCCTATGCGAAGGATTATCGCCGAAGCGTGGAGGCCATGGCCGGTCGCTATGGCTACAGCCATGTTACATTTATGGAAAAGGCGGAAACGGCAGAACGGCTTGGCTCCAACCATTATTATTGCGGCGTGCGTGACACGGGCACCGGCCACATCCACCCGCTGAAACTGCTGGTAGGTTTGGCCAAGGCCGCCAAGGCGGCAGGAGCCTATATTTTCGAGAAGACACCCGCCAAGGCAATCCGGCAGGCCGGCGGGAAGACGGTAATCGAAACCGCAGCCGGCACGATTACCGCCGACCGGGTGCTGATTGCCACCAACGCCCATATCGATGGTCTGGAGCCGGTAACGGCTGCCCATATCATGCCGATCCGTTCTTTCATCGGTGCGACAGAGCCGCTCGACAGATTTCCAAACGTCATTCCCGGAAAGGAAGCGGTGGCGGATTCGCGTTTCGTGGTGCGTTATTTCCGCAAGACGAAGGATAACCGCCTGCTTTTCGGTGGGCGCGAGGCTTACACGGCGGATTCACCGCGCGATATCTCGAAGCACATCCGCAAGCAGATCGCCGAGATTTATCCCGAGCTTGGCGACGTGCAGATGACCCATGCCTGGGGCGGGTCTGTCGGTATCACCATGTCCCGCCAGCCATTCGTGCGCGAGGTCATGCCGGGCGTGCTTTCCATCGGCGGCTATTCCGGCCACGGCGTCATGCTCGCCAATTATTGCGGCAAGCTTTTTGCCGAAATGGTGGTGAACCGGGACAGGGCGCTCGAGCAGTTTTCCGCGCTGGATGTTCCCTCTTTCCCGGGCGGTGCATCCTTGCGCGCGCCTCTCCTTTTTCTTGCGCTGTCATGGTATGCACTGCGCGACAGGTTTTAAAGTTCAAGGATAGGAATGCAGACATAGAAGCCCCGCTTCTGATGAGCATAAACAAGACTTTACCAGCAAAAACGATAATTCCGCATAACAAGTCTGGCATTTTTAAATCGATTAGATTATGGATGCCCCCAACCCTGAGAGATCGAGAGAATCGGTATGAGCAGTCAAATCATTCCAGTCGAGCCCTTTGATTGCGTCGTCTTCGGCGGCACTGGCGATCTGGCCGAGCGCAAGCTTTTGCCAGCACTTTACCACCGTCAGGTGGAGAACCAGCTGTCCGAACCGACGCGCATCATCGGCGCATCCCGCTCGGTTATGAGCCATGACGAATACCGCAAATTCGCTCAGGACGCGCTGAAGGAGCATCTGAAATCCGGTGAATATGACGAGGAGCAGGTCCAGAAATTCTGCCAGCGCCTCTTCTATATTCCGGTCGATGCCAAGTCCGACAATGGCTGGGACAAGCTGAAGAAGCTTCTGGACGAAGGCAAGGACCGCATCCGCGCCTTTTATCTTGCTGTTGCACCGGCCATCTTCGGAGATATCGCCTCCAAGATTCGTGATCACAAGCTGATCACCAAATCCACGCGCATCGTGGTGGAAAAGCCAATCGGTCGCGATCTGGCGTCTGCGCTGGAGCTCAACGACACGCTGGGCAATGTCTTCAAGGAAGAGCAGATCTTCCGCATCGACCATTATCTCGGCAAGGAAACGGTTCAGAACCTCATGGTTCTGCGCTTTGCCAACGCGCTTTACGAGCCGCTGTGGAACTCCGCCCATATCGACCACGTACAGATCACCGTTGCCGAGTCCGTCGGCCTTGAAGGTCGCGCCGGGTATTACGACACGGCGGGCGCGTTGCGCGACATGGTTCAGAACCATATTCTTCAGCTGCTTTGCCTCGTCGCAATGGAGCCGCCCTCTTCCATGGAAGCGGAAGCCGTTCGCGATGAAAAGCTGAAGGTTCTGCGCGCGTTAAAGCCGATCAATGACAGCAACGTGGAAAAGAACACCGTGCGCGGCCAGTATCGTGCCGGTGCTTCCGCAGGCGGTCCGGTCAAGGGTTATCTGGAAGAGCTGGAAGGCGGCGTTTCCAACACCGAAACCTTCGTCGCGATCAAGGCGGAAATCGCCAACTGGCGCTGGGCGGGTGTGCCCTTCTACATCCGCACGGGCAAGCGTCTGGCAACCCGCGTTTCGGAAATCGTCGTCACCTTCAAGCAAATCCCGCATTCGATCTTTGACGATGCCGCTGGCAAGGTAGAGGCCAACAAGCTGGTCATCCGCTTGCAGCCGGATGAAGGCGTGAAGCAGTCTCTGCTGATCAAGGATCCAGGTCCGGGCGGCATGCGCCTGCGTCAGGTCTCGCTCGACATGAGCTTCGCCCAGGCCTTCAACGTGCGCAACCCGGATGCTTACGAGCGCCTGCTGATGGACACCATCCGCTCCAACCAGACGCTGTTCATGCGCCGCGACGAGGTGGAGGCGGCATGGAAGTGGGTCGACCCGATCCTGAAAAGCTGGGAGGCCGTTGGTCAGGGCGTGCAGGGCTACACATCCGGCACCTGGGGTCCAAGCGGTGCGATTGCGCTGATCGAGCGTGATGGCCGCACCTGGCACGATGCAGATTGAGGGTGACACGGATGGAACCTCAAATGCACGTCTTCAACAATGGCCCTGAACTGGCGGAAAAGCTCGCCGCTGATGTTGCCGAACGGCTGAAAGCCGCCATCGAAGAGCGTGGGGCGGCAAGCATTGCCGTTTCCGGCGGCTCCACGCCGAAGCTGTTTTTTCAGGCTCTCTCCAGGCATTCGCTGGAATGGCCTCAGGTCAGCGTGACGCTGGTGGATGAACGTTTCGTGCCTGCCGATAGCGACCGCTCCAACCACAAGCTGGTTGCCGACAACCTGTTGCAGAACGAGGCCAAGGCCGCCTATTTCGTGCCGCTTTACCAGTCCGCAGCCTCTCCCGAAGATGCAGCCACGCTGGCAACGGCGAAGACAGCCGATATTTGCGATCCTTTCGATATCGTCATTCTGGGCATGGGAACGGATGGTCACACGGCCTCGTTCTTTCCGGGCGGCGACAATCTCGAAGAAGCGCTCGATCTCGATGAGCCGCGCTCGGTTCTGCCTATGGAAGCCGAGGGCGCGGGCGAAGAGCGTCTGACCTTCAATCTTTCCGCCCTGCACGATGCCAGCTTTCTTGTGCTGCATATCGAAGGTGCGGCGAAGAAGGAAACGCTGGAAAAGGCACAGTCCGATCTCGATGAGGACGAGATGCCGATCCGCTCGGTGCTGAACAGGGCGGATTCGACCGTCAATATCTACTGGGCGCCATAAGCTCCGCAATTTGGCGGAAGCGGCGTTCGGCCCACAATTGAAACGAGATCGTCGGCCTTCAGGCATTCCCAAGTGCTAAAGGCCGACGTTCCAACGAAAGACAGGATGAACGCACATGGCTGCCGATTCACGTATTCAGGCTATCACCGCCCGTATCGTTGAACGTTCGAAACCCTATCGCGAGACGTATCTCGAAAGGCTTCGATTGCAGGTTTCCAAGGGCGTTTACCGGTCAACACTTTCCTGCGGCAACCTTGCCCATGGATTTGCGGTCTGTTCCCCCGCCGACAAGGATCTCCTTGCCGGCGACCGGGTTCCCAATCTCGGCATCGTCACCGCCTATAACGACATGCTCTCGGCGCACCAGCCTTACGAGACCTTCCCCGCCATCATCCGCGATGCAGCGAAGCAAGCGGGCGGCATTGCGCAGGTCGCTGGCGCGGTTCCAGCCATGTGCGATGGCGTGACGCAGGGCCAGCCGGGCATGGAGCTTTCGCTCTTCTCTCGCGATGCCATCGCCATGGCGGCGGGTATCGGCCTTTCTCACAACATGTTCGATGCTGCGGTCTATCTCGGCGTCTGCGACAAGATCGTGCCCGGCCTCGTCATTGCCGCGCTCTCCTTCGGCCATCTGCCTGCTGTCTTCATTCCTGCCGGTCCGATGACATCCGGTCTGCCCAACGACGAGAAGTCGCGTATCCGCCAGCTTTATGCCGAAGGCAAGGTCGGTCGTGCGGAGCTGCTGGAAGCGGAATCCAAGTCCTATCACGGCCCCGGCACCTGCACATTCTACGGCACGGCCAACTCCAATCAGATGCTGATGGAGATCATGGGCTTCCACATGCCCGGCTCCTCCTTCATCAACCCGAACACGCCGCTGCGCGATGCGCTCACCCGCGAGGCGACGAAGCGGGCGCTGGCGATCACGGCGCAAGGCAACGAGTTTACGCCTGCCGGTGAGATGATCGATGAACGCTCCGTGGTCAACGGCGTGGTCGGTCTGCACGCAACGGGCGGCTCAACGAACCACACCATGCACCTCATCGCCATGGCGCGGGCGGCTGGCATCATCCTCACATGGCAGGATATTTCCGATCTTTCGGACACCGTGCCGCTTCTGGCGCGGGTCTATCCGAACGGTCTGGCCGATGTGAACCACTTCCATGCCGCAGGCGGCATGGGCTTTCTCATCAAGCAGCTGCTCAAGCATGGCTTCGTCCATGACGACGTTCGCACGGTCTTCGGCCATGGGCTCGAAGCCTATACGATCGACGCCAAACTCGGCGACGACGGCGCTATTCTGCGCGAGGCATCGCCTGAAGAGAGCCATGACCCTAAAGTTCTTGCCCGCATCGAAACCCCGTTCCAGCCAACCGGCGGCTTGAAGATGCTGACCGGTAATATCGGCAAGTCGGTCATCAAGATTTCCGCCGTCAAGCCGGAACGCCACATCATCGAAGCCCCTGCCATCGTCTTCAACGATCAGCAGGAACTTCAGGATGCCTTCAAGGATGGCAAGCTGAACCGCGACTTCATCGCCGTAGTTCGCTTCCAGGGCCCGAAGGCCAACGGCATGCCGGAACTGCACCGCCTGACGCCTCCGCTCGGCGTGCTTCAGGACCGCGGCTTCAAGGTCGCGCTCGTGACCGATGGCCGCATGTCCGGCGCGTCCGGCAAAGTGCCCGCCGCCATCCACGTCACGCCGGAAGCCTCCGATTGCGGCCCCATCTCGCTCATCCGCGACGGCGATATCATCCGGCTCGATGCGGTTTCCGGTACGTTGGAAGTGCTGGTGTCGGCAGCGGAGCTTGCCAAGCGCGAGCCGGCGCGTGCCGATCTTTCCGGCAATGAATGGGGCATGGGCCGAGAACTCTTCGCCACCTTCCGCCGCAATGCCGGTCCAGCCGATCAGGGCGCCAGCGTTTTCCACTGAGTACGGTTTTCCAGCTTCAGGCGCTTATGAAAAAGCCCGCGTTTCCTTCGAAACGCGGGCTTTTCAAATTCGACCAGATGTCCTTACCAGGACTTGATGCTGAGCGTGCGATCCCGGTGGTTGGGATGGGTGCTGAACACGAAAATGCGGTCCATTTCCTTCTGGTTCAGAAGGCGCAGGAAGCGCACCTGAATGGTGTTGTTCGCATTCACCTTCATCAGCACACAGCCGATCTTGTTGATACGGGCGTCGGGAATATCGAGGTAGAACTGGCCGGGCAGATTATACTGCGTCATCAGGGCAAGTATGGCTTCCGACTGGGAAATCTTCACGACGTCACAGCGGCGGGCCGCCATGTTCATGACGGCCTTCTCGGTATATTCGATACGGCCAGCATTCATCGTGTCTTCCATCTTGAACCGCCCTTCGCGGTCATACATGAAAGATTCTTCCTTGCTCATATAACTTGGTTTGCCAATATTTGCCCGCGCGTTCACGGCTGTATCCTTTTCTACGTCTTTGAAGAGAAGACTACGGCAGAACAGATTAACAATTTCTGTCGTCGTTTCGATATGAAACACATGCGACAACTAGCTGTGGAAAGTGCAACAAGCCCTTCGAACGCTCGACACTTCCCTATCTAAACGCCTGAGATGACATATTTTTTAATGAATGACAGTTTTATGAGAAGCTGGAACGGCTTTGAATCATAGTTAAAAAGCCGTTCCGAATGGCGCTTTAGCGGCGATAAGTCTGCCCTTGCGCATCAAAGAGATGCAACTTTTCCGAGGGTGCGGAGAAGCGCAGAACCTGACCTTTTTTGGCCGGAGCAATTCCCGGTATTTTGACGATGATCGGCTCCTGCCCCTCCGGCGCTTCGAGATAGAGAAGCGTGACTTCGCCAAGCGCCTCGACAATCGAAACCTTGCCTTCGAAAAGGTAGTCGTCGCCCTCTGCAATGGCCAGATCTTCCGGGCGGACACCGAAGGACGCGCTTTTTCCGACCTCGGCGGAAGTAGTCGGAATGTTGACCGACAGCGTCTTTCCACCGGCAAGCTCAAGCGTCGTCGTCTCGCCAGCCGCCTTTACCGTTGCCGCGATGATGTTCATCGCAGGCGAGCCGATGAAGCGGGCGACGAAAAGGTTTGCCGGGTTTTCATAAAGCTCCAGCGGTTCGCCCACCTGCTCCACGCGCCCGCCATTCAGTACGACGATGCGGTCCGCCAGCGTCATGGCTTCCACCTGATCGTGCGTGACGTAGATCATGGTCGTATCGGCCATCTTCTCGCTGAGCTTGGCGATCTCGATACGCGTTGCGACACGCAGGGCAGCATCGAGGTTGGACAGCGGCTCATCGAAGAGGAAGACCTTCGGATTGCGGCAGATGGCGCGACCGATGGCGACACGCTGGCGCTGGCCGCCCGACAGCGCCTTCGGCAGACGCTCCAGATATTGCGTCAGCTGCAGGATTTCGGCAGCGGCACGCACGCGCCGGTCGATCTCCTGTTTGCTTTCCTTGGCGATCTTCATGCCGAAGGCCATGTTGTCGTAGACCGTCATATGCGGGTAAAGCGCGTAGGACTGGAACACCATGGCAATGCCGCGACGCGATGGCGGGATTTCATTCACCAGCTGGCCATCGATATACATCTCACCGCCGGAAATTTCCTCCAGTCCGGCGATCATTCTCAGCAGGGTGGATTTTCCGCAGCCCGATGGGCCAACGAAAACGATGAACTCGCCCTGCTTTATATCGAGGTCGATGCCGTGCAGGACCTTCACCTGACCGTAGGCTTTGCGGATGTCCTTTAGAATAAGGCCAGTCATGCGGTGTTCCTCCCTGTCGATTTACGCGTGGCGGGCGAAGAATGCGCCCCATGCCGGAAGTTCAACTGTGTTGCCGTTCAATTCTGCACCGAAGCCGTGCCCTTCGAGCACCTCCCACTGGCCCTCCGGCAGTTCGGCCTTTGCAGGCACCGCCGAGAGATTGAACAGGCAAAGGATCGTCTCGTTACCCAAGATGCGACTGTAGCTCGAAACCGTCGCATCGGCCTCATGGAACTCGATCTTGCCCTTGGCGAAGGCCGGATGCTGCTTTCTGAATGAAAGGAAGCGGCGATAATGTTCCAGAACCGACGCCTCGTTGCCCTGCTGAGCGCTGACGGCGCGCATCTTGTGTTCGGTTGGGATCGGCAGCCAGGTCTTGTCCGATGTGGAGAAACCGGCCTGTGCATGGCCTGCATCCCACACCATCGGCGTGCGGCAACCATCGCGGCCCTTGAATTCCGGCCAGAACTGAATGCCGTATGGGTCCTGCAGATGCTCGAAATCGATCTCCGCTTCCGTCAGGCCAAGCTCCTCGCCCTCATAGATGCAGACCGAACCGCGCTGGGTCATCAGCAATGCGGCGAGAACCTTGGCGAAGGCATCCTTGTCATCGACGATCTCACCCCAGCGGCTGACGTGGCGCACGACATCATGGTTGGAAAACGCCCAGCAGGCCCAGCCCTCAGGCGCAGCCTGCGCAAATGCTGCCTGAACATCCGAGATGCGCTGAGGCGTCAGCGCGTCCGGTGCCAGGAATTCGAAGGCGTAGCACATCTGCATCTTGTCGTCGCCGGAGGTGTATTCACCGACGATTTCCAGACCGCGCTGGCTGTCACCCACTTCACCCACCGCTGCGATATCTGGGAACTCGTCCAGCACGGCGCGGAAGCGCTTGAGGAATTCGAGATTTTCCGGGCGGTTCTTGTCGTAGATATGCTCCTGGAAATTATAGGGGTTAACCGCTGGCGCGGTCGAGGCGTTACGCCGCTCCGGCGCAAGGGCCGGGTTATCGCGCAGTTGCTCGTCGTGGAAATAGAAGTTGATCGTATCGAGGCGGAAGCCATCGACGCCGCGCTTCAACCAGAAGCGGGTGATGTTCAGCAGCTCTTCCTGCACGTCCGGGTTATGCAGATTGAGATCCGGCTGCGAGGTGAGGAAGTTGTGCATGTAATATTGCATGCGGGTCGGGTCCCACTGCCAGCCGGCACCGCCGAAGATGGACAGCCAGTTGTTGGGCGGCGTGCCATCCGGCTTGCCATCGCTCCATACATACCAGTCCGACTTCGGGTTCTGGCGGCTGGAGCGGCTTTCCACGAACCATGGATGCTGATCCGACGTGTGCGAAAGAACGAGGTCGATCATCACCCGGATGCCGAGGCGATGGGCTTCCGCGATCAGCCCGTCGAAATCGGCGAGCGTGCCGAACATTGGATCGACATCGACATAGTTGGACACGTCGTATCCGAAATCCTTCATCGGCGAAGTAAAGAAGGGCGAAATCCAGATGGCGTCCGCACCGAGATTGGCGATGTGCTCAAGGCGCGATGTGATGCCCTTCAGGTCGCCGATACCATCGCCATTGGAGTCCTGATAAGAGCGCGGGTAGATCTGATAGATGACGGCGCCGCGCCACCAGTCCTTGTCTGCCTTAAGAGCGGAGGAAACACTATCAGTCATCGCAGTATCCTGTTGGGTATGAGCATTCATGATCGATCAGCCTCCCTTGACGGAGCCTGCCAGCAGGCCGCGCACAAGGTAACGTTGGAGCGCAAAGAAGACGCAAAGCGGCACGACGATGGTGACGAAGGCCGATGCGGTGAGGATTTCCCAATTGCCGCCGCGCGAACCGAGTAGAGCGTTCAGCGCACCCGTCAGCACCAGCTCATCCTTCTGCGTGCCGAGGAAGACCATGGCGACGAGCAGGTCGTTCCATGTCCAGAGAAACTGGAAGATGGCGAAGGAAGCGAGCGCGGGGAAGGATAGCGGCAGGATGATCTTGACGAAGATTTCGAAATCGCTCGCGCCATCGACCCGCGCGCTCTCGATGATTTCCTTCGGCAGACCGGAAATGTAGTTGCGAAGCAGGTAGATGGCGAGCGGCAGGCCAAAGGCTGTATGCGCAAGCCAGATACCGGCATAGGTTTTGGAAGGCACGCCGAAGACATTGCCGATCCAGTTATAAAGCTGAAGCAGCGGAATGAGCGACATCTGCAACGGTACGACGATGAGGCCGACGATCAGCGCAATCATCAGCGAGCGTCCGCTGAATTTCATCCACGAAAGCGCATAAGCCGCAAAGGCCGCAATCAGGATCGGAATGATCGTGGCGGGGATTGCCACCGTCAGAGAGTTGACGAAGGATTGGCCGATGCCCTCCGACATCAGGACGGTGCGGTAATTGTCCAGCGTAAAGATCGGCGGTGTTGCGACCGCCACATAGACGCGCTTGGCGCGCGAGCCTTCGAAGCTTGCATTCTTGCTGTACTGATAGCTGCCGTCCTTGTTGACGAGCAGCGTTTCGCCATCGCCAATATCGGCGGCTTCGCCAGCGTTGAAGGCGGTAGGCTCCTGCACGCGCACACCGAAGGCGGAGACATTGCCGCTCTTGCCTTCTCCGAAGACGTTGCCTGCGATGACGAAGCGGTCGCCCTGCTGCGTCTGGGTGGAAGGATCGCCGAGGCGCAAGGCTTCCGTCTGGCTGGAACTGGAGAAGGCCGTCCACCAGCCTGAAACGGTGATCTGATCCTTGTCCCGCAGCGAGCTGACGAGAATGCCAAGCGTCGGCAAAAGCCAGAGGATGACGACGAAAAGCACGCTGACATGGACGATGAGGCGCGGCAGGCCGATGCGGCGGATGCGGGTCATTAAGCTCATATCAACGGCCCTCCATCTCGCGGTTTGCCTGGCGAATGTTCCAGATCATGATCGGCGTAACGGCGGCCATGATGATGAGCGCGATAACCGCACTTCGCCCGCTATCCCCGCCGCCACGGAACATCCAGTCGAACATCAGGTTCGCCAGAACCATGGTGTTCCACTGGCCGTTGGTCATGGTCAGCACGATATCGAAGACCTTCAGAACCAGAATGGTGATCGTCGTCCAGACCACGGCGATGGTGCCCCAGATTTGCGGAACGAGGATTTTCCAGAAAATCTGCCAGCCATTGGCGCCATCGATGACGGCGGCTTCAACCGTCTCTTCCGGTATGCCGCGAAGCGCCGCAGACAGGATGACCATGGCAAAGCCTGTCTGGATCCAGATGAGGATGACCATGAGGAAGAAGTTGTTCCAGAAAGGCATCGAAATCCACACCTGCGGCGTGCCGCCGAAGAATTCCACCAACGCGTTCAGAAGACCGATCTGCGTCTGCCCCTCGCCGCGATATTCATAAATGAACTTCCAGATGACCGACGCGCCGACGAACGAGATCGCCATCGGCATGAAGACGATGGATTTGGCGATATTGCCCCACCAGATACGGTCGGTCATGACCGCGATGACGAGGCCGAGGAAGGTGCATGCGGCGGGCACGACGGCGAGCCAGAGGATGTTGTTGAAGATCGATTGACGGAAACCGGCATCATATAAGGCCCAGCGGTAATTGGCGAGGCCGACGGGGTTCGTGCCGGTTCGGTCATAGAAGGAGAGGATGAAGGTCGCGATGACCGGATAGACCAGATAGACGGCAAGCAGCAGCAGTGCCGGGCCGACGAACAACCACGGGCGCACGGCGGCGCGCTTGTTGAGATTGCGCGACGCATGAATGACATCGCCATCCCTGACGGGAAAAATGAACTGAAGAGCCTTATCCGACAGCCAGTAATATGCGGCGCAGGCAAAGACGCCGACGATGACGACGCCCAGTGCAGACACGATCTGAGTGATCATCACTCCCTCCCCGATCTTTCTTTATCTTCCGGCACTATTCCCCGCCGGTCATGTCGAAGGAAATGCCCGGCAACCTGAATTGCCGGGCCAGATCAAAGAGTTATTTCAGGCCGTCCCAGGCCTTCTGGATATCGTTCGCAACCTGATCGGCAGATTTGCCGCCCACGAAATCGACCATGCCCGTCCAGAATGCACCGGCGCCGATCTTGCCCGGCATGAGGTCCGAACCGTCGAAGCCGAAGGTGGTGGCGGTGGTGAGGATTTCACCCTGACGCTTCATCTGCTCGTTGGCGTAGGTATCCGTATTCACACCCTTGTAAGGCGTGAGGAAGCTGGACTGCGCCATCCAGACTTCATGCGCAATCGGCGTCTTCAGGAATTCGACGAAAGCCTTGGCAGCAGGCGAATCCTTGGTGATGGTGACGAGCGTTCCGGCACCGAGAACGGGCTTTCCGAGATCGGGCTTGGAGGCGTAGGTCGGCATGTAGAAGAAATCGACATCCGTGCCGACCTTGGTGCCTTCCGGGAAGAAGGACGGAACGAAGGATGCCTGATGGTGCAGGTAGCACTTCGGCGGAATGTCGAAGAGGCCCTTCGGGCTATCGCGGAAGTCGGTGGAGGCAACCGCGGCCACGCCGCCACTCACATATTTGTCGTTCTTGGCAAATTTGCCGAATTCATCGATAGCCGCAACAACGCGCGGATCGTTGAACTTCACCTCGTTCGTCGTCCATTTCTGGTAGATGTCGAGCGGCTGGGTGCGCAGCATGATGTCTTCCACCCAGTCTGTCGCAGGCCAGCCCGTGGCGCCGCCTGAACCGAGACCGATACACCAAGGCGTGCCGCCATCAGCCACGATCTGATCGGAAAGCTTGATCAGGTCTTCCATGGTTTCCGGCACTTTGTAACCGGCTTCCTCGAAGTTTTCCGGCACGTACCAGACCAGCGACTTCACGTCGGCCTTGAACGGGAATGCGAAGTAGGCCTTGTTGCCATCCTTGTTCTTATAGGAACCGAGATCGACCCAGGACTGACCGGCACCGTAATTGTCCTTCACCCAATTGGCGGTCTCATCGCCCAGCGGAACCAGAAGTCCCTTGGCCGCGAGATCGGCAAGAAGGCCCGGCTGCGGCAGGATCGCGACATTCGGCGGAGAGCCTGCCTGCGTGTCGATAACGATCTGCTGCTCGTAATTTTCAGAGGAGGAATAGCGGACATTGACGCCGGTCGCGTCACCGAAATAGGCGAGAACCGTCTGGAACAGCGCCTCGTCCTCACCGCGCCATGGCCCGAAGATGGTCAGGGTCTGGCCTTTCAGGCTGGCATTGGCCGTCTTGAAGTCTTCATAGCTCTTCCAGTTGAATTTGCTGTCTTCACCCGGCTTGAATTTCAGCTCTGCTGCGAATGAACCGCCCGCAAGGAGCGTGGCAATAGCGACTGTCGTCAAGAATGTCTTTTTCATGTGATCTACCTCCCACCACAGAACAAGGCTTGGCCTTTGCAATTTCATAATTCAAAGCGCTTTGGCTGGCTATTCATCTCATTGAGGATCAAAGAGAGTCAAGTGCCTTCATCAACTACAACCGAATCTGCTTTGTTCCGCGTTGCAAAACAAATTATTTGCACTGCAGCGAGCATTTTCAGATTGTGGCGCTGATGGACAATTGATAGCGTTCAAAGCGGTTTGGGAACGGTGGAGGAGCCGTTTCGATCTCAGACGATATTCAGAATGACATTGGGAGGAGGCTGCGACGTGAATCTGAAGCAATTATCGCAGTTACTCGGCATTTCGCAGACGACCATCAGCCGTGCCCTGAACGGCTATCCGGAAGTGAACGCGGAAACACGAAAGAAGATCATCGAAGCCGCGCAACGCACCGGCTATCGCCCCAATGCTGCCGCCCAGCGGCTTGCGACCGGCAAGGTCGGCTCCATCGGCCTCGTCATGCCGACCGGCCCTGAACATCAATCGGATGTACATTTCGGAGAGTTCTTGAGCGGGCTTGGCGAGGTTTCGGCACGCGAGGGCTTCCATCTGGTGATCATGCCCACCGACCCCAAGGACGAGGAGAGCGCGCTCAAAGAACTGGCCGCAAGCGGGCGCGTGGACGGCATTTATCTTGCCTATATGAAGAAAAACGACAGCCGCATCGCGATGATGAAGAGCCTGTCCATTCCCTTCATGGTGCATGGCCGCTCCTGGGGCGTGGAGCCGGATTACCCCTTTCTCGATGTGGACAATGAAGGCGCGTTTCACGATGCCGCGTCGCTGTTGCTACAGCTTGGCCATCAGAACATCGCGCTTTTAAACGGACCGGAGGGCTACGACTTCACCTTCAGGCGCTATCGCGGCGTGGAATCGGCACTCGCCGAACAGGGCCATTCGCTCGATCCAGACAATGTCAGCCACAGTGTGATGACGGATGAGGCCGGGTTCCTCACGATGGAGCGGCTGCTCGACCAGCCAAAGAAGCCGACCGCCGTGCTTTGCGCCTCGACTGCATTGGCACTGGGGGCGATACGCTCACTCAACCAGCGGGGCCTGAGGCCCGGTCGCGATATTTCGCTGATTGCCCATGACGACGTTTTGCCGCTGCTCAAGCCCGTGAATTTTTCCGTGCCGCTGACGACGACGCGGTCATCGCTGCGGGCAGCGGGATTGCGCGTCGCCGAACGGTTGATCGCGCAGATCAAGACCGGGCAGACGGACCCTTTTCAGGAATTGTGGAACGCCGAACTCGTGGTGCGCGCATCGACCGGCCCCGCACCACGCTGATCTTCAGAACTTTGGCGCGGTTTTACCCTGAGCGCGATAAGCCGCGATCACCGTATTAGCCATCAACATCGCAATCGTCATGGGGCCGACACCGCCGGGGACCGGCGTGATGGCTGCTGCAACGGCGCTTGCCTCATCATAGGCCACATCACCCACCAGCCTCGACTTGCCCTCGCCCTTTTCAGGCGCGGGAATGCGGTTGATGCCGACATCGATCACGGTTGCGCCGGGCTTGACCCAATCGGCCTTGACCATTTGCGGGCGACCGACGGCGGCGACCAGAATATCCGCAGACTTGCAGACGGATGCCAGATCCTTGGTGCGGGAATGCGCCATGGTAACGGTGGCATTTGCGTTGAGGAGAAGCTGACCCATGGGCTTGCCGAAAAGGTTGGAGCGGCCGATCACGACGGCATTTAGGCCTGAAAGATCATCGCCATGAATGCTGCGGACCAGCAGCATGGAACCGGCAGGCGTGCAGGAGATAAGCCCGGTTTCCAGATCGCCGATGGCGAGCTTTCCGGCGTTCAGCGTGCTGAGGCCATCCACATCCTTTTCCGGCAGGATCAATTGGATGACCGGATCTGAATTAAGATGTTTCGGCAGCGGCAGCTGCACCAGAATGCCATGAATGGAGCTGTCTTCGTTCAGCGTCCGAACCAGCGCCTCGAGCTCTTCCTGAGTCGTCGTTTCGGCTAAGGTGTGCTGAATGGAATTGAAGCCGCACTGCTTCGCCATCTTGCTCTTGGAGTTCACATAGGCGTGGCTGGCTGGATCGTCACCGACGATTACGACTGCAAGTCCGGGCTTGGTACCGGTCTGTTGCTCCAGACGTTCGGACGCTTCGCGCACCGCATCCGTTACGGACGCTGCCTTCGCCTTGCCGTCAATCACCACCACCATATGCCTGCCTCCTGAGAACAATACAGCTTCATCGGAACCGCCTGCGCGATCCAACGCCGTAATGCTGTGCAGGGCTTTAGATTGCAAGGAAAATCAGAGCATCAGCCGCGCCGATGATTGATCTTCTCTTCGGTAACGTCGTCCAGTCTCGCCTTCAGCCGGGCAAGCTCCTGACGCAACGCCTTCACTTCTTCCGTTTCTGCCTGAGGGTGCTCCGCCTTGCCCTCAAGGGCAGCGGCAAGCAATGGCGGTAGCCGGAAGCCATCTTCCTTCTTCGCCACATCTTCCTCAGCGACGCGGTTCGACATCAGAACCTGACGGACGCGCTCATCGAGCGGAATGTCGTTTGCTGCTTCGAGATCGGTGAGTTCCTGCATTGGCTCATCCGCCGACGCGGTCTCCGGCTCTTCTACCGGAACCGGCTCGGCTTCGGGCTCGACCAGATCGTGGAAGATGTCGGGTTCCATTTCGACGAGTTCCGCCTGCTGGCTGGCAACAACCGGGTCTGCGTCGACAGCCTCTGGCTCCACAGGCTCGACCTCACTCGACTGTTCACTTTCTTCACGCCTGAAGCTCAGCACGAACAGCGCCATCAGCAGACCTGCAAGGCCACCACCCACGGCCATCATGGTCGATGTCGTGCCGTCCTTCTGGGCGATGCCCGGCAAGGCGGGCTTGCTCACGGCTGCGCTGATGCGCGGTGCGGCAAAGGGACCGGCCTTCTCGCTCGCTACCAGGTAATCGCGGCGGGCCTTGTCCAGTGCCTTTTCCAGCTTGGCGAGTTCATCCGGCGCAGTGCCCATTTCACCAAGCTGATGTTCCAGCGCAGATTTCTCTTCTGTCTGTTCATTCAGGGAGGCTGCCACTGTTTTCAGATCGGCCTTCACGCTCTCCAGCGCGCGGCGCATTGCGGGCATGGCTGCGGCACGAGCGGCATCGACGGCAGCTTGCGCCGCGATGGTGCGTGGATGCTTCGGCCCATGGTCGATGCTGACTTCAGCAAGCGCAAGCTTTGCGGTGCCATAGCTCTCCCGAACCTGCTCCAGAGAAACGAAGGCAGGCAGCGGCGGCAGTGTCTTCGTCAGAACATCATCCGCTTTCATGGCAGATGCCGTGTTGACGGCCTGCGAGAGATCATGCTCGCTTTGAGCCAGAGCCGAGAGATTGATATCCGCCTCATGCATCTTCTGCTGCAAGGTCTGCATACGTGAAACGGCATCATTACCATGGCGCATCTGGAAGCCGGTCAGCGCCGCTTCTGCCGCATCGAGCGCCTTGCGGGCGCTTTCGACCGCGCGCAACTCCGGCTCGGAATGGTCTCCCCCAACATCGCGGGCCACGCGTCGGGAAAGATAATCGACGATTTTCTGCGCCGCCTCAGGCGATGCTGCACTGGCGGTGATATCGATCTCGTCATTGGAGGCCGAGGCGATCGTCACGGAATTCTGCAAGGCAGCTTCGATGGCGCTCGCGGGAATTTCCGGTTCCTGCGTGCCGAGAACCATATCCAGCAGGATGCCGATCCGGCCCTGATCGTCCGCGCCGGTCACATCTCCGGCTTTCAGCTTCAGGTCGGAGACTGTGAGCGTCAGCGCCACTGGCGACAGCAGGTTCTGCTGCATGGTGGCGGCAAGACGCCGGGTCTCGATGATATTGCCGTTCAACGCAGTGACCTTCACCACTGCGTGCGACTGATAGGTCTCGGCATTTGGCGGAAAGACGATGCCGGGAAGGAATGCCCCAGCCGCAACGAAGCTGACGATGCATGCTGCCGAAAGCAGATGCCGCTTGAACATGGCGGGCCGAAGCTTTCCGCGAAGCCCTTCGATTGCTGGAATGACAAGCCTGTTTCTCAAGAGAACCATCGCAAACCCGTTGGGCTGTTGGAACCGCGCGTTTTGCCGGAAATATCAACAAAATCTAAAGCGATACGGCAAACAAATGGTTAACGGCGCCGGTCCGAGTGCATTTTCATCACGCTTTTGTGGGGCTCATCGGGAAGCGCCCGTCCGTAAGTCCCGCGCAAGATTACAGGCCTAAATCAGGGACAGGTTAAACACGGAGAACTGTCATGCAGCCGATTCAGCTGTTTGCGCTGGCATCCAAGCAGGCCGAATGGCTTTCTGTCCGTCAGGAAGTCGTCGCCAGCAACATCGCCAATGCCAACACGCCCGAATATCGCGCAAAGGATATTGTGCCCTTCGAATCCGAACTGCAATCAGTCGGAATGCAGATGGCGCGCACCAACCCTGCGCATATGGAACTGGCAGTGGCAGGCGCTGGCAAGATCGGTCTGAAGGACGCCAATCTCAACAATGAGATCGGCATTCAGGAATCCGGCAACACGGTTTCGCTGTCTACGGAAATGGCAAAGACCGGTGAAATCAAGCGGCAGTTCGAGCTCAACACGCAGCTGGTGCGCTCCTTCCACATGATGATGCTGACGGCGGTGGGCAAGTAAGATGGTCGATTCTCTCTCCTCTTCCCTGAAGATTGCAGGCAGCGGCATGGAAGCGCAGGCAACGCGTCTGCGCATCGTTTCGGAAAACATCGCCAACTCGCGCACGACCGGCGACACCCCCGGTGCCGACCCCTATCGCCGCAAGACGATTACCTTCGCCAACGAGATGGACCGCACCAGCGGCACCAATCTGGTGGGTGTCAAAAAGCTCGGCGTCGATAAGTCCGATTTCACGCAGGAATACGACCCGGACAGCCCGGCTGCGGACGAAAAGGGCATGGTGAAGCTACCGAACGTCAACATGCTGATCGAGATGGCCGACCTTCGCGAAGCCAACCGCAGCTACGAAGCCAATCTTCAGGTGATCAAGCAGACACGCGACCTGATCACCTCAACCATCGACCTATTGAAGGCTCAGTGATGATCGATTCTATCAGCAGCGTAAAATCGCTGACCAACAATTCCACCCTCGACAGCGTCAAGGATGTCGCCAGCGGGCTGTCTTCGCTTGCAGGTGCCGCGGTTTCCACCGCCGCCACGGCTGCAACCGGCCCCACCTTTGCCAGCGTGCTGGGTGGCGTGGCGCAGGATGCGGTCGACTCGCTGAAGAAGAGCGAAACCATGTCGTTCGCCGGAATTCAGGGCAAGGCCAATACCCGTGAAGTCGTGGATGCCGTGATGCAGGCCGACCAAACCTTGAAGACCGCGGTAGCGCTCAGAGACAAGATCGTCTCGGCCTATCTCGACGTCGTGAAAATGCAGATCTGACCCTTGAGGACCTAAAACAATGAGAGCTTTAGCAATCGCAGCGACGGGCATGGATGCCCAGCAGACCAACCTTGAGGTCATCGCGAACAACATCGCGAACATCAACACGACCGCGTTCAAGCGCGGACGCGCAGAATTTACCGACCTCTTGTACCAGACCGAGCGTGCACAGGGCGTGATGAACCGTGCCAACCAGTCCGTGGTGCCGGAAGGCGCCAATATCGGTCTCGGCGTCCAGACGGCTGCGGTGCGCAAGCTGCACATTCAGGGCGAAATCTCCCAGACCGGTAACGATCTCGACGTCGCGATCATCGGCAAGGGCTGGTTCCGTGTAGACGGTCCAGACGGCACGACGCTCTACACGCGTGCAGGCTCCTTCAACAAGGATTCCACCGGTCGTCTCGTTACGACGGATGGCTATCCTGTTTCGCCTGCGATCACAATTCCGACGGACGCGACCGAAACCACAATTTCGGAAGATGGTACCGTGTCAGTTCGTATCGGTACAGCGGATACACTGACCCAGCTGGGCCAGCTGACCTTGAGCAACTTTGCAAACGAAGCAGGCCTGCGTCCTCTCGGCGACAACCTGTTTGCCCAAACCGAAGCCTCGGGCAACGCTGTCGACGGGACTCCCCAGTCCACCGGCTTCGGCAAGCTCAAACAGAGTTATCTGGAAAGCTCCAACGTCGATTCCGTCAAGGAAATAACCGACCTGATTTCCGCGCAGCGTGCGTATGAAATGAACTCCAAGGTCATCACCACCGCCGACGAAATGGCCACCATCGTCAGCCAGAACCTGAAGTAACCGAAGGTAGGGTAACATGAAGTTCCGCCCGAAAATCACGCCTGTCCAAGGTCGCAAGGCAGTCTTTGCGCTCGCAGTCGCTGTTGCGGTGTTCGCACCGTCTATGGCGATTTCGGGAGAGAGGATCGCTATTGTTCCCACGGCCACGATTTTTCCGGGCGAAGTCATCAGCCGCGGCAAGCTGACGGAAGTTCCTGTTACCAACCCCAACATTGCGCCCGGCTACACGGAAGCGATGGCGGATGTCGTCGGTAAGGTATCCAAGAAGACCCTGATAGCCGGACGCACCATCCCGCTCGGCGAACTGCGCGATCCTTTCGCAGTCGAGCGGGGCGCCAATGTGCGCATCACCTACACAAAAGGCGGCATGAACCTTTCGGCTTCCGGCACGGCGATAGAAGACGCCATGTCCGGGGAGGTCGTGCGCGTTCGCAATAGAGACACCGGCGTCACCATCAGCGGCACCGCCATGAAAGACGGATCGGTGGAGGTTTTAGAGCAATGAGTTTGCGTCAGGGTTTCATGATCGCGGCAATTGCGGTCGCCGCCTTCTTCGCGACAGCGCCTGCCGTCGTCGCCCAGGTCAATGCGCGGGTTAAGGATATTGCCTCCCTGCAGGCGGGTCGCGAAAACCAGTTGATCGGCTACGGTCTGGTCGTCGGTCTGCAAGGCACCGGCGACAGCATGCGTTCTTCGCCTTTCACCGAACAGTCCATGCGCGCGATGCTGCAAAATCTCGGCATCTCGATGCAGGGCAACCAGACGAGCGCGAAAAACGTCGCAGCCGTTATGGTCACGGCCAATCTTCCACCTTTTGCAAGCCCCGGCAGCCGACTGGACGTCAATGTCAGCTCGCTCGGCGACGCTTCTTCGCTGCGCGGCGGCACCCTCATCATGACCTCGATGTCCGGTGCTGACGGGCAGATTTATGCGGTGGCGCAGGGATCGGTCATCGTTTCCGGTTTCAATGCAGGCGGCCAGGCCGCGCAGTTGACGGAAGGCGTAACGACCTCCGGGCGTGTGCCGAGCGGCGCGATCATCGAACGCGAGTTGCCTTCCCAGTTCAAGGACTCGGTCAATCTGGTTCTGCAATTGCGCAATCCCGATTTCTCCACCGCGACGCGTGTCGCCGATGCCATCAACGGTTATGCACGTTCTTCCTTCGGTGAACCGATTGCCGATGCGCGCGACAGTCAGGTCATCTTCATCCAGAAGCCTCGGACCGCGGACCTGACGCGGCTGATGGCCAGCATCGAGAACCTCGCCGTCGAAACCGATACGCCTGCCAAGGTGGTGATCAACGAGCGGACGGGGACCATCGTGATTGGCGCCGATGTTCGCATCTCGCAGGTCGCCGTCAGCTACGGCACGCTGACGGTGCAGGTGACGGAGACGCCGCAGGTCATTCAGCCGATGCCGTTTGCGCGGAACGGCCAGACCGCCATTCAGCCGCAGACCGATATTCAGGCGGAAAAGACCGGTGGTCCGGTTGCGATCCTCGAGGGACCGAGCCTTCGCTCGCTGGTGGCCGGGCTCAACAATATCGGCGTCAAGCCAGACGGCATCATCGCCATCCTTCAGGGCATAAAGTCCGCGGGCGCGCTACAAGCAGAGTTGGTATTGCAATGACGGCAAAGACACTCAAGATCTTCACGCCCAAGCGCGTTCTTCTCGCTCTCTTCGTCGTCGCGGGCGCCCTGCCCTCCGCAAGGGCGCAGGAGCAGGTACGAGTGACGACCGGTGACAGCAGCGGCCAGGAAATCCAGCAATATTGCGGCAATATCGTCGATCAGGCGCGCGACCAGCGTTACCTGATGCAGAAGCAGGATCTGGAAAAGCTGCAGGAAGACATCAATGAGCGTGTCGCGATCCTCGAGGCCCGAAAGGCCGAATATGAGGACTGGCTGAAGCGCCGCAACGATTTTCTTCAGCAAGCGGAAGCCAATCTGATCAACATCTACAAGACCATGAAGCCGGATGCCGCTGCACCGCAGCTGCAGGAGATCGATGCAGGCGTTGCCGCCGCCATCATCATGAAACTGCCGCCTCGCCAATCTGGCCTGATCTTAAGCGAAATGGACGCCAAGAAGGCTGCCATCGTCGCCTCCATCATGTCCAGCGCGACGGACAAAACCACATCAAGAGACCCATCATGAACAAAGCGCTCATTCTCGCCCTTTCAGCTGCGAGCATCCTGACCGGGTGCAAGAGCGTGACGGAAAGCCAGACGCTCAAGGAAATCGGCAATGCGCCAGCCATGAGCCCGATCGGCAGCGGCCTGCAGTTCAGCCAGGCGCCGCAATTGGCCGCCTATCCCAAGCAGCCGCTTCACGCAGCCAGTGGCTACTCGCTGTGGAGCGACAGCAAAGCTGCTCTGTTCAAGGATGCGCGGGCTCTCAATATCGGTGATATTCTGACCGTCAACATCCAGATCAACGACAAGGCCTCGTTCGATAACGAGACGGACCGCACGCGTAAGAACAACCGCTCGACAAGCTGGAAGGCGGACGCCCAGATTCTGGGCTGGAAGCCGCAGGCGGATTCCTCGCTCAGCTTCGACAATGACAGTGAAGCGAACGGCAAGGGCACCATCAATCGGTCCGAAAAGCTGACGCTGCTTGTCGCTGCCGTCGTCACCGGCATTCTGGAAAACGGCAACCTCCTGATTTCCGGCTCGCAGGAAGTGCGCGTCAACCACGAAATCCGCATCCTCAACGTTGCCGGTATCGTCAGACCGCAGGATGTGAATTCGGAAAACACCATTTCCTATGAGAAGATCGCAGAAGCCCGTATTTCCTACGGCGGACGCGGGCGCCTCATGGAAGTGCAGCAGCCTCCGGTCGGACAGCAGGTCGTGGACCTGTTCTCGCCGATCTGACGATTGCCGCCTTGCCCGACATGCATGACGCCCTCGACCTCGGTTGACGGCCTCGAACCCGAGACAGACCTACACCCAGATGAGCAACCTGATGGCACTTGATTCCCCGGCACCAAAAAAGCAGTCGCCGATCCCGGTTATCGGCGCCATTGCCGTGCTTTCGCTGCTCGGTCTGGGTGGCGGCTGGTTCGTTGGCAAGACGCTTTTCGTTCCCGCACCGCCTGCCTCCGAGCAGGCCGAGGCCCATGCAGCAGCGGCGCCCGCCGCCGCCGCAGGCGAGCATGGGGCAGCGCCTGCGGCCGGGGGCGAGCATGGAAAAGCCGACCCCAACGCCCCTGCCCTCGTCACGCTCGACCCCATCGTGACCAATCTCGGCTACCCTGCGGACAACTGGGTCAGGATCGAGCTTGCGCTCCAATTTACCGGCCCGGCGGACACGGCGCTGACCGAGGAACTCCATCAGGAGATCATGGCTTACCTCAGAACGGTCTCTCTTCAGCAAATCCAGGGCCCACGCGGCTTTCAATATCTTAGGGATGACCTGACAGAAATCGTTGACCTCAGATCAAAAGGGCGCGTATCCAAGGTTCTATTCAGAACCTTTGTGATAGAATGATTCGAACACTCACCTGCCTGATTGTCTTCGCCCTGATCCCAGGGATCGCATTTGCCCAGCAATCGCCGGCGGATCTGTTGAATCTGCCTGTCGATGGCTCTGCTGCGGCTTGGATCATTCGCACCTTCGGATTGCTGACGGTCCTTTCGATCGCGCCCGGCATCCTCATCATGGTGACGAGCTTTCCGCGCTTCATCATCGCCTTCTCCATCCTGCGCTCCGGCATGGGCCTTGGCACCACCCCGTCCACGATGATCCTCACCAGCATGGCGCTTTTCATGACCTTCTACGTCATGGCGCCAACCTTTGAGAAATCCTGGCAGGACGGTCTTCAGCCGATGTTGCAGAACCAGATCACGGAAGCTCAGGCGGTGGAGCGTGCCGCCGAGCCGTTCCGTACCTTCATGGTTGCCAACACGCGGCCCAAGGACCTGGCGCTCTTTGTCGATCTGGCAGCCGAGCGTGGGCAGGAAGCCATGAACGGCACGCTGCCGCAGTACCGCGTTCTGGTTCCGGCCTTTATGTTGTCGGAAATCCGGCGCGGCTTCGAAATCGGCTTCCTGATCATCCTCCCCTTCTTGGTCATCGATATGGTCGTCGCGACCATCACCATGGCGATGGGCATGATGATGCTGCCGCCGACATCGATCTCCCTGCCGTTCAAGATCCTGTTCTTCGTGCTGATCGACGGCTGGAACCTGCTTGTCGGCTCCCTCGTCCGCTCCTTCTACTGACCAAAGGCTTGCGACGCACTTCCCGTTGCGTTGCCGAAGCACCATACGAAAAAGACCTGAATCGATCCGCCGATCAATTCAGGTCTCGTAGTTTTAACCTAACTGTTTCCCGTCAGTGAGACGCGCCGGTTGCCACAGGCTTCGGCGGTGGGGGATCGGTGTTGACGACGATCCGCTCCGGCTTGCGGGACGGGTCTTTCGCTTCGATGTCTTCCTTGGAGATGAAATCCATCTGCTCGATCAGCACGTCCTTGACGAGCGGCTTTTCGAGGCGAGCGTTCAGACCATCCTTGATCCTGCCCTTGAACGCGGCAACGTCGAATTTGCCCTTGTCCTTCAGATCGAGAATCTTGTCGCCCACCAAAAGCGTGTAGAGCTGATCCGTGAGGAAGGTCGGCATCGGCACCTTGATTTCCTTCATCAGCGCATCATCGACGACAAGCGTCGAGCGCACGAGGAAATAGCCTGATACCTTGCCTTCCGTCACGACCGGCAGCGTGACGGTTTCGCTCTGCACATATTGCGGCGGCGGCGGTACGTCGGCCTTATGGTCGTCCGGGTTCGGATTGCCGAACTTCGCGGCGGCAAAAACCCCACCGAGCGTCAGCACCAGAATCCAGACGCCCGTGGCAAGCAGCTTGATCATTGCGCCTCACGAGCGAACTGTTGCAGCGTGTATGTGCCGTCATCTTCCGCCTTCTTCTGCGCGTCCTTCAGCAGGTCCACGACAGCTTTGACAGCACGGAGATTGGCTTCGACGCGGCGGGTATTGATGGCAAGCTTCGACTTGATGTCTACGATCTGCTGGTGATGCGCCTGTGCGATCTGCGGGCCATCGACATCGCGGATGAGCATGCTGAGTTCGTAGAGGCAGCGGCTCTTATGCGCGTTGGACAGCTTGAAATCGAAATCCGGTTCTTTGCCGATCCGCTCATTCTCGTTGTCGATCACCGCTTCGAGACGGCCGAGAACGGCCTGAATTCTGTAATCGTTATTTACATATTCCATAATATGTCAGCTCTCCGCCTGATCAGGTGTCGGTTTTCTTGGTGTCGGTGTCGGACAGAATGCGGCGCTGGAAGTCCGTCACCATGCTCATGGCGATTTTCTTGTCGTCAACATTTTCGGCGGTCGGGCCTGCGGCATTGCGCTGGCGCTGCAGGGCCTGCGAGTAAGCCTGCTCGGCAATGCCGATGCCGCCGCGCTTGGAAATGGCATCCGCCATCTGCTCGGACATCATGCTCTTCCAGAACTCGCCCGCAGAGCCCTTGCCGTACACATCTTCGCTTTCCTTCGGCATCATGTTCTGAATGAAGGTCGAAAGGATGCTCGCTTCGAATTTACGATAGGTCTCAGGGATTTTTTCATGCTCGGCAGAGGCACGGATTTTTCCCAAGCCCGCCTGGCTTTCCGGCGTCTGGATGCTGTTGATCGCCGAAGCGAAACCGTCATTGCTGGCGGTCAGAACCGAAGCCTCTCTGGCGGCACCAATGGAGCGCAGTTTTTCCCGCGCTGCGGTTACCTGCGTTGGGTCCGCTGCGTTTACGACATCGAGCACGAGGTCGCTTGGAGGAGAAATCGCCACGTCGTCATCCTTTCCGTTTTGATCGGATGACGATACGCCGCTAACCTTGCTTTAGGCTGGAGTCTTTCAGGCTGATTTGCAGGTCGATCAGCTCATAGATGCTGTTGTCGTCGCGTTCGCGCGCTTCGTCCTCGCGTGCAGCATCGCGCTTGTCGAGAAGCTTTTCGCCCTTTTTCGTTTCCTTCAGCACCTGCGTTTCCTGCGCGTTCTGGATCGATTCCAGACGCACATCGCGTGCCTTCAACCGGCTGTGGCGCATGACGTAATGCTTGAGCATATCCTGATGGATAGGATCGAAAGACGTCAAGTAACCGCTCAGCGTCTCGATCTTTTCGGTCAGCTCATTGCGCTCGCGGGTGGTGATTGCCAGCTCGTTCTCCGCCATCTTTTTGAGATGTCCCTGAACCTTGGCCAATCTGTCGAGCTTCTTGGATTTGGATTGATCTGCCATAGCGCTCACATATTCGCAAAAACGGTGAAGAAGCCATTGACGAACTGGTTTACCACCGCCGCGATACCGAAATAGAGCAGCAGAAGACCGAGAGCCAGCGCATATGGCGTGGAGATGAAGTAGACGGGGATTTGCGGCGCTAGCTTGTTGATGAGGCCGATTGCGACGTTAAAGAGAAAGCCATAGAGAATGAAGGGGCTCGCAACCCGCAAGGCGATGTTCATCGACGCAACGAGCGTATCGGTGAGCGAAATCAACATGCGCTGCATGGTTATCCCGCCACTGATCGGGATCGAGGTGTAGGACTCCACCAGCGCCTTGAACACGACATGGTGGAAATCCAGCAGGAACAGCACCAGAAGCACGCCGAAGGTCAGCAAGCTGGCAAGCTGGCTTTCCGACGTATCCTCCAGCACATCCTGCGCCGGCGGGCCGGTGAAGGACATGGCCGTGCCCATGATGGTTGCCGCAAACTGCATGCCGAGAAGATAGAGATGGGCGATCAGGCCGAACATCGCGCCGATCATGGTTTCGAACAGCATGGAGCGGAAGAAGGTAACCGTATCACCCTTGGCGACCGGGTAGATGACGTCCCACATCAATGGCAGCAGTGCCATTGATAGTGTCAGCGCAAGAAAGAGCCTGATCTGCATAGACAGTCTGGCGGAAGAAAAACCCGGCATCACCATAAGGCAGGCGCCGATCCGGCAGAAAGCCAGAAACAGCGCCATAACAGTACCTTGTGGATCAGAGATCATGAAATGGAGCCGAGTATCTTGATTTCCGTGCCTTTGGCCAGTTCGACGTGCGAAAGCACGGGCAAGGTGCTGAACAGTCGTTCTGTGATCATTCGTACATATGTACGGGTTTCGGGCAATGTCACAAGTACGAATGGCAGTCCGACATCCATGTATTCACGGATTACTTTGCTTGCCTCGTTGCTGAACTCTTCCACCTGACGCGGATCGATATCGAATTCCACGACATCGCCCTTCGGATCGCGCTTCAGCGCCTGCTGGAAGACCACGTCCCACTTGGTACCGAGTCGCAGAACGCGCAGCACGCCATTGTCCGAAAGGTCGCCGCAAATCTGCTGCGCCATGCGGATGCGCACATGTTCCACGATCTGTTCGGTCTTGCGCAGGTGCGGCGCAAGCTCGGCCACCGCTTCGAGAATGAGATGCAGGTTTCTGATGGAAACACGCTCTGCCAGCAGCAGCTTGAGAATGGCCTGAAGGCCGGAATAGGACATGTGCGACGAGCAGATCTCGTCGGCAAGCTTCTTGTATTCCGGGTCCAGACGCTCGATGAGGATCTTGACGTCCTTGTAGGATAGAAGCATCGGCAGGTTGTTGCGAATGACTTCGCTGACATGCGTCAGAAGCGCCGAGATATTGTCGATCGGGTGGAAGCCTTCGCGCTTCAGGTCTTCGATGAAGTGTTCCAGAACCGAAACGGCAGGCATGCCGAAAGCGGGTTCTCTGACTTCATCCCCCGGGACCGACGGTCTGCGACCTTTGCCGGTGATGACCAGAACTTCGCCCACGCGCAGCGTATTGGCCGCAACCGTCGTGCCGTGAATTCTGATCTGATAGGATTTGTCCGGGATCGCGATATCGTCCGTGACCTTGATTTCCGGCACGACGAAACCGTATTGCGCGGCGAATTTCTTGCGCATCTTGCCCACCCGGAAGCCAAGCTCCTGATGCGCGCCGAGAAGGCGTGGGGAGACCTGCTTGCCCAGTGCGAGTTCGATTTCGGAGGTGCGAAGGACGTTCTTGACCGTATCCTTCTCGGCATCTTCCGCCTTGGACGCGCTCTGCTCTTCGGCTGCGCGCGCGACTTCCTTTTCGCGATCCATCTGGCGTGGAATGAACCAGGCGCCAAGTGCCAGCAGCATGCCGAGCGAAACGAATGGCAGGAATGGCAGGCCGGGAACCAGCGAAAGAACGAACATCAGACCGGCAGCAACGGAAAGCGCCTTTGGATATCCGCTCAGCTGGTTGATGACGGCGGTATCGGTGGAGCCGAGCGTGCCGCCACGGGTAATGATAAGACCGGCGGCAAGCGAAACGATAAGGGCGGGAACCTGAGAGACGATACCGTCGCCGACGGACAGCTTGACGAAAACGTCGGCGGCTTCGCCGATTGGCATGCCGTGGCGGAAAACACCGATGATGATGCCGCCGCAAATGTTGATTGCCGTGATCATCAGACCGGCGACCGCATCACCGCGAACGAACTTCGACGCACCGTCCATGGCGCCGTAAAAGGCGCTTTCTTCTTCCAGTTCGCGGCGTCTGTGCTGCGCTTCCTTTTCGTTGATGATGCCCGCCGAAAGGTCGGCATCGATCGACATCTGCTTTCCGGGAATAGCGTCGAGGGTGAAGCGCGCGCCGACTTCCGCGATACGCGTTGCACCCTTGGTGATGACGATGAAGTTCACCACGATGAGGATAAGGAAGACGATAAGACCGATGACGAAATCGCCGGACATGACGAGGCTGGAGAAGCCCGCGATAACGCCGCCCGCCGCACTGTGTCCTTCGTTGCCGTGGGAAAGAATGACACGCGTCGTGGCGATGTTGAGCGCCAGTCGGATCATCGTCGAGATCAGCAGGATCGTCGGGAAGGACGAGAAATCCAGCGGACGCTGAATCCACAGCGCAACCATGAGGATGAGGACGGAGAAGGCAATGGAAAATGCCAGGCCCATATCGATCATGAAGACCGGGATTGGCAGGAACAATATGCAAAGGATAGCAACGATACCGGCTGCGAACCCTATGTCGCGCCCGCCCGGGGCAACTTTGGGAAGAGGCAATATGCTGGGTGGCGTAGCCATTCTAACTCCATCTCATCATGAGAACCGGCAGAAACGTCCTGATCTTCCGTCCATCGAAGACCATGCCGACCAACTGGACACAGATCGACGTCCGAGCCTTAAGACATCAAGCTTGCGCGAGAATGGAGGAAATCCACCTGCAAAAACGGGAAAATTTAGCTTTGGTCAGGCGTCTTTTTATAATATGATTTGGAAGGTTATTCGCGCGATGATAGCGCGTCACTCGTCGGCCATGAGACGGTCTGCAAGATACAAGGCTCGTCATGGCTTCGACTTCGCTCTCCACCTATACCAGTTATCTCATCGTCAACCGCGATTTGAAATCGTCTTTGTCGACGGTGGCTAACCAGTCGACTGTGAAGCGCGACACGGAATATTACGAAGCCAATATCGGCAAGGTCACGACCGTCGATGAGTTTCTGGATGACTACAAGCTTTATTCCTATGCCATGAAGGCCTATGGCCTCGAAGAAATGACCTACGGCAAAGCCTTCATGCGCAAGGTACTGGAAAGCGATCTGACCGACAGTTCCAGCTTTGCCAATACGCTCACCGACAAGCGTTATTTGCAATTTGCAGAAGCCTTCAATTTCAGTGGCGACAAGAAAACGGCTCAGAACAGCGGGCAGCTGACCGACCTCACAGACGCCTACAAGGCCTCTTTCACGACCGAAGAAACGAATATCAAGACGGAGTCCACGTATTTTGCCGCCCAGATCGGCAAGGTGACGAGCGTCGATCAGCTGATAAATAATACCAGACTGCGGACCTATATGATGGACGCGGTCGGTCTCGATCCTACCTACACATCGAAAAGCTATCTGAAACAGGTCCTGACAAGCGATCTTGAGGACGAGGACAGCGTCGCCAATCAGGCCAAGGACACCGCCTGGAAAAAGCTTGCCGCAGCGTTCAACTTCAATGCGGATGGGACAGTGAATGGCCAAACCCAGACCGCGGATCAAACGGAAGACCTGAAGCTCGATTATGTTGCTAAAATGTCGAGCTATCCATCCAATACACTGCTTGAAGCCAATCAGCGCTATTGGGAAAAGAATGTCGCGAAGGTGACCTCCGCCAAGGAATTGACGGACGACAGCCGCCTGCTCGAATATGCCAAAACCGCTTTCAGCCTCAGCAAGACGATCCTTCCCAGCAGCGTCGCCAGCCTGATGTATAGCGAGAGTTTTGCCAATAATTACGGCAATACGAAACTGCTGGACGCTTTCAATTTCTCGGCGGACGGCACGCTTGCCGATGGAACCGCGCCTCAGGATGCCCAGCAGACGAAAGATCTGGCCAAGCTCTACAAGGCGGCTTTCACGAAAGACCAGACGACCGCAATCGATGCGGCAGTTACCAACTACGATACGCGAATTGCCACCGTAACCTCGCTGGATGACTTCTTCGTCCCCAACAATAAGGACAAGGTCAACGGCAATGATCAGATTACGGAAATATGGGATGTGGCCCTTCGGGCTTACGGCATCGATCCCGACGAAGTTTCCAATTCCGAGCTAAAGAAAATCCTGACGAGCGACGTGAGCGACAAGAAGAGTTATGTCAATTCGCTGAAGGATCAGCGCTTCGTGGATCTCGTGAACGCGTTCAACTTCACATCTGACGGCAAGGTGGACTCGCCGCTTCTTGCACAGGCGGAAAGCGTGACCGATGTTTTCTCCGCCGATTACAAGGCCAACAAAATCCGATCTTTGACGGGCACGGAACGCAAGACCGCCAGCGACAAGGCCGATACCGAAATCGAGTATTACAAATCGAAGATGATGGAAGTGAAGTCGGTCGATGATCTCGTCGCCGACACGCGGCTGACGAATTTCATTTTCGAAGCGCACGGCATCGATCCCAAAACTGTAACGACTTCCGATCTCAAGAAGATGTTCCAGTCGGATCTCTCCGATCCAAAGAGCTTCGTCAACACGCAGGAAAACCCTGCCTTCGCGCAGATCATCGCGTCCTTCAACTTCAATACGAAGGGGGAGCTGGATGCGAGCGCCCAGCAGGGCGGTCAGCAGCGCGGTGCCATCATGCAGACGACATCGCAATATGCTCGGCAGACGCTGGAAGAACAGCAGGGCGATGCCAACGAAGGCGTTCGTCTGGCCCTTTATTTCTCGCGCAAGGCGCCAGACCTGACGAGTGCCTATAGCATTCTAAGCGATGACGCCATCTTTGCCTTCTTCAAGACCGCCTTTAGCCTGCCATCCAGCATCGCCAACATGGATGTGACAAAACAGGCCGAGATGGTGACGAAACTTCTGGATTTGTCGAAGCTTCAGGATCCGGATTATGTCGATGATCTGGTCAAGCGCTTCACAGCGCTTTACGACACGCAAAACGCCAACACGTCGTCTCCTGCCTTGTCTATCCTGAGCGGCAGTTCGACATCGATCAGCGCCGATACGCTTCTGGCGGTCGCACAGCTGTCGTCCAAGTAGGAATACGGAAAAACGGGCCGGTCATAAGCCGACCCTGCAAGAGAAGCCTGTATGTCCTGAAACTGAAGGTCTACCAGTCTTCCGAATCGGAATCACGACGTGGGCTTTCGTCGGCCTTCTGCTCGTCGTCCGCCACCGGAATGGCGTAGGAGCCGTTCAGCCAGCGGGCGAGATCGAGCGAGCGGCAGCGATCCGAGCAGAAGGGATAGTCTTCGCGGGTGGAAGGTTTTTTGCACTCCGGGCAAGGCTGTGCTTTTCTGAGCGGTGTGACTTTGGAGTCTGCGGTCATTGGCGGTCAGCCCTCCTGCCAGCCCGGCGCCACCTCGAAGCCTTCACCGGCCAGAAGTGACGTCGTTTCGTAGAGCGGCAGTCCTACGACATTGGTGTAAGAACCGGTAAGCTTCTGCACGAAGCAGCCTGCAATGCCCTGAATACCATAGGCCCCGGCTTTGCCGCGCCACTGGCCGGAAGCGATGTAGTTTTCGATTTCGTGCTGCGACAGGCGCTTGAAGCGGACCTTGGTCTCGGACACTTTCTGGCGCACCTTGCCGCCGGGGGTAATCAGGCACACACCGGTATAGACCCAGTGGCTTCTGCCCGAAAGCAGATGAAGCGCGGCGCTGGCGTCTTCGATATATTCGGCCTTGCCGACGATACGGCGGCCCACGGCCACGACCGTATCCGAACCCAGAACGTAAGCATCCTTCCAGGCAAGCTCGCCCTTCACCGCCTTGTGGGCGGCCTGCGCTTTCTGAAGCGAGAGGCGTCGGCAGAGCGTGCGTGGATGTTCCAGACGTGCGGGCGTCTCGTCGATATCCATGGGCATCAGACGTGCGGGCTCGATACCCACCTGATGCAGGAGCTCAAGACGGCGTGGCGATCCGGAAGCCAGAATCAGCTTTTGTTTTAAGTCTGTCATGCTCTGCCAGCCGTCCGATCTGTCGGGCTATTACTTGAAACGGTAAGTTATACGGCCTTTGGTCAGGTCGTAAGGGGTCATTTCAACCAGAACCTTGTCGCCCGCGAGAACGCGGATACGGTTCTTGCGCATGCGACCCGCTGTGTGAGCAATGATTTCGTGTTCGTTTTCCAGCTTCACACGGAACGTCGCATTGGGCAGGAGTTCGGTCACGACGCCCGGGAATTCAAGGACTTCTTCTTTTGTCATATAGGGTTTTTCTTCCTGTTTGATGATACCGAACGTAAGAGTCCGGGAAAATTGCGCGGAAACTACACAATCGCCGCCTATTTGTGAACCTAAATTGTCGCTTGGTCTAAAGCGTTTCCGAAAATGGCTGTGCACGCTGCGGAAGACGCTCTGAAATAAGCTTTTTGAGGTGATCTCGCACCTCGCGATAGGCTTCCAGCCTCTGTTCTCGCGACCCGGTTTCGACCGTTGGATCCATCGTCGGCCAATAGACCACGTCGAGAGCGTTGTAGCGCGTCAATTCCAGTGCGGCGTGGTGCGCCTCCGGCGTCAGCGTGATGATGAGGTCGAAGAAATCGTCCTCGATCTCCTCCATAGTGCGCGGTTTGTGCTTGCCGAGCGTCAGGCCGGTTTCTTCCAGCACTGCATCGACGAAAGGATCGCGCTCCCCTGCGCGTACACCTGCGGACTGGATATAGATGCCGGGAGCAATGATCTGCTTGGCGATGACTTCGGCCATCGGAGAGCGGATGGAGTTCATGCCGCACATGAATAATATGGCGCGCGGTGCCTTGTCTTTCAAGTCAACGACACCCGGAGCTTCCATCTCTACCCCCGCCAATAGAGCACACAGACGAGCGTAAAGAGACGACGGGCCGTATCGAAATCCACCTTTATCTTGCCGGAGAGACGATCCATCAGCGTTTGCGATCCATCATTGTGGATACCGCGCCGCCCCATGTCGATTGCCTCGATCTGGCTTGGCGTGGAAGACCGAATGGCCTCATAATAGCTTTCGCAGATCAGGAAATAATCCTTGATGATGCGGCGAAAGGGGGTGAGCGAAAGAATGTGTGTTGCGACAGCCTTGCCGTCTTCCGTGGTTATAGCGAAGACCAGCTTGGTTTCCACCAGCGAGATATCGAGCTTATAGGGCCCGCCCTCGTGCCCCAGCGGCTCGAAACTGTTCTCCTCGATCAGGTCGAAGATCGCGACGGCGCGTTCATGCTCCACGTCAGGCGTGGACCGGCCGATACTCTCGTCCAGCACCACATCGCAGAGTCTGAATTCGCCAGCCGCCATGCCTTACCCTTCCGGATTGAGACGAATGGCAACGGACTTCGCATGCGCATCCAGCCCTTCGGAATTGGCGAGCGTGATGGCTGCGGGCGCCAGCTTACGCAACTGATCCGGCCCAAGGCGCAGTATGGAGGTGCGCTTGACGAAATCCAGCACCGAAAGACCCGAAGAGAAACGCGCGGAACGCGCGGTTGGCAGAACGTGGTTGGAGCCGCCGACATAATCGCCGATCACCTCCGGCGTATGGCGACCGACGAAGATCGCACCGGCATTGCGCACGCCCGCCATCAGAGCGTCGGGGTCGTCTACCGCAAGCTCCAGATGCTCTGCCGCAATGCGGTTTGCGAGCGGAATGGAAGCGGCAAGATCATCCACCAGAATGACAGCGCCGAAGTCGCGCCAGCTTGCCGTGGCGGTCTCTGAACGTGACAATTGCTTCAACTGGCGCTCAACGGCCTTTTCCACCGCGTGGCCAAGCTCCGCATCATCGGTGATGAGAATGGATTGCGCACCGGGATCATGTTCGGCCTGTGCCAGCAGGTCTGCGGCCAGCCAGTCCGGGTCATTGTGCTTGTCTGCGATCACCAGCACTTCGGATGGGCCTGCAATCATATCGATGCCGACCGTGCCGAAAACCTGCCGCTTGGCGGCTGCCACATAGGCATTGCCGGGACCGACAATCTTGGCAACGGGTGCAATGGTCTGCGTGCCATAGGCAAGAGCCGCCACGGCCTGCGCCCCGCCGATACGATAAATTTCCTCCACGCCTGCAATGCGCGCAGCGGCCAGAACAGCGGGGTTGATCTTGCCGGCATTGGCCGGAACGACCATAACCACGCGCTCCACACCTGCAACCTTTGCCGGAACGGCATTCATGAGAACGGAGCTTGGGTAACTCGCAGTGCCGCCCGGCACATAGAGGCCGACAGCCTCGATTGCCGTCCAGCGCGAACCGAGACCGACGCCGATATCGTCTTCGTAAATATCGTCCTTCGGCATCTGCCGCGCGTGGTGCTTCTCGATGCGCTGGGCCGCAAATTTTAGGGCATCCAGAACGGCAGGATCGACCTGGCCGACGGCATCATCGATTTCCGCTTCCGTGACCCGCATGGATACTTGGGAAAAATCCAGCCCGTCGAATTTCAGGGAATAATGCGCCAAGGCCTCGTCGCCACGCTTCCGCACATCATCGATGATGTCGCGCACAACCGCGTTTACGTCTTCGGAGACTTCGCGCTTCGTCGTCAGGAACGCCGCGAATGCCTTTTCGAAATCAGAAGACGATTGCTCCAGCCAGATTGCCACTGCACTTACCCTTTCCGCAGCCCCGCATCATCAGCGGAGCAAAATCTCTGCCGCATCGCAAGACGTGCGGCGCATGGGTATGTGGCATAAATCGAAACATGCGGGCAAGGCAATTCCCTGCCCGCATTCACGCAAGATTTAGTCTGCCGGGTGGAAAGGCTTCGCGTTGGTTTCCCAGGCGCCGCTGAGATCGGTCAGTTGCGCCTCTATGCATTCCACATCCAGGGCGATCGCGCCATTGCCGGAAAGGGTCAGCTCAACCGTGCCATCCGGCCCCTCGCCTTTCTGGGTAAAGCGCACGGCAAGAAGTGAATGAACCTGTTCCTTGTCCGCCCGGTTGATGCCGCTGGAGCGGACGGCGGAGACGCGTTTCAGAACGAATGCGGTGCGGCAACGCTCCGGCGGGTGGTTTTTCTTGAGTCCGTTTTCCCATACGAAACGGTTGACGGACAGCACGAACTGACCGTGCCGTGCATCGAAAGACGCGTCTTTCAACTTGAAGACGCTGTCTTGCATGTGGGTGGAAATGATGGAGAGATCCTCTCCATCCAGCGCCATCAGCTTAAGGCCGCTCATCGTTTCTTTATCCTCATCTTGCGGAGAGGTCCGCATCATCCAGTGTCCCTGAAAATTCAGGCTTTGTCTGGAGATAGGCAGTCGGGGACCGTTCTGCAACTCGGCCCCCGACGAAGATGATGGTGTTAGTCGCTGACGCGCTCTACCTGCGCGCCGCAGCGGTTGAGTTTCTCTTCAAGCCGCTCGAAGCCGCGGTCCAAATGATAGACGCGGGAGACCATCGTCTCGCCTTCGGCGACCAGACCGGCGATAACGAGCGAGACCGATGCACGAAGATCCGTTGCCATGACTTGAGCGCCGCGCAGACGCGAAACGCCTTCGATGCGCGCCATCTGGCCTGAGAGCGAAATCTTGGCGCCCAGACGCGCTAGTTCCTGCACATGCATGAAGCGGTTTTCGAAAATGGTTTCGGTAATGTGCGATACGCCCTGCGCACGCGTCATCAGCGCCATGAACTGCGCCTGAAGATCGGTCGGGAAGCCGGGGAAAGGCTCCGTCACCACATCTACTGGATGGATGCCATTGCCATTGCGCACCACGCGAAGGCCGCTTTCCGTTTCCGTGATCGAAGCACCCGCCAGCTTCAGCGTATCGAGCGCGTTATCGAGCAGCGAGGCGTGCGTGCCTTCGAGAACCACATCACCGCCCGTCATGGCGACAGCCATGGCATAGGTTCCGGTTTCGATACGATCTGGCAGAACGCGATGGCGTGCGCCGGATAGCGATGTCACTCCTTCGATGGTGATCGTGGAGGTGCCCGCACCTTCGATCTTCGCGCCCATGGCGATGAGGCACTGGGCGAGATCGACCACTTCCGGTTCGCGTGCGGCGTTGTGGATGATCGTCGTGCCGCGCGCGAGTGTCGCCGCCATCAGCATGACATGCGTTGCACCCACGGACACCTTGGGGAAGGTATAGGTGGCACCAACAAGGCCGCCATTCGGTGCGGTTGCGTTAATGTAGCCGCCGTCGATTTCCATGTTCGCGCCAAGCGCCTCCAGGCCCTCGATAAAAAGATCCACAGGGCGCGTGCCTATGGCGCAACCGCCCGGCAGCGAAACGCGCGCCTTGCCTTCACGCGCCAGAAGCGGCCCGATGACCCAGAAACTCGCACGCATCTTGGACACAAGTTCATAAGGAGCAGTCGTATCGACGATGGTGCGGCAAGTGAAGTGCACGGTCCGGGAATAGCCTTCATCCTGTCTTTCACGGCGGCCATTGACGGCGATATCGACACCGTGATTGCCGAGAATGCGGATCAGCTGCTCGACATCAGCCAGATGCGGCACGTTTTCCAGCGTCAGCGTATCGCTGGTCAGCAGCGAGGCGATCATCAATGGAAGCGCGGCATTCTTTGCGCCGGAAATCGGGATAATGCCGTTAAGCTCGTTCCCGCCTGTGATTCTGATGCGATCCATACGTCCCTACGAGCTTCTGCTCGCCTTTCCTTGATGCCGATGAGGCATGTGTTGGCGCCGGGCTGCAAAGAGTACAGCGGCGCTGAAAAAAGATAAGATGCCGCGCAATGGTTAAATCATGCGGAAGACGAAACCCCGGTCCATTTCAATTTTCGCCTGATTGTTCTTGTCAGGACGATTCGTCCGTTTTTGCGGCAGGCAGACCTATTGTCTCATCCGCATCCCCTGCCCGGCGAGCACGCGACTGCTGTTTCCGCCGCGCAAGATTTTCACGCAGTTTTTTTGCCGCGCGCGCCTTGCGCTCCGCGTCTCTCTGCTTCGCCTTTTCGCCCGGCCCACTCTGGGCCTGCGCACCTGGCTGCTCCGGGGAAATATCGTGGTGATCGTCCATGCGGGGTGTCATAAACGAATTTCAGGCTTTTCAACAGATGCTGCGGATTTTTGCAGAAAGGTTTGGCGAAGTCGCAATTTGCGGCTTGCACTCATCAAAAACCTATGGCAATAGGCGCCCACCTGATGTCGAGGCGCTTCGCTTCGGCCCCAAATGCTGCGGTAGCTCAGTGGTAGAGCACTCCCTTGGTAAGGGAGAGGTCGAGAGTTCAATCCTCTTTCGCAGCACCATTTTTTTCCAAAATGTCGTTACTCACTCACTCTCGTGGTGTGGGCCTTAAGGTTTGTCCCTACGGCACGCCTCTCTGGTCAAAAGTGCCGTTATTTGCGTCCCCGCAGAATTGGAGCGTTTGTTTCCGCCGGTCTGCAACGAGCGAACCCGGAAATCGGGCTTGACCCACCTTTGCGGTATCAAGGGATGAACCCTATGACTTCAGCATTTGGATCATTATGCGGATTGAAAAGCTTGTTGACCGCCGGAATGAACTTTTCGCGATAGAACCATGCTCGCACCTTAGCTCTCGGCAAATGCGGGACCTGCTTTGCCCAAAAGTTGTCAACGATGCGATCCAGCTCACCTGCCCTGTAGATTTGCATTACCATCGAGAGCCGCTCCGTGTTGGGATCAAAATACGGCAGCTCATTGAAGTCCACAGCGGCGAGAGCTTGCTTGGTACCCGCAACAAATGACTTAGCGTTAAGGCCGAGGTTGTGAATGAACTCCGCATGCTCCTTGTCGCCCATAGTAATGCGGTCTGCAAACCTAGCGCCTTTGCGCGGCCGAACGAGTTTGAGCGCAGCGTCGGGAGCAATCGGCATCAGGATTTTCAGGGTCGATGACTTCAAGCCGTCCGTGCGGAGATTTCCATTTTCTGCGTAGACTTGGACGAAGCCACGGTCTGGTAGCAGGAGGTCGCTCTGCGGGCGCTGGACGAAGATGACAACATGGTGCTTCAACATCCTGACCAAGTCGTCGAGTTCAACAAGACTTTTCGCCATCGTCGCGCTAGCCCGCTTGCGCCGCCCCTCGGCCGAAACTCCTTCGGCTCCCCAATGCCTTTCGAGCCCCATCTCTTTCGCTAGAAATAGAAGGTCGTGTTCCAGATTAACGAGCCGCTTGTGGAGATGCCCTTCACGGATGAACTGAGCCGCGATGTACCGCCGGACGGCCTGGCGGTCATCAGATTTCCGAACGGCCCTGTCGACCATGGCGCGGGACCTGGCGTCAAAAAAATCGGTTTCAATCTTATTCAGAACCTGCTTCTCGACGAAGTTCCTGTCTAGCTAGGGAGATTCATACAGATTGTTCTGCCCTCCGATCTCGGCCAGTTTCACATCTTCTTGGAGAACGCCATCAGTCAGCGACCAGAAACTACTCGTTCCGTCGGCGTTCGCGAACCAGGACATATGATGCCGGGCGAGGAAGTGCTGGTACTTTACATTTGACATGCGCGTTCAGCCAAGTGTTTGGCCCCATCCAGGTCGGAACTCGGTCGTTAAACTATTGCTCGGCTTCAACCAGACTGCGATACCAACCTGAAAACGGGGTCCTCCTGGGCCGACATTGATTTGAGGAGGAATAGTTTCGGAATATCAAGAGAGCTGCGATTCAATCTCTCAAAAACCCCGGTTCGCTCTGCAACTTAATCGCCAGTTCATGGTCAGGGAATTTTTCGACGGCTGCTCGCCAAGTTTTCCGCGCGGCTTCGGTCGCCCCAGCATTCCAAAATACTCCTCCGAGATTGAACCAGGCCAGATCGTAATCGGGGTCGAGAGCAATGGCTTTTTGGTAGGAGGAAGTTGCCGCCCCATCTTCACCTGCCTGTTCGTAAGCAACAGCGAGCTGGAACCAGCTCATGGAGTCCGGCTGCACGCGTTCGGCCTGCTCCTTCAAAATCGAGATAGCCTCTTGGCCGCGATTCAGGAAGTTTAGGGCTGTTCCCAAACAATATCCGTATTCCTCTCCACCAAGGTCGTATGCATGATGAAAACACCTCGCGGCCTCATCCCAATCACCATCTATCTGTGCAAAGTGACCAAGACGATCCCAAAGGAAAGGAGCTTGGCTTGCATCAGCTGAGGCGATAAGAGGCTCGAAGTCTCTGCGGAAACTGCTGTATTCAACCCCGATATCGATGCCGTTCATCTTGAGGTAGACTTTAGCGAGGAGGATTTGTGAGTAAGCAAAATCATTGGCCGGATTGGCCTTTCTAAACCGGTGCCAAAAATCAAGGCTTGCTTGAGCGCTCTCGACTGATACCAGGCCGAAACTAGCCACCTGCCGTGCTGTCCACGGCCATATCCATTCTTGTGTAGCAGCGTGCGCCAATAAGGAATTAATCTCTCGAAATGCCGCTTTGGTACGATGAAGATTAAAGTAGCAGTTGATCCTCCAGCCTAGAGTTGATGAGCTTTTGGAAATCCTACCATCATCGAAAACAACGTTATCGAGGTGGTTGAGCGCCTTTTCGTAATTCCCTTGCTGCACGAAATGTACACCAAGAGCATGATGAGCCTCTGCAAGTGTCGGAGCAAGCTTCAGTGCATCCTCAAAATGCTGTGCGGCCTTATCTCGCTCACCGAGCTTAAAGTAGCTACTGCCCATATTCTTGAGACATTGAGCTACCAACTCCCGATCATCAACGGTGTCCAATTGCCCAAGCGCTTTGACGTAAGACGAAATGGCAGCCTCCTCGTCTCTAAGCGCCGTTTGGCCATTGCCGATTGTAAAATGCAGTCCTCCTATTTCGAAACGGTCAGTTTCGATCAGTCTAACAAAGAAGTCGATTGCACGAGAAATACGCTTTGCGTCTCCATGGCCTGACATGCCGAGATTAATCTCGGCCATGTAGCAGAAACGCATGGCCTCATGGTTCGAGCCAAGAACCGCTGCGAACCGATCAAACGCAGCGGTAATTATCTCTTCCTTGTTGTTATAATAAAGGCTCTCCAAAAGCTCGGCAGCTCGGTTTTGATCCTCCGGCACGTGAATTTCAGGCAGAGCAGAGCCAACGAAAATCCCAAGGTCCTCAGCGCGACCAACCGTCAAGCTAAACCGATAATCACGTGATGCGATGGCCTGCAATCTGGCGAGGCTTGCGAGGGAATCTAGAGCCTCGTGATCCAAGACCTTTGTAAACCGGACACTGATCGTGTCTTGTTCAGTCCAGCTTCTACCGCTGTGGCTATACCCGGTGATGACTGCATCAACCGGCGCGTAAAGGAGTCGGGCGGACGGAAGATGGTAGCAAACATAAAGGGAATACCTCTGCACCATCAGGTAGTTCAGATTGCTGCGTTCAACCCCTATCGTTACCGATCCATCGCAATTTGCATTTTTTGTTGTGCCCTTTAACTGAACGTGAATCCTGACGTTGGTTGCCGAACCGTTTTCTAAAACCTCCAGCTGATAGTCCGTACCGAAGTCCTTGGTGTCGGGTGTTTGGATAAAGCAGGATTCGGAACTATCAACAAAGTTTCGGAACGCACGCTGTGCTTTCTGCTCGATCTCGTTGTTCGTGTCGCGCTTCGGAAGATCGTTAAGATGCTCAAAATCCGGATTATCGGACATACTTTCTCGCAAAATCTACAGGAGAATCAGGTGCTTTATCTTATGAAGACATTGAACACCTGGGTTCTCCGTTGGTCAAATGCTGGTCGGCCACATAGTCATGACATCGACTGATTGCTCGGCAATGTAATAAGAGGCGCTCTTGCCCTCGCGAAAGGGTTCACGTTCTGCGCTGGTATAGCGCTAGAGCGCCAGTTCGAGGAACTGTCAATTTCCAGAAGAATTTTCATCTACGCATTTGGATACGACACCCTCGTGGCGAATGCTAAAAGCGCAATCAGGCTGTCTTTTTCGCAATTGTGTATGCATCTCAGGTTGAGTTCGTACAATCCAATATTGCGTTAGGCAGAATTTTCCCCGAGAAATTAGTTGATGATCGATAGGTAAATCGAAAATGTCTTACAATTTGCACAGCCGCATTTCGGATGAATTCAACGGCTTCGACGAAGGCCAGGTCTTCAGGCTAGATAGTGGCCACGTTTTTCAGCAGAGTGTCCATCACTATCATTACCACTACGCATACCGGCCCCGTGTAAGAGTTTTCCAACAAGGGTCGAATCTTGTCATTGAGGTGGAGGGGGTGCCGGGGGCAGTTCCAGTCCGTGAGGTAAGCTGCGTCGAAGAGGGCGTGATTGTTTCTGACTTCAAAGGATATGAAGGCCAGAGCTTATTTCAGTTCGAAAATGGCCACGTTTGGGGGCAAGCTGAATACAAATACAGTTATCACTATGCCTACCGTCCGAACGCCATCGTGATCGATGGTATCAATGGCCTCGAACTGCATGTCGAAGGAATGGATGAGACTGTCCGTGTGCGACGACTACGTTGAAAAGCCACGCGATGGATGGCGTAGGCATTTGGGCGACTATTCAGGTATCGGTCCCCCACGGGTCAAAAAATCCCTCGCTTCATTTGTCATCTGCGATCTTGAAATCTTAATGACATACTCATGGCCACTATCTTTGACCTTAAGCGTCCCAGCAGCTCGCAGGCGCTCAAAGAAACGCCGCAGCTCTCCCTCTTCCGGAATGGCAATAATGTTGGCTGACATTCCGTCTTCCTCTCTGGAATTTCTATCTTCTTTATTCATAGTTCTCTCCCATAAGAGGAGGCCCGAAGCGTAATCCCGACGGAATAACGCCCGTTAATCGCCTGTTAACCATTATTTCGGACGTTGCTCGCATTTGAGTTTAGCGGGCACTTCTATGACGACCGGATACTTACTCGATACGTGCGTTTTGAGCGAAACCAGCAGGGTTAAACCGAACCCGCACGTCCTCCGGTTTATAAAAGATGCGCCGAACCTCGTTATCCCAGCAGCTGCTATCGTCGAGTTTCAACAGGGGATCATGCAGCTTTGTTCTCGTGACCCCATCAAAGCCGTTAGACTGACCACTTGGTACCAAGGGCTTATCGCTACCGGCATGCCGATCCTGGAGACAGGAAAGGATGTTGCCGAGGTGTGGGGGAATTTGGCTGCTGATCCCAGGCTTCGCAATCTCCTCGTATCGCATCCAGGAGCCAAAAGAATTCGCTTGGGACAGGACCTCCATATCGCGGCAGCGGCGCTGGTGAGTCAATTGCCGATTGCAACCTTTAATGTCAAAGACTTCCTGCTGATTAATAGCTACTACCCCCTTCCAGGCATTTACAATCCACAAGACGACACGTGGCATGCTCGGTCAACTTCAAGTTATGCTCTAGCAGAGCGATCCAAAGTTTTCCCATAAGATAGAGCAGCTAGGAAGTTTATCCATACCAAGCTGCTCTGAGCCGGTGGAGAAATTACGCTAGTGCGAGGTTTAAAGCCACGGTCGCTCTACGTGTAGGTGCTTCGTACACGAGAACCACAGATGTTTCTTTTCCCGCGTGGGTGCAGAAAAAGCGTTCACAATCGCACATGGTCTCTCTTGGGAAGGTGAAGACACATTCGATGACTACTGCCGATAAACCCCCGAAAAGCCAAGGACCAGCAACGCTGGACAATCGCTGGTCCTCCAACCGATTTACGCCGCTTCCCAGACTTGGTTTAATATCTTCGCTGCGAGAGCTGCCTTGTCCTGCGGAAGGAAGCGTCCATAGTGCTGCTGAACCATCTCCGGTGTATCCTGGATAGCATAGCTCGCCTGCTCATAAGACCCGGTAAGTTTCAAAATGTGCGTCGCCAAGACGTCCCGGACATTATGGGGGCCGTGAGGTAACAGGCCCTTAATCGCCCCACGTCCCGTGTATGGGTTATAGATGCCGTAACGTTGTATGATAAGACGCCAGGCTTCATAGAACGTCGTTTGATTGTAGGCCGCATCAGCACTCGAAAGTTTGACTGTTTTTATGAAGAAAGTGCCAGGATCAGTAGCCTGCCCCAGTAAAACCTTCCGATGCCGTTCGATGTAAGCGTTGATGTAGTGATAAAGATCGAGCAAGTCTGGCAGGATCAGCCTGAACGGCTTCGATCCGAAGAAGGAGGAATTTGCGTTCTTAAACGCGACAGACGGGATCAAGACCTCCCACCCGTTCTCTCGGTCGTTCCAGCGAATTTCTCCGCGCCGCATTTCCTCCAGTCGCCGTTCCGAAGTCGGGAAGTGCCCTCGTGGGCAGAACATCAGTTGCCGAAGATTCTTCTGTCGGAGACCCAGGTGCAGCCCGAGGCGCAACATCAGAAATGATCGAACGGATTCTGCGGCCGCTCTTGGGTAACGATCCTTATCCGGCATTCGAAGAAGTATCTCATCCGTAATCTTCCGATACTCAGCAAGAGGGCTTGGTGCCTCCAGCACACACATGATTGGCTCGAACGGGTCCCTGTGGACTCGCATCACTCGCTGGATTTCCCTGATGCGGTTCCTTGCATGGGAATGAAAAGCATCGCAGCAGGCATGCCAATCACGTCGTGCGAAGGCAATCTCCTCTTTCGTAACCAAGCCAGTCACCGGCACCACACGCTCGATAAGTTCAGGATGCTGCCTGATCCATCCAGTTTCTTCGCGGGTAAGCGACAGGGCAATGCTGAGCATGTCAGCCTCCCAAGCAGTGTAGAACCCCCTTCGTCTCTCGCGCCATTGTAAATACCAATCCCATATGCCGGGGAAAACAAGTAGACCAAATGTCAAAGCATTTAACGGTACGCCCCGTCCAGCGACTTCGCCCTCGGGTGAAGCAGCGAGTGCGCCGAACATGAGACCCAAGTGCTCAAGTTTCTGGGATGCCGTTTCTTCACCCCACACACCGTTTCGTTTGAATCCGACAGCAGTCAGGGTCGCGGTTTTGAAGGACATCAGATTAGCCATTTCATGCGCTAGATGCGTCGGCGCGTCGATCACCCCGGAAAGCATATCAGGGTCTTCCAGTTCGTCCTTGGATTCTTCGACTACCTTACGGGTTGATGTCATCGGCTTGTGAGAGCCGCCATAGGTCACGCCAGGAAATCGGATCGCATATCGTTGTCGCGTCGCGAGTGCCTGATAACGACGATAGTCCGTCGCACCGGTCAGAATAACTCGCCTTACCCATTCTAGTATTTCCGCACGCTTTTCTTCTGGCAATGAGTTGAAGTCATCCGGCAGATGCCAAGCCAAACGCCGACGCTCCGCCGGAGAAATATCGTCACCGACATCATATCCGACCCCGGCACGAGATTGGTGCGGAAGCTTTTCTTTGAAATAATTGTGCGGCAGGCGGTATCGACGTTCGATCCGATTGAGAATTTCCAGGCTGGACACGCTGCGCGGCACTTTCGTCCCTTTCAACCAGCTCAACAAGGTGCCTGCCTCAAGGGCATCGCCTTCTCGGAATATCGCCCGATGCAGATGGTAGTAGGTCTCACCAAAACGGTCGATGTGAAACTGGAGCGCGGCTTGAAAGGAAACGGGCTCTTCATAACTCTCGAAAAGCGGTTCGGGAAACTCTTCGATGGGTTTAGGCTTCGGCCCAGGCCGCGATTTTTTATCTGGATCAACTGCTTTTCGGTCAAGCTTTCGCACTCCAGCCTTCCCCGCGCGGTTTGGTTGCTTCCGTTTCTTTTTGATGATCGCAGGTTTGGCGATTTGCGGACTGGATTGATCGAGCCAACGGACGATAGCATCAAACCCGTACTGCGCAACGCGCCGAAGTTTTTCTGACGAACGGCCAAGTCTGCAGGTCACGGACACTTCGCTCCAGTCGACATGCTTGCCGGACATTGGAGGAGGCATTTTGTCGTCAACAAGGCCAATCATGTATTCTGATAAAGCCTGGAGTTGCTCCGAATTTGTAAGGGGTGCTAGCTTCATCTCGCAGAAGCTCGCGATCTTTCGCCGAAAGACGACAGCTGATTGATCTATGCTCATTCAGGTTACCGTTCCAAATGATAGCCCAGCCCGGGGGCGGCTTGCTAAGGGAACGAGCTTAATCAAATCTAAACGACACGAACGCGAGTTGACCCGGTGAACGCATTCACCGGAGTGCTTTGCAGACTTCGGCATATCCGAAGTTCTTTTGGATAACTTCAGGTTGAGATTTCGGTTAGACAAACTTTTCTGGTAATACTTGTGACTGACTTACATTAGGAGAAGGTCACTGACGATGCCCAAGAATATCCTCATATTCTCTGACGGTACCGGACAAGCAGGTGGCCTGTTGCCTGATGAGCGACGCAGCAACGTTTACAAATTGTTTCGAGCGACAAGATGTGGGCCAGACTCTGCGATCAACCCAGATCAACAAGTCGCATTTTACGACGCGGGCCTGGGATCGGCGTCAGATGCCGATGACATCAAAATCGGCCCTCTGCGAAGAATGTACAACGTTCTCTCTCAAGCGACTGGCCTCGGAATTACGAAGAACATTGTCGATTGCTATACATTCATTCTTCAGTCGTGGGAGCCGGGCGACAGAATATTCCTATTCGGGTTTAGCCGTGGTGCTTACACTGCTCGATGCGTAGGAGGCGTGCTAGGCTTATGTGGTGTCCCAACGACAATGGAAGATGGGAAGACGCCGTTTTACCGCGACCCAAAGACTGCCCGCGAGGTTGCTAACGAAGCAATCAAAAACGTGTATCAACACGGAGCGGGACGGCGCGACAACCAGTTGGACGCCCAGCGCAGAGAGCTAGCAGCAAAATTTCGCAGCAAATACAAATCCGCAGATGCGGAGGCGCAAGCTAATGTCGTGCCCTATTTCATAGGCGTTTGGGACACCGTCGGCGCATTGGGTGTCAACGCGATCCAGCAAGCAATAATCATCATTGTGGCGGCGATAGTCGTGCTTGGGCTCGGAGCGTTAGTTTGGGCTTTGATGCCTTGGCCAATTAACCCTTTCACGTGGTTGTTCTCTGTGTTTGCATTCTGTGCGGTTGCTGGTGTCGCCTGGTATGTAGCAACGCACTTGAAATGGGCAACCGGGCTCAGTGATCCTTGGTGGAAAACCATCCATCTGACCGGCTGGCGGATGAAGTTTTATGACACCTTCCTCAATCCCAGAGTCGCCTTCGCTAAACATGCCCTTTCAATAGATGAGAACCGGGCAAAGTTTGAGCGTGTACCGTGGACGCCCCAGTCTACCGATGTGGCAGGAAAGGCGGACGCATGGTTTGAGCAGGTCTGGTTCGCTGGCGTACACTCCGATATCGGCGGAAGCTATCTAGAAACGGAGTCGCGGCTTTCGGACATAGCCTTGGCCTGGATGGTGGATAGGGCCACCAATGTGCCAAATCCGATAACCGTCGATCAAACATGGCTCCACCTCTACCCATCTAGTGCAGGCATCCAGCATGACGAGATCAAGTCCGGGTGGCTTCCATGGAAGTCATGCGTTCGGCCGATTCCGCCGAATGCACCGATCCATCCGAGCGTTTTGGCGAGGTTTAAGTTGCCGGGCGTCATCCATTATGATGAGACAAAACCTTATCGGCCTGAGGGGCTGCGTAACCACGAGGCGGTCAAGTCGTTTTACTTAGGAGAGGCGCAAGCTAAACTAGATGCCGATGCACCCGTTGCGAAACTGTAGACAGAGAATTATCGCAAGCTGGTCAATTAGTTGTAGGCCTCGATCATTGATTTCGTTACGTCGCCAGCGAAACAGATAGGTGCATAACCGCCAGGCTTTGAGTAGGCGCTTCTGTTTCCACATTTCCGACCACGTCGATCCGTGCTGTAAGGGCAAGCGCAAGTGCCAGGATAACCCGCTATCGACTCGGCGATTATTCGCTGGATGATAATAGAAGGCGAAATTTTCGGCGCAACTACAGCTGTCTCTTCAGCTTTGTGCTTCTTTTGCTCGACGGTTGCCTCTTTGCTCGTCAGCAAACGGCTCGCAATCCAACCCTCCCGCTGAGTCAGGTTATCCTTCACGCGGGACCACTGGCCTTCACTATCCAGAACAGTAACTCGTCTCCCGGCGTCGAGCCTATCTAGGATCGAACCTTTCTGGGTCGGGCTTTGCCGTAAGGCGACACTACTTCCTCCGACGAACTTTGTTTGCGGCTCAGGCTTCGTGGGTATTTCGTGGTCAGGCTGCTCGATACTCGCGGAACTTGAGGGTGTAGAAGTCGTCTTAATTTGATCCCGCAACGGATTCGCTGGCGCGGGCTGCGCACTTCTAGAAGGAGTCGAGGGCGCTACCGCGTACTGCTGCTGGGTGTGCATGCCGCCAAGTTTGGAGAGCCCAAACAAAAGTATGCCGCACAACAGCCAGTATCTTTTTTTCATAAGCGCCCCCTAAATCAACATCGCAGAGGCTCGTAATCTTGGTCAAGTAGTGGTCGACAATTTTTCAACTACAGCGATATCTACTGTGCACTTTGGCGGTGCTTCGAGCTTTGCCGCCATCGCTGCGACCTGATCAGCAGAAACTTTCCCCTTCACCTCCAGCTCGTCGGCAATAGCCTCCACGAGTTTTCGGTGACTGCGGACCATCTGCTTCGCACGCTTAAATTCGGTAAGAAGTACATCGTCCACCCAGACCGCGACACTCGGGTCCCGAAGGCGAAGTGCCTCAAGGTCGCGGTCACTCTTTGCCAGGCTATGACGAAGGCGATTACCCATGCCCATACCGCTCTGCAACATCGTGGCAATACGGGTCGCTTGGGCGAGATCAGAATTCGGGCCTGCGCCAGCTCCATCACTCACAGCCCCAAGGACCACCTCCTCGGCAGCAATCCCTGCTAGCAACACTGCAATACGATCCCTGTAGGTTCGAACCGTGCGGTATGCGACGTTGGGCACCTCGAAGTATGCGCCACCACCGGGCACAGTCTCACTGTCGTTGCGCGTATGATCGATGATCATGGCACCGTAAAATTTCCCATGATCTAGCGCGAGGACCGCGACGGTATGGCCCGCCTCGTGAACCGCGAGCGCCCGCCGCAGTTCGCCTGTGATCGCCACCATTTCTGGTAACGATTTTGCAATGTCAGCCATAGTGACATCCCGTTTAGCTCGTCGGGCAATGCGCTTAGCGTCTCGGGCCACCTTGGCGAGATCAGCTCCGGAAAACCCGTTGGTGGCTGCGATCAACTTTGGATGATGTTTTCTTGGCAGCGTTTGACCAATCTGTTGCTGCAGGATGGCGATCCTGTCTGTCGCTGTTGGCAGGGGAATAGCAACATGTCTGTTCAGTCGCCCGGGTCTCAAAATGGCAGGGTCGATACGATCCAGAGCATTGGTTGCGCCGATCACCACGACGCCTTCACGCCCGTCGAGGCCGTCCAGGTGTTCGAGAAACCCGTTCACCACCTGCGTGCTGTAGTCTCTGTTATCTGCCGAGAAGGAATTACGGTCGCCGAAGCTGTCCAACTCGTCGCAGAATAGAATACATGGCGCAGTTTCCTTCGCTTTTTCGAAGTCACCTCTCATGGCTTTCAGGAGGTCACCAAGATGTCCCCTTGACTGCCATCGCGCCAGAGACGTTGCGATGATGGGCACATTGCACTGTCGGGCCAGGGCGGCGGCAAACTGCGTCTTCCCAACTCCAGGCGGTCCTGACAGAACGATCCCGGTATCGACTTCCGACCAATCAATCTTGCCGCGCTGCCAGTCGATCAAGTCTCGGGCCAGCTCAAGGCCCCAGTCCTTTGCCTGGCCATAGCCAAACGTGTCCTGTAAAGGCGGCAGGCTTTCGCTCTTGGTTTTCGACGGTTTGGCATTAAGGGCAGTAGCCTCGGCCAGACGCGCCAACGCGTTCCCGATTGGACGACCTCGCCGCAGTGCTGCCCAAACATGCGGCAGCGGATACGACATTGCCGTTTCTGCCTCAGAGGGACTGACGTCGATCTGATAAGCAATCCGGCATCCGATCCGAAAGTCCATTGTCGAGATCGGTGGGAGGTCGGCTTCAACGTCAACTTTCAAGGAGACTTGAAAAGGAACCTCGGCACCCTGTTCCCTGAAAATAAGAAGTCGGCGCTTTCGGCTGAAGTCCCCATCCATCCTCTTGAGAATGGTCCTTGGCTTATCGGTAGCCGCGATCATCATGTAGGCGATGTCATCCCGGTCCGCAGAGAATCGAAGCAGGAGATTTTCGGCGCATGGATCGTAATCCTCGCCAGATCGGTCTGACGGAACATTCAGCAGGACTACGCTGTCAGCGCCTCTGATAAAGTCCGGAGCCTTCCTGAGCGCACGCCTGAGTGTGCAGTACAGCGCGGCATCTTGTGGCGTCTTCAGCGAATACTTTGTTTTAGGCACAGTTATCCTCCTCGCGGCCTTGAGCCACGAACTTCGAACATCGAATGTCTTGGTGATGGGTCTAGCCGCGATAGCGGCGAACAACGGTCTCTGGTCCAATCAGCGCGGTGTCGATATCGATCTCGATAAGACGCGTTACGACCATATTTGCCAAGCCACGTATTGGCTGGGTTTCCTGGAATACGGTGAGGCTCTCAGCTAGGGTCAGGGACGATTGTTCATCGAGAACGGACAGCAATCGCACCCGGTCGCCCAAACTCACTTCGCCAACAGCGCTTTGAAGCAGGTCCTTACAGTTCTTCAGCCGGATAGGATCAATATCTCCGCGCGACATTGTCCTGTAGGTGAACCCTTCCCGAGCAACCGCCTCGGCAACCCAAGGGGGCGGGCGTCGATGGCCAACGACATCAATCACCAGGATATCAGATGGACGTTCGGCGACGAAATCCGGAGAATAGGTATCAAACCCGTGGCGCAGCTGCAGAGACCGGCAGTTCCAGCTCGAAACCTCGTCTTCGAATTCCAACAAGCACGCCACATCCCGCGCCAGTTGGTCCCTGGCGACGAAACGGCCTACGCAGCGGTTAAATTTGGGCTGGGAGAAAATTGTTTGCGACGTGCGGGACTTCTTGCCAGAAGGCAACGACTGAATACTCATCTACACAACTCGAATATACACGCAATTGACGACAGCCTCTCGCGAGGCGGTGGATCAGCGGGATATTCGTATGATGTGTAGGGTTCCGTTCTTCATGAATGGAACAAATAGAGAACAATATCGAGCGTGTCAACGGCATTTTTGAGGGAGGCGACAATGGCTATTTCTCCACGCAGTTCGCCAGAGCCTTCTTCAATTCGGCCATGGTTAGACTTTTCACATGCTCTGGGCTGTAGAGGAGCACGCCTCGATCCACCTTCAACGCGGTCTTGATGTCTACACTCGGCTGCAGCTTCAGCCGTCCCAGCATCGAACCAGTCTTTGGGTCCGAAACGCATATATTAATGATTGCGCCCTGTATCGCTTGAAGAACTGGATCGAACATTTACTTTGTGTATCCATGCTACCTGCATTTGTGTCGATGCCACTGGGATTGACTATAGTCAAATGTCGACGACATCCCGAGGCGATTACAACGAGTACCCCGCTCGAACAATCGTCTGATTCTGTGGATGAACGTAGATTAAAACACAAATACGCTCTGACTGCGCTTGCATCGGTTGCAATCAACAGCGACGCTCACCCTCTCATTGAGGATGGCTGGGATGTGGGCGGACGTAGAAACTGGTCGTGATTTCCTGAATTTCAATGTCATGGCGAGTTTGGTCTCGCAGATGATCCTCGACGCGAAAGGCCAGGCACTGAGCATTGGCATCTCGGGCGGCTGGGGCGTTGGCAAATCGTCAATGGTGAAACTTGTCGAAGCTGATCTGAATGCTCGGATTAAGGAAGCGCAAAAGCAAGACACCGGAGGGGCCAAAGGAAAGCAGTCACTACTCTTCGTCAATTTCAATGCTTGGCTCTATCAAGGACACGATGACGCGAAGGCGGCCCTCATGGAGGAAATCGCTGACGCTCTAACGAAATGCGCAACGGAACAAGAAACGAGCGTTGAAAAAGGCGTCAAACTTCTCAAGCGCATCGATGTTTTTAGGAGCCTCAGATTTGTGGGCGAACTCGCAGCGACCGTTTACACTGGCGTGCCAATCGGGGCGCTCGCACGCGCCGGAAAAGGCGTTTACGATAGCCTCACCGACGGCGACATTACCAGTGACGACTATGACTCCGCCTCTTCAACGATAAAAGAACACGCGGAGTCGGCGCAAGGTCTGCTTAAGCCGTCCGAGAAGCGCCAACAGACTCCTCCTCAGATGATCCACGCAATTCGGACCGAGTTCGAGGAGCTACTGGATGATCTGAAGGTAACTTTGGTGGTGTTTGTCGACGACCTGGATCGTTGTCTTCCGCCGACAGTGATCGGGACACTTGAGGCGATGCGCCTCTTCCTCTTTATGAAGCGGACAGCCTTCATTATCGCGGCTGACGACAAAATGATCAAAGAAGCGGTTCGGGTCCACTTTCCAGGCACCAAGGTGGATGATGACATCGTCATTAGTTACTTCGACAAGCTCATCCAAGTTCCGCTCCGAGTCCCGCCGCTCGGCACGAATGAGGTGAAGGCTTACCTGATGATGCTCTTCGTCGAGAATACTGTGATTTGCGAGGACAGCGCCACCGATAAACAAGCAAAGGAACAGGTTCGAATTGCCGTCAACCAGCGCCTCGCCACCAGTTGGAAAGGGGAGGCTGTAGATGCCGAATTCGTGCAGGGACTGATCAAGCAGTGTCCGGCATCGCTGAAAGCAGAGCTTGAGCTTGCTGACCGTCTTGCACGCCAGATGATTGTTTCGCCCAAAGTGAACGGAAATCCTCGCCTTATAAAGCGCTTCATGAATACCCTATCCATCCGGCGAAGCCTTGCGAAGGTGCAGCATATCACTGTCAACGACGCAATGTTTGCAAAGCTTATGCTGTTTGAGCGATTTGCCTCAGCAACGTCATTCAATTCGCTAGCCGAACTGATTAGCACCGCATCGCACGGAAAATCGGAAATCCTTCGTGATCTGGAAGCCGATGTTCGTAAGGGCGAAGCTATCGATGAAGCGCGCTGGCCATCAGGATGGAAAGAAGACGCAAAGCTCATTGAAGACTGGCTGAAACTTCCGCCTGACTTGGGAGGGATCGATCTTCGAGGGGCACTTCATGTAGGTCGGGAAAGCGCCCCGATTATCGCTGCCGAGAACAAACTGTCAAAAAACGCGGCATCACTTCTCACTCAACTTCTGGCCCTGAAGATTCAGCCGACACAGTCGGTCAAAGTACAGTTCACTACTGTTACACCTGACGAGCGGGCACTGATCATGACCAGCTTGTTGGACAAAGCGAGTGCTGAGACCGAATGGGGAACGCCTTCGATACTTTATGGGCTTAGCGCGATGGCGGAGAATGACGTCGTACAGGCTGAACGCTTGATCGTGTTCTTCGGGAATGTGCCCTCTTCAGCACTCAAAGCTGGCCTCATCCCGCGACTAGCCACGTCCGAGTGGGGAAAGAAAGTTATAGTTGGGCTGGCAAAGCGTCCCGATCTTCCGACCACAGTCAGCAAAGCCGTAGCTGCCGAATTAAAGGCGGGCAAATAATGGGCACGTCGAAGACGAGTAGCGGACCCGGAAAAAATGTCCCTCTGGTGCCGAACTGGGTGGGACCAGATGCGCCAACGCCGCAAGTGCCGCCTAAGCCTTTGACGCGTCCAGGAGATGGTGGTTCGCCGTCGCCTTCACAAAAGCCACCGGAAAAGCGACCTGATGGACCGACGCCTCCCAAAAAGCCGAATGAGGCACCACCAGATGAGGGTCAGGATAATGCAACACCGACTGACCTAGCTCCCGCTCGGAGATTCACGTCAGCCCGTCGCGCAATCGGCAACTTTGCCAAGACAGGTGATAGCCGTAGTCTTCGAAGTGCACTCGGCAACTATGTGAAGAAGGGATACGGTGGGTCGGCAACGACTTCCCGTCGAATGATTAAGTCCTCTTCTGCTGCCGCAGGGGTGTTCGATATCTTATCTCGGGGCGATGGCGCTGCTACCGTTGACGGTGAGAAGTCAGAACTCGATGTTTCGACCTTGGCGGGGTTATCGCACAGTGAGGTTGCCGAACGGATTGCGGAGGCAGTCAATCCTGGTGAAGTGTCGCTCGACGATGCCGGTGTACGCGAAGCGATTGCCGAGGCCGTCAGTTCGGTTCTCAATGAGAACGAAAATGCCGATGTCACCAATCTCCCACCTGAATTGGCGGAGGAGTGCTTCGTTAGAACCCTGTCGTACTCCGCCTTCAATATACTGGTTGCTGACATTGGTGCCTCCGTCCAGCGAGCGGCCCATGGTAGCGCTGTTCTGGCAAATGACCGGCTCAAGGAAATCAGCGACTTCGTTCGGGAAGCGTACCGGACGCAATACGTGAAGGTGAAGGCAAGCGGCTCAAAAATCAGCCGCAGCACATCGGCGAAAATCGCCCGCGACGTCACTGCCCAGGTTATGGACATTTTCGAAAGCTATCTCGAATGAAGATCGCAGCGCTCCGACCCGATCAGCCATCCCCCTCCGGCATGGATCATCGCATCAGCATATTCGAAGGTGATCTAGGCGCTCTGAGCCGGACATCTGGCCACGCAGGATTATCCGTTGCCAGCGAACTCTTCAAATGGGCGGGGCGGTCGCCATCGACAATGGCATGGGATTTTACTGCGTTGGCGCTCGGCGTGGTGGGTGCTGACCGACTGGTGAACCGAGCAACCGTCAGCCCTGATGGCTGGACCCGTGAGATCGAACTGACCGTCGGAGTCAGCGACCCTCATCGATGGCAAGTGCTGTCCGAAAAGATTTCGGCAATGCTCTCGTTCCTGACGGGTGACTTCTGGAATCTGACCTTTGTTGAAGGCGGATATCATCCAGCTCCTCCCAAGAAGATCGCTGGTTCACGACCGGAAACCTGCGTGGCTCTCCTGTCAGGCGGCCTGGACAGTCTTATTGGTGCCATTGATATGGAAACCAAGGGTGTTGATCACCCAGTATATGTATCGAATAGGGTTCGCGGAGACGTTGCCAAACAAGAGAAGTTTGCCGCGCGAACCGGTGCTGGACAACGACTTCTCTCGCTCAACGCTGATCCGAGGACTGCAGGCGTTGCTGCCGAAATCTCTCAGCGCCCCCGTTCCATTGTGTTCATCGCGTTTGGAGTGCTCGCTGCTACGCTCTTGGATAAATATGTTGCTGGTGAAACCGTCGACCTTCATACGCCGGAGAACGGGTTTATCAGTTTGAATGTGCCTCTCACGACGATGAGGAGAGGTAGCCTCAGCACGAGAACGACGCATCCGAAGTTCATTGAGATGCTCCAGAGCCTACTCGACGAACTTGGCATAAAGGTCCGGCTTTGCAACCTGTACCAGTTCAAAACAAAGGGCGTGATGATGGCGGAATGCCGAAGCCAAGAGCTTCTGGCCGAACTCGCTCCGATATCGATGAGTTGCGGACGCGCTGGGCGCAGCTACACGCATTGTGGTCGGTGCCTACCTTGCCTGGTCCGTCGATCTGCATTCTTGAAATGGAGTGGGCGTATCGACGGAGATACCACAGCCTATATCCATCCCAAGGTGGAACTCACCGTGCAGGGTCGCATCAACAACGAGTTTCATGGTAAGGCGTTCGCTGAGTATGACGACGTCATGCAAACGTTGACCGCCCTCGACTATGTAAATCGGCATGGCGCTCGCCGTTGGATTGGTCCGGCGATTGGAGCAACATCCTTCGGCGTAAAGGCTGATGAGTACCGGAAAGTGGCTGAGGAAGGTCTTCTGGAAATAGGCGAGTTTCTCGAAGCGACCGGACTCCGATGATTGACATGCATTGCCATCTGGACCTCTACCCAAATCCTGGTCGGGTGATCGCAGAGGCAGATAAACGCGATGCCTTTGTTTTGGCGGTTACCACCACGCCGAAGGCTTTTCTCGGCAACATCAGGCTGACCGAAGGCCGAAAGCGCATTCGAGTGGCCGTCGGGCTTCACCCCGAGCTGGTCGCCGCCCGTCATCGCGAAGTCGACGACGTGCGAAAATTCATGGAGCAGACCAAGTATGTCGGAGAAATCGGCATCGATGGATCACCAGATCATTCGCCTAGCCTCAAGCTTCAGACCGAGGTCTTTTCGATCATTTTGAAGTACGCTGAGGGCTACGGCGGCAGGATATTGTCGATCCATTCTCGTGGCGCAGCAACAGCGGTGTTGAATGTCATCGAAGCGAATCTGAGCAAGAGTTTGCCGGTTCTCCACTGGTTTAGCGGCACTAGGAAGGAGTTAGACCGAGCAATCGAGCTGGGTTGCTGGTTCAGCGTCGGACCAGCGATGTTGCGGAGCCGCAAAGGACGCGAATTGCTCTCCTCCATGCCGCGCAATCGGCTCCTGACCGAAACTGACGGGCCTTTCGCAACCGACGGCGATGCGCCGTTGATGCCTTGGCACGTCGAAAGAGCACTGCCAATTATTAGTGAAGTCTTGAACTATCCTGAAGCCAAGGTAGCTCAGGTCATCAAATCGAATTTCTGCGACTTAGTGGGCCGCATCGACCAGGTGCACTCCATTTAAATCCAGCCGCAATCCAATCCAGTTGCCTCCTGCTGCGTTCCCGACCAATGCTGGCGGCTCCTGCCCGCAATCCCTGGCGCTGTTTCTTGCAAGCCGTGCCTAAATCTTGGCTATCGGCCAGTAGAGGAGAGCGTCCCTGCCGTCATCAGAGGACGGAGGTCGTTTTCCCCTCAGATTTTGATCGCTCAGGCAAGAACCTATGAACCGTTGAGGCGCAACGCTCGTAAAATGGCGCTCGCCCTGGCAAGTGAGGCTTCGGCGGCCTCTAGCTCGATGGAGACGGAGAATAGATCACGTGCAGACATTCGAAGGAATTCGTGAAGGACAGCATCTGAATTCCTTGCCAGCAAGACAAGCTGTGGTCCACTTGGTGCTCTGGACCCGGCAAGCCAATATTTGGCGGCCCGTTCACTCGCTCCAGTCCATTGCATGATGGTTTTCGCTGCCCGTGCGCTTCGACCCAACTCCTCTCGAAGTGCACGGGACACCGCAAGCGAATATTCATGACGACTTTCCGCCGCAGAAGGCGGAACAGTTGTGCCCGATTTCCGAACCATGTTCCTAGTCTCCTCGATATATACTCCGGCCGCCCCGAATGAACGGTAGCGAGAATTGTTGACATCTGATGGTCATCGACTGGAGCCAAAAGGGCGGTCGCTCAGCGACACCCGAAGAACCAAGAGTTCCTGCTGCAACTTATGTTCGGATGTCCACCGAGCATCAGAAGTATTCGACTGACAATCAGTTCGCGGTCATCCGCCGATACGCCGAGAAGGTTGGATTTGAGATCGTCCGCTCTTATGCCGATCAGGGCAAAAGCGGGCTTCGCTTGGTTGGGCGGGATGCGCTTCAAAGTCTGCTTGCAGATGTCGAATCTGGCCGAGCCAACTACAAAGTCGTACTTGTCTATGATGTTAGCAGATGGGGCCGGTTTCAGGACCCTGATGAAGCTGCCGAGGTCGAACTGCGCTGCAAGCGTCACGGCATTCTGGTCCACTATTGCGCAGAGCAATTCGAGAATGACGGCAGCATGGGCTCATCCATCATCAAGACCGTCAAGCGAGCAATGGCCGGTGAGTATAGCAGGGAACTGTCGGTCAAGGTATTCAACGGGCAAGCCAATCTTATTCGGCTTGGCTATCGGCAAGGTGGCGCTCCAGGCTTCGGCCTTCGCCGTCAGTTAATCGACCAAAATGGCAACCCGAAAGGTGAATTGGTACGGGGGGAACACAAGAGTATCGCGACGGACCGTGTCATTCTGGTGCCCGGCCCAGAGCAAGAAGTCCAGGTGGTCCGGAGGATTTACGATCTATTTGTCAGGTCGGAGCGGACCGAAGCCGAAATCGCGTCAATTCTAAATCAGGAGGGAATCCTCACGGATTGGGGCCGGTCGTGGACACGAGGCACCGTGCATCAGGTGCTGATTAACGAGAAATATGTTGGCAACAACGTTTGGGCGCGCACGTCGTGTAAGCTGAAACAATCCCACGTGAACAATCCTGAGGAGGACTGGGTTCGCGCTGACGGTGCATTCACCGGAATTGTGCCCATCGAGCTTTTCGCACAAGCTCGGGCGATAATCACTCGGAGGTCGGAACGCCTGTCCGATGAAATTATGCTCAAGAAGCTCGCAGAGGTGTTCCAACAACAGGGCTACTTGTCAGGCCTGATTATCGACGAAGCATCTGATTGCCCTTCCAGTAGTTCGTATTCGCATCGCTTTGGCAGTCTATTACGTGCATACGCACTTGTGGGTTTCGTGCCCGACCATGACTACAAGTATCTGGAGATCAACCGGTCTCTGCGCCGTTTGTACCCCAAACTTTTGGAAGAGGTGCTTGAAGGTATTCGTTTGGCAGGGGGTGACGTCGACCAGGCTCCGGCAACCGACCTGCTAACAATCAACCATGAGTTCACCACATCGATAGTCATCGTTCGGTGCATCCAAACGTCTTCCGGCGCTCTTCGGTGGAAGGTGAGATTAGATTCCCTGCTCAAGCCCGACATCACCTTGGTGGTTCGCATGGCTCCCGGCAACACCGAGCCATACGACTACTATCTGTTGCCGCTGCTGGACATGCACGAAGCCGTATTGAGGCTATGCGAGTTCAATGGCTTGTCGCTCGACGCATACCGTTATGAATCCCTCTCGCGGTTCTATGCGATGGCAACGCGCCGTACATTGATGGAGGTCGTCCGATGACAGCTATACCGGCTCAGAAGGTTGAGATGATCCCCATCTCCCGGATAACCGTTGTAAATCCACGTGAGCGTAACAAGAAGCATTTTAGAGAGATAATCTCGAACATAGGACAGGTCGGACTTAAACGCCCCATCACCGTCACCCGCCGAATGGAAGCTGGTGGACCATATTATGATCTGGTTTGCGGACAGGGGCGGCTCGAAGCCTTTAAGGCTCTGGGGCAGCAGGAAGTACCGGCCCTCGTCGTGAACGCGAACAAGGAGGATTGCCTCGTCGCCAGCATCGTTGAGAACTGTGCGCGACGACAGCATCGGGCAATCGACTATCTTCAAGACATTGGAGCAATGAAAGGGCGTGGGCACAGTGTGCCGGAAATTGCGCGCATGACGGGTCTGTCAGGCGAGTATGTCTACGCCGTAGTTCGGCTTTTGGAAAAGGGAGAGGAACGACTTCTGCGCTCGGTGGAAACTGGCCAGATACCCTTTAGCGTAGCTCTGGAAATCGCCGAAGCCGAAGACCATGATATTCAGGCTGCCCTTCAATCAGCCTATGAAAGAAAGCTCCTGCGCGGCAAAAAGCTCATGGCTGCCAAGCGACTTATCGAGCAGCGTCGACAGCAAGGGAAAGGGCTAAAACAGGTCGAATCGAAACCCAGGACAAGACCGGTGTCATCGGAGGCGTTGTTGAGGGCCTTTCAGGAGGACGTTGATCGTAAGAGGATACTTATCCGTCGCGCCGAAACGGCGAAAGCTCGCCTGGTGTTTGTCATAGAAGCGATGCGCAAACTTTTATCGGACAAACATTTCTCCAACATGCTGGCGGAAGAAGGGCTGGTTTCACTTCCAGAAGCCTTGGTTTCCAGGCTGGGAAACGAAAGGGATCGGCAATGACCGCACCGAGCAACGCCGTACCGTTGTCATTCGAGAGCACAAGCCTTCGAATTCCGATTGAAGAAATAATGCCGCTTAAGCAGCTCTCGCCTTCTGCCGTGAAATCTGTGAAGTATTCTCAGATAGCGGCATCGATTGCGGAAGTCGGTATCATCGAGCCGCCAGTTGTTATTAGGGATCGGCATGACCACGAAAAGTTTCATTTGCTTGACGGACACATCCGGTTGGACGTTCTCGCTAAACGCGGTGAAACGGAAGTCGTCTGCTTGGTCGCGACTGAAGACGAAGCCTATACCTACAATCGACGAATAAGCCGCCTGGCTACGATCCAAGAACATAAGATGATATTGAAGGCCATCGAAAAGGGTGTGCCGGAGGAGCGATTGGCTCGCGCGCTCAATGTCAACATCTCCAGTATCCGACACAAACGAAGCCTGTTGGAAGGCATTTGCCCAGAGGCTGTCGAGATGTTGAAGGAGAAGCACGTTCCACTGAACACGATTGGGCAGCTGAAGAAAATGAAGCCTATGCGCCAGATCGAGGCGTCACAGTTAATGATCGCAATGAACAAATTCACAGTGACGTATGCGCAATCGCTGGTGGCTGCGACACCAGATACGATGCTCGTTCGCCCGAAGAAAAAGATCGGCGGCTTAAGCGAGGAACAAATTGCGCTTATGGAGCACGAAACGACATCGCTCGACAGGGAGTTCAAAACTATCGAGCAGGACTACGGCACGGATCACCTCGATCTTGTTCTTGCGACTGGCTACTTAGCCCGCCTGCTCGGAATGCCCGAGTTGTCCGGTACCTCGCGCAATTCCATCCAGACCTCCTGTCGGAATTTCAGAAAATTACCGATCTACGCCAGGCGGCTTGATGTCAAATGTCAGCATATCGATGCTTCAGTTGGCGTCCTTAAGTACCATTACTATCGGGCAGTGATCGCTGGGATCGGCCCTTCCAAATGTCAACAGCTGGTTTCCGAATGGATTCGATGAGCCATCGCATTTCGTAAGTACGCTCCCAGGATCGCCGAACGAATAGAAGGCATCCATCTCGATCTGGTCGGCGTCAGCTGCCACACTATCGCGAGGCCCAGAGACAACGAAAAGGTCTACGGCTCCAAACTGGGTTGGGGTATAAATCCGGGGCTCCAGGCCGCCTTGATATGCGCTTGGATTGTTGACCAGCGCTTGCTGTTTTAAGGTAGCGAAATCGAACCGATATCCCTTCCAGCATGCCCGTTTGTCCATTGCGGGGAACAACTGTGCATGGACAGCTGCCGGTAGATACCTCGAACGCGGTTTCCTTCTTCATACGGTCAGGCAACTTAAACTGAAAGAAAAGTGGCACTGCTGGCATTTGGATTTGGACGTCGTATCCAAGTTGCGCCTCTTGGACCAAATTAGGGAAAACCGGCGCGCCCGTTGCTCCGGCGGGGTGTGACCGAATGAGACTTTCGGTAAACGCGTATCCAAAGGAGAACTCGGTGTACCCAACCTTCATGTCATCACTACTTCCACACTGAGATGCGCTGCTTTCCCTCGGTAGACACTACGGCTTCTAGGAAGTTACTGCAGCGTTCGTGATCGATCTCCCGCTTGACCGCTTTGATCACATGAACGGGTTGGGGATCGATGTAGACATTCTCAATCAAGATCAGTCCGACACCGTGGCGAGAACATTCGTCTTTAACTCGGGCTTCCTGTGCCGGATCAGATTTAGCCCACTCAGATGCGTCAATCGGGAAAACCACGTAAGCGCGTGTCGCAGCTGTAGCATGCGACAGGGCCTCGAAGACCGCCAAAACATTGCAACTGTCAGGGCGCTTCACCTCAAACGTCACAACGTCGAACTCGTGCCCTATAGTCCACGCAAATTTCTTATGCGAGATCATCGTAAAATCTGGACGCGTCCAGCGTCCAGCGATCTTGCTGTCCTTGTTCGCGGTTTCTTCCAGGTAAAACTCGTTCTCGTGGAAATTTTCTGCGACCCACAGCCTCTTTAGGCCAATTTCAACCGCCGGATAAAAACGTTCTTCACTGATCACGAACGGCTTTTTTACAGCGTAAAAATTATAATCCCCTTTCTGTAGGAATTTTTCGTTGCAGCCATGATCTAACGCGGCGTTCAATTCGTCGTCCGTCAACTGAAGCTGGTTCCTCAGTTTCGTCCTAGACATAGCATCGCCACTCAGTTGGATTGCACGGACGATCCGGTCGAGATTATATGTTACTTTCAGTGAAGGCTTCCCCTTCGTGGTATTCATTGCCATCTCCGTGACTGAATGAGCTTCATATCGGCAGACAATAACTATCCTCGCCAATTGTCCGCGCGCTTTTTGAAATCAATTTTCTTCCATTCCTCTTTCCAGAGCGTGAGATATTTCACATCGCTGGAAGAAGGCTCTGGATCGCATTTCTCCACGTACACGACGCACGGCATGATGACCGCGTCTCCGATAAGAAGTGCTTCTCCTTGCTCAAGCGCAGGCATTCCCTCGGTCAGATTGCCAAGGGTATCCGGCAATAGTCGGCGGACATAGCTCTGGTCATCAGGGTTGGTGAGGCGCATTGCCAAGAAGTTGGAGCACTGCGAAAAGATAGTCTCTGATATCTCAGACGGCCGCTGGCTCGAAATCAGGAGGCTGATTCCGTACTTTCTGCCTTCTTTGGCAATGCGTTCGATTGCGGCTAGTGAAGCCTTGTAGCGGGCAAGACCACTCTTCGGAGCATACTTATGAGCTTCCTCATATACCATCAAAAATGGCTGTTCTGTTTTGCTCTCGACCCGACGAGCATAGTAGCAAAAATCAAACATAAGGCGGGAGATTAGCGAAACGGTGATGCTGAGCAGTTCAAAGGGGATGCCGCTGAGATCGATTATGGTGACGTTGGTCTCCAACGCATCACGGTAACCAGTAAACTGCTTTATGACATCTTCTAAGGTTGCGTTTTTCGCCTTGTCACCGAAGATGAACCCTAAGCGGGAGTTGGTGATCTTCGACCTTACGCGTCTCTCGAATTTGTCGATGCTCCCCTCGGCGTAGGGGCCTTTTTTTACACCCGTAGCCTTGATCGCAAATTCATAGCTCTCGGTGCAATAATGCGTGAGCTGGTCATCCGTGTCCGTGAATTCTTTCTGCGAACCGTCTTTCAGTTTGATGGTCAGCGAGTTCTCACTGTCGACCTTCTCACGTGTGAGATGGCGAAGAGCATTAGCCAGATGGTCTATGTTGTATGGCAGCGGGCTGTCGAAATTGACTTTCAGAACTTTTGGGTTGGCTATGCGCTTCGCAACCGTGATGATTGAGCGAAGTAATGCCTCCTGGTTGTAGTTGTTGTTGTCCCCGGACTCCAGGAACATGTCCTCCATCTCATCCTCATTGAGGAGCCAGTAGGGCAGCACGAGGTCATCGACGGTGATCACTTTGGCCTTCGGGAAGGCAGAGGCGTATTCAGAATGAAGATCGAATATTAGGACATGGGAGTTGTTGAGGCCGTGGTATTCGCCGGTTCTGGCAGATATTGCCTTTTGCAGAACTGACGACACACTCGACGACTTGCCCGATCCTGACGCACCGACAACAGCAATATGCTTGTTGAAAAACCGGTCGCCATGGACAGGGACCACGATATCGCGCTGCCTAGTCAATGACGAAAAGCAAAAGCGGTCTTCAGCCGCATAGCAGTCTGCATAGATGGCTGCGATTTCCGCTTTCGTCGCCGGGACGACCTTCTTTGGTGGAATGGCGAGTTCGTCACCGCCGCGATTGAACTTTCCGTCTTTAAGGGTCCCGAGGGGATACGCATCGATCATATAGACGCGCTTGTAGTCACTGCTGCCGTCGCCCTTCACCTCTTTCATCTCGATTGAAAAGCTTTCGATGATGCAGATTAGAGAAACGTTGTCATTGTCCGAGACCTTGAGAAAGGACCCAACGCGAAGAGACTCTCCCGCCGCCTGGAAGTTCAAGAGATCATCGACGGCCACTCGGACTTTGTTGGGGTAAACGGCGACAACCTCGGCATTGGCGATTTCCTCAGTCATTGTATGTCCTCAGATAATTTTCGTGATTGTGGAGATGCTACTGACGGGGATCGAATACATCCGACTCTTTGGACCCGGCAGCGCCATGGTTGCAGGGCGTTTAAGGAAGAAGTCGTATATGTGGCACAACTTCCGCCCCACCCCATCCAGGACCTCCAGCAACTGGTCAACGTCGTCAACAAGACGAATCTCGATCTGGTGCTCATGGGTCTGTTGGCTATGAACGTGATCGATGCGGAATAGAGACCCGCGATATGGGAAACCGTCTACGAAAACTGTTCCAGTATCGAAAAGCTCGTTCTTCACTTGCATGATGAGTTGTTCATCCGCGCCGCGCAACAGGATGAATGGCGCGTAGCGCTCGGAACTCTGGATGCGGCGCTTCTTAGCCGAACTCCAGTTGTTGCCGATTGCCCTGAGTTGGTCGCAGACAACCGAAGCGTCGGTTGCCGCATCGCATTCAATGATGAAAGCACGGACGATTCCTGCGCCGTTCGTGGGCGAAAAGTACAGGCGCTTCATATGCTTCGCGTACTCGCTTGCATCCTTCTCCCGGAGAAGCCAGCGATTATGGATAGCTTGAGTACCTTTGAGCAGTTCCTGCAGGTCACGACGGGTGACCTTGCGGTCGTTGTGATCTTTTTTCGTGGCGAGTGTGGCGATGTAGTCGAAGGCCATTGGATAGTGAAAGCCTTCGGCCTCAAACGCGGAGACGTTTTGGTTTTTCCGTATTGTTTCGATGACGATGTTGCGATGTTCAGAAAATTCCGTCGAGATTTGTATGCTGAAGCTCTTGCAGAACGCCTCGATTAGCTCATCTGGTGCGGCCATGCCGTCGAGCAAAGACTTCTTTTCGTAGGATTTCGTACCGTCAGCGGCCTTCACTTCCTTCCGGTATTCCATCACCGATTTAAAGCGCTCGACCGAAAGCTCACCAATATCGATCTTGACTTCCGAAAAATGCCCGTACAGCAGGTATTTCCGGCCTTCGCGTCGTGCTTCTTCGAGCCCGTGAAAATGAACAAAGAGCTTATGCAGGGGATCGCGCAGCACCGAGTCTGTTAGGTTCTGCTCAGCGTAGTATTTTACCTGGCCGTAGATGACACCTTCATCGGTGTAGCGGTCGAAGTCTTCAATGCCCTCGATGACAACGCTCTCGTCCAGGCCCGCGTTCAGGATTTCGAGTAACGCTGCATCGAGCTGGTAGAAATAGCCCCTGATCGAAGCTGTTGCTTCGCGTTTTTTGTCGACTTCCAGCATACCACCCCCGAATCAATCCCCGATTGACATTATAGGAGAGAGGAAGCGTTAAACGCGAGTGAGCGTATTTGCGCCGATGGAAATCTTCAGCGAGAATCCAATGAATGACTTAGCGGATTAAGCTGATGAGTATCGACTATCTGGGTGCCTTACAGGCGGCAATCATTGAGCGGACTGAAAAGGCAAAGGACCCGGACTGGCAATGGACGTCAGAAGTCCCTTTCAGGGTCAGTATTGCCTTCAGTTGCGTTGAACGTGGAGATACCAATGGGTTGTCTACTTGGCTTCAGCGAATTGATGAAAACCTCATTATCGATCCCATTGGCAAGTATGAAGCTGCGGTCATTGATGCGAGATTGCTTTTGAATAGCTGGCAGCAACTCGAAGCTATACATGGCAACGGGGCACTGCTGGACTATGAGTATTGGCTTGAAAGCTCTCCCGCAGACGTCGTTGGCTTGGAGAGAATCGCTAACGCTAAGCGTTTTCAGGCCTCTAAAAACCGGGTGGCCGGTGACCCTTTGTGGGCGCTTCAATTTGGCTGATGACAACAGCTAGTTCGTCGATGGACGCTCTCTTGTAGGACTCTTTGCCATCCACTGTAAGCGTTAGAAAAACCCTGCTAGTGCTGAGCGAGAACTCCTTCTCGCACTTTGCTTCTGCTTCTTTCAGTGTCTCCAGCCATTTCTTTTGAACTTCTTTCGACGCCCTACTGTGAGCGACTTTTCCCAAAGCCTTGACCCGGCCGTCGTCGCCCGTGCCTACCGATTCTCCAGCGTTTCCGTCCAGGCTGACATAATACTCGCCCTCCGAGTCGTCGATTTTCTTGTATTTGATCGCGATGGTCATTTTTTGCCGTCAGATTCGTTTGAATTGCGGCGAGCCTAACGAGCAAAAGTTACCTAAACATTGGACGAGATGGCAATTACCCACAACCAAAAGAGGAAAACGAGCCTTTTTGCTCAGTTGCTGTGGCGAAAGTTCAGAGGTACGTGGCGAACAGCAACACTGAGGTGGTGGACACAGAGATGATACCGCCGCTCAAACCGTTGTGAGCCGTAAGCTCGGACTGCGAGTATAGATTTCGTTAACCATAGTTTGAACGCACAGATTCCCTCGCTAGACTCCCGGTACCACCTCTGACTATCTTCTGTTCCAGTTTCAAACACGGAGCCCCACGATGATACGCATCGTCAATCTAGGAACGACCTTCCTCAGCTCCATCTGAAGTAAGGACACTGTGTCCTCTACCTCCGGATGGGCTGCCACCCATGTGCGCCCAGGAGGTATCTATGCGCCCATCGAAAAATGTGCTGCACCATGTTTTGGTGCGTCGTGCCATCTTGACCGAATTGCGCTCCGGCAACGGAGAGGGCGTTCATTCTCGCTTCCAGGTTTTCCAGGATGGCGGGATTGATGCCGACAAAAACGCGATGGTCGGGATGCGTACGTCCAAATGGTAAGCGCGACCAGCTTTCCCCCCAATTCCCACGTTGAACCTGAGCATTGGGTGCCACCTCGTCTTCACGGTGGCGCACGCAACGTTCCTGTGAAACACATGCTGAAAACCAACGGCGCGTCGGTGTTCGACAATCGCCAGGTCCAGCATGAAAGCGAGCTTGAGCAGCAGGTATCTGCTGTCATCCAGGCCCGCCACGGCATCGTGGAAGTTCGTTCCCAATTTCCGAAGGTGACGTATGTCGACCCGGAGGGACATCTGCGGGAACACACCTTCGATTACTGGGCCCGGTTCAAAAGCGGCTTCCGTTTGGCCATTGCGGTCAAATACGAGCGCGAAAAAGCCGAACTCTACCCCGTCTTCGCTGGTGTCCAGAGAATACATCGCGCGCTGTTCGATGACATGAGAATCATGACTGAGCGGCACGCGACCAAGGACGATTTTCGCAATGCAAAGACCATCCTCTGGTCTCGCGAATTTCATGATGAGGGCCATGTACGCACGCTGTTGAGAGAGCTGCATGGGCAGAGCGGTAGCCAGATACAGTTCTTCCAGCTGTATGTGCCGCATGTCGAACGGACGGATCGCACCATCGCGATCTGGCGGCTGATCGATCTGCAAGTCCTCAAACCAGTTCAACGCGGCCGGGTCAATGAACTGACCTGGTTCACCATCAACCTCTAGCCAACCCCAATCCTGCCCTCACTCAGACACGTCGTGCCTGAGCACGGCGAAGCTATGTCCAAAGGAAATTAAGATGACCGAATACACTCCGATCACCGAAATGGGCCCGCTCGACCGTTTCACCTACCGTGGCACCAACTGGGTCCCTGTTGACTACGACAACAACGAATATCGTTTCCAACGGGAAACGGACCACCGTTTCGAGACGCGTATTTCCCATGCTGAAATCCGCCAGGCGCTGATGAACGACAAGGCATCGGTCCACTACAATTTCCACACCAAGACGGAGACGAGGCTGCGTCATCTCGTCGGCGACAAGCGCGTCGACGACTTCAAGCCGCGTGACGTGGCCATCGCTCGTTTCCACGAAGCGTTGATCCTTCGCTATGAGCAGCATTGCGCGGAAACCGGTCGCAAGTTCCCCCGTAGCGAGAAACTTGCGGGTCTGCTCAAGAAATGGAGCCTCGAAATCCAGATCGAGGCGCAGGAACTGACGGAACAGGATGGCACTAAGCGGAAAACGCGCTGCGATGCCAGCACGAGCTTTTTCAACACACCGTCCGTCCGCAGCTTTAACCGTCATTTTCGCGAGTACATGAGCTGCGGTCGTGATGTTCGCGCTCTCATTTACCGTCGCAATGGACCCGGGTTCCGCAATCCGAAGGTCGAGTGCGCCGAAAGCTATGCGATCTGGCTGGAGGAAGCACGCAACTATGCTAGCCGCCGCAAGCCGTCGAAGGCAAAGCTGCTCCGTGATGTCCATGCCCGCATCGCAGAGGAAAACAAAAGCCGTGTTGGAAAGGCACCGCTCATTACTCCCGGGCGCAAACGTTTCGAAGCTCTGATTGATGCCATGGACGAGTTCGAGGTCGTTGCGGGCCGCGAAGGGCTTCCCTACGCTCGCGCCCAGTTCAAGCCCAAAATGGATTCCTATGATACCGAGCGT